>DATJJB010000088.1:0-14249 GCA_035492655.1 Kutzneria sp. | reverse complement strand
CGAGATCCCGCCCGCCCTGCCCGAGGACTGGGACCCGCACACCGCGACCTTCTGACGCCGATCAGGCGGGACACCCGTTGGGGTCCCGGTGCTGGGACGGGTCGTAGAGGTCGCCGATCAGGTAGACGCATTTCGGCACCGAGGCGATGTCGTGGATGTCGGCGATGGTGAGGATGGCGATGTTGCGCCGTTCGCCGGTCCGCCCGGACTGGAAGTTGATCGACCCGGTGGCCCCGCTGAAGGTCATCTCGCGGAACTGCTGGGCCAGCGCACCCGGATTCGGCGCATAGGGCTGGCCCACCAGGCCCGCGCGCTTCTGCATCTCGTGGACCGCGTCGACGAACATGCCGGCGGCGTCGTAGCTCTGCCCGACCCGTTCGCCGGGCCACGGCAGCAACGGGCCGTCCTCCTTGGGCAGCGCGCTGAGCAGCGCGTCGTGCAACTTCGCGTAGCCCGAGCAGAACTCGTCCAGCGGCTGGCCGCCGCCGGCGACCGAGCCGGTCCGTCCGTGGACGCAGGGCTCGCCGGCCACCACGGTCAGGCTGGCCAGGCTCACGTAGGAGACCCGAATGCCGGCCAGCGAGTCCTGGGTGCGGTCCCGTTCGTGCTCGATGAACCGGGACACCGCGTCGTCACCGAGGATCCGGGGCAGCTGCTGCGGCTGGTAGCAGCCGTTGGTGGCGGTGTGCAGGAAGTCGCCGAAGTCGTTGTCGCGGCCGTCGTAGAAGGCGATCTCGTTGCTGTGGTCGCCGGGCTGCGCGCACAGCGGCGGCAGGGCGGTCGCCGAGCTGTTCCACGGCACGCTCTCGACCGTGATGCCGCTGCGCTGAAGCCTTCCCGCCAGCAGGCCGGCCAGCGACTGCACGTAGGCGTCGCCGCCCTGCAGCGGTTGGTAGATGGTGACCTTGGTGGCGCCGATGCGCTTGGCGTACTGGGTGACCAGCACTGATTCCGTGTCGTTGTCCGGGCTGAGCTGGAAGTACAGCGGCGACAGGTCGGTCAGACCGACGCCGGTGAGGGTGGTGCCGACGACGGGCATACCCAGCAGTCCGAGCTCGGCGATGGCCTGCTGGGTCTGGGCGACCGTGCGGTCCATGCCGATGACGCCGAGGATGCTCGGGTCGGACCGGAACAGCGGCGCCAGCATGTCCCGGGCCACGGCGGCCGCGTCGGCCATCGCCGAGCCGCCGTTGGCCACGATCACCCGCAGCAGCGGGTTCGCCTTGGACGAGATGTCGTTCTGCCCGCGCTGCCGCAACAGCAGGCCTTCCAGCTCCTCGGCCAGCGAGTGGTCGGTGTTGGGGTCGACGCCGTTGTGGGTCAGGCCGCCGAAGTAGACCAGGCTGACCAACGGTCGGTTGGGATCGGCCAGGTGCTGCCGCTGCGCGTTGTCGTTCTGCGCGAAGACCGCCGTCTGGGCGTTGCGCAGCCGTTCGTCCGAGCCGAACACCTGGGCCGCGTTGTCGCTGTAGCCGACGCATTCCCGGTCGCCGGGCGCGACGTCGAACGGTTGCACCGCCACCGTGCCCGGGGTCAGCGGACTGGTGAACGAGCACCCGGCCGCGTTGTCGTTGGCCACCCCGAGCGCTACCGGCGTCAACCCGCCCAGCAGGACCAGCACGACGATCGTCTCCACCACACCGCGCCGGGCCAGCACCGGTGCCCGGCGGGGCCGGAAGGAACCGTCGGTGTCCCAGGCGTTGAGGTCCGCTGGGTCGAGCCTGGCCGGCTTGTCGCCGACCGCCGGGGGCAGCGTGACCAGCAGGTAGCGGGCGTTGGCGGCCAGCAGCTGCCGGCGGCTCGGCAGTGTGTCCTGCCAGGTTTCCAGCGCGTCCCGGGTGTCGGCCGGCGACACCGGCTGGGGTGGGTCCGCCAACGGCGGCGTCTCGTCGCTCTCCACCACGATCAGCAGCGGGTCGATCTCGCCGGTCTCGTTGCGCACGGCGTTGACCAGCCGCAGCAGCTCCCAGCCGCCGTTGGCCGCGGTCACGTTGTCCAGCAGGACGGTCAGGTACGCGGTGCGTCGCCAGCCGGGCCGCCGCGGCAGCACACCGAACCATCGCCGTCGGTAGGCCACCCGGATGTCCTCCAGGAACGCGTGCACCAGCAGCCGCTTGACCTGCTCCTCGTTCTCCGAGCCGCGGCGGCCGGCGGTCAGCCGCTCGGCGAAGTCCAGGAAGCCGACCGAGTGCCGCGGCACCATGAACTGCTGCCGCATGAACCACCGGGTCTTGCGGCCAAGACCCGGCACGCGTTCGGTGGCCCAGCGGTAGCCGACCTTGCGCCAGGCCCACAGTCCGAAGGCCATGACCAGCTTGGCCGGCCAACCCGGGGCGGCGTCGACCACCGGCGCGAGGTCGGGCTGCTCGTGTCCGCCGATCCACTGGCGCAGCAACTGCGCCATGTGGGCCCGGTCGTCCAGGCCCTGCGCCTGCGGGACGTCGCAGCCGGTCAGCCAGTCCGCCAGCCGGTAGCGGTCGAAGCGGGTCAGCCGCTTGGCGCCGAACGACTTCCTCGCCAGCTCGCGACACAGCTCGTCCAGCAGCGGCAGCAGCGGCGCCTGCCGCTGAGACGCCGGGGACTCCCCGTGACGGCGCGACCGCTGGTCGGCGGCCTCGGTGTCCACCAGCACGTGCGGCACCTGCGGCAGCCCGGTGTGGTCCAGCCGATCCGACAAGGCCTTGAGCAGACCGTCGCGGCTGGACTCCCGCCGCAGGCACACCAGCGGCAGCGGCCGGTCGCCCCACAGGTCCTGTTTCGGTGGCTTGGGAAAGAAGCGTGGCCGGGCGCTGAGGTCCCGGATCATCGTCAGCAGAGCGTGCACGCCGGCGAAAACCGGTCCCGTCGTACTACCCGACATACCGCGGATGATCCACGACGAGTTGCCGCCGCGTAAGCGGAACGCCACGGCTGGTGATGTCGACCAACCGGATGGCGGCAGGGTGCCCCACCCCCACCGTCCCTTCGGCACATGCGGTCCGGATGTGCCTCAGGGAGGCAAGTATGACGCTCATGTGACATTCGAAAGTGGGGAAGGCGGGTGCGGCGGCGTCAGTCCAGCGGCACCGTGAGCAGCGACTGGAGGTAGAACCGCAGGGAGCCGACCAGGTCGATCTGGTCGGGGGTGGTGAGCCACTGCACCTGGAGGCCGTCCATCAGGGCGATGAAGGTGACGGTGGCCTGCTCGGGGTCGACGCCGGGGCGCAGGTCGCCGCGCTCGGACAGCACCCGGAAAGAGTCCCGCACGCCGCCGCGGGCCTCGTCGTAGTGCTTGCGGAAGTAGTCGTGGGCGGGGTGGTCGGGGGCGACGGCCTCGGCGGCGAGGCGGGTGTAGAGGTCGACGATGCCGGGGTGGCGGACGTTGTGCGAGGCGAGCGCCAGGTAGTGGCGCAGCACCTCGATGCCGGGCGGGGAGGCGAGCTGCTCGCGCTCGGCGTCCTCGGCGTCGCGGCGCTCGAGCACGGCGGCCAGCAGGGCCTCCTTGGTGGGGAAGTAGTACAGCAGGCCGGCGTGGGACATGCCGACCCGCTTGGCGATCTCCCGCAGCGACGCCCCGTGGTAGCCGACCTCGCCGTACACGACGGCCGCCGCCGAGATGATGTCCTCCCGGCGGATCCGGCCCTTCAGATAGCCCCCGGTGTCGACGGCGCGCATGAATCCATCATGCCGCAGCGGCAAAAGCACAAGCGGCGTGATAGAACGAACAAACGACTTGTGCGAACGCACGGTGGATGGAAACATCCCATGGGTGCGTGGAGCAGAGCGGCAGCGGGTGATCGTCGAGCGGTTGAAGAGCACCGCTCAGGTGACGGTGGCCGAGCTCGCGATGGTGACGGGCGCCTCGGAGATGACGGTGCGGCGCGACCTTGACGTCCTGGCGGCGCACGGTGTGCTGCGCCGGGTGCACGGCGGCGCGGTGCCGACGACACCGTCCGGTGTGGAGCCGCCGTTCGCGGCGCGCGCGGTGTCGGCCATCCAGGCCAAGCGGGCGATCGCCGACGCCACGGTGGAGCTGATCCGCGACGGCGAGACGATCGTGCTGGACAGCGGCACCACCGCGCTGGAAGTCGCCCGCCGGCTGCGCGACCGGGCGGTGACGGTGCTGCCGCTTTCACTGCACGCCGTGACCGAACTTCTCGACGCGCCAAGGGTTCGGCTGCTGATCCCGGGCGGTGAGCCGCGGCCGGGGGAGCTGGCCATGGTCGGCCCGCTGACCCTGAACTCGTTGAAACAGCTGCGTTTCGACGTCGCCGTGGTGAGCCCCTGCGCCTTCAGCCTCGACTCCGGGCTCACCGCCTTCGACCTGGACGACGCGGAGGTCAAGCAGCAGGCCATCGCGGTGTCGGGGCGCACGCTCGCCCTGGTCGACGGCGCGAAATGGGATCGTGCCGCGCTGGCCCACGTCTGCGCCGCCGACCGCCCCGACGTCGTCGTCACCGATTCGACCGCACCCGAGGACCAGCGCGAGGCGTTGGTCGACCGCGGCGTGCTGGTGCACGTCGCCAAGGAGATCGCATGACCTCGCCACCGCGGGCCGCCCGCGCCGCGACCTTCCTGATCTTCGGCCTGAACGGCTTCGGCCTCGGCATGTGGCTGGTGCACCTGCCGAACGTGGAGCGCGACATCGGTGTCCCGCACAGCGTGTTGGGCCTGCTGCTGCTCGTGTTGGGCGGGTCCGCCCTGATCGGCATGCAGGTCGTCGGCCCGTTGGTGGACAAGATCGGTCCGCGCCGGCTGACCCCGGCCGCCGCCACGGCGTTCGGGCTTTCGCTGACCGTGGTGGGCTGGCTGCCCTCGTGGTGGGCGCTGGGCCTGATGCTGATCGTGATGGGTTTCGCCAACGGCGCGCTGGACGTGGCCATGAACGCCCATGCCGTGGTGGTGGAACGGGGTTACCCGCGACCGATCATGGCCGCCTTCCACGCCATGTGGTCGATCGGCGGCGCTTTCGCCGCCGGCATCGGGTCGGCCGTGCTCTACGCCAACGTGCCCACCGGGATCACGTTGACCGCGACCGGCCTGTTCGTCGCCGCGCTGTCCCTGGTCGCCGGGCGGTTCACCATCGACGCCGACCACCACCAGCAACAGCACGAGGAAACCGTTGTCACGGAAGCGAAGCCGGCCCCGAAGGGGCTGGTCTGGATCCTCGGCTTCCTGGCGCTGGCGCTGATGCTGTCCGAGGGCGTCGCCAACGACTGGGCCACGCTGGAGCTCAAGGGCATCCTCAACGCCTCGGCCGGCGAGGCCCCGCTCGGCTACGGCGCGTTCGCGGTGGCCATGACCGTCGGCCGCTTCGCCACCGACCGGGTCGCGGCGAAGATCGGCGCGACCCGGATCGTCCGCTACGGCGCGGCCATCGCCGCGATCGGGCTGACGATCGTGACGGTCTCGCCATGGATCTGGTTGGCGCTGGTGGGATACGCGCTGTTCGGCATCGGATTGGCCGGCGGCGTGCCGCAGTTGTTCACCGCCGCCGGCAACCTCGACCACCGCTCGGCCGGCGCCCTGATGGCCAGGGTCGTCGGCCTCGGCTACGTCGGCCTGCTGGCCGGGCCGGCCGTCATCGGCGGTCTGACCCGGTTCATGCCGCTCAACGTGGCCTTCTTCGTGCCGATCGTGCTGTGCGTGCTGACCGTGGTGTTCGCCTCCGCGCTCAATCCCCGCGAGGACCGGGAACTGGTCGATCAGCGGCCGATGCGGAACGTGTAGTCCAGCCGGTGCCAGCCGCCCGCCGTGACCGCGCGCCCGGCGG
This sequence comes from Kutzneria sp., assembly GCA_035492655.1. GTDB lineage: Bacteria > Actinomycetota > Actinomycetes > Mycobacteriales > Pseudonocardiaceae > Kutzneria. Next base: position 8,497 of record DATJJB010000088.1, on the reverse strand, counting down.
GCGGCTCGCCGTCGGCCTTCGGGAAGTCGACGATCAGGCCGTTCTTGACACCGAACACCGTGTCGGAGTCCAGGTAAGCGCCGCCCTTGACGAACAGCTGGGTGACCAGCGTGTGGTGGTGCGGGGCCATGATCATGAAGTGCACGTGCGGGGCCCGGTAGGGATGCCGTGCGGTGCCGTTGAGCATCTGCCCGACCGGCCCGTCCTCCGGCACCGGGTACTCGTGCGGCAACGTCGTCCAGAACGTCAGTTTGCCCTGGTCGTCGGCGACGAACCGGGCCCGCAGCACGGGACCGTCCACTTCGGCCAGTTGCACGTCGTAGAAGCCGTCCTTGTTGGCCTGCCACACATCCACCACCGCGCCGGGCACCGGCTCGCCGTCGGTGTCGACGATCTCGGTGGACACCCACAGCGGCTCGCCGTCCAGTCCACCGGAGATGTCCGCGCCGTGCTCCATGGCCGGCGGACCCTCAACGTAGAACGGTCCGAGCACCGCCGACGGCGTCGTCAGCGGGCTGCGCGAGTTGGTCAGCGCGTCGACGATGCTGGAGACGCCGAGCGTGTCCGACAGCAGCACGAACTCCTTGCGCTTGTCGTCGCTGATCTGCCCGGTCCTGGTCAGGAAGTCGATGGCGAACAGCCACTCTTCCTCGGTCAGGTCGTTGTGCACGGCGAAATGGTGCAGGTGCCGGACCAGGTCGGTGATCAGCTGCTTGAGCCGCGGGTCCGGGGTGTCGTCGAAGCTGGCCAACACCTGCGCGGTCAGTGCGCTCAGGTCGGGCGCGCCGTCCGGCCGGATGCCGGCCCATGCCGCGTGCAGCACCGACGCCGGCTCGATACCGTCCAAAGAGGACTCCGGTAGACCCAGCTCACGCAGCGAGGTCGGGCCGCCGAGCTCGGTCACGAGGTCGTACACGGCCGCCGCGGCGTCCGGCACGTCCAAGGCCTCGGCGACCTTCGCGAGCGCTTCCGGGGACTCCTGCTGCTTGTACGCCATGACCTGCGGCAGCATCACCGTGTGGGTCTCGGCGTGCGGCAGGTCGAACTGGCCGCCGAGCTGGTGGCACAGCTTGTGGTGCAGACCCATGCTCACCGAGGCCAGGCAGCTGCCGGCCAGCCAGGCCGATTCCAGCAGCTCGGCCCGTGCGTCCACATCGGACGGATGGGCCGCGACCAGCGGCAGTGACTGCGCGATGCCACGGATCGCCTGCACGGCAACGGCATCGACGACCGGGTTGGCATCCGGCGAGTAGAGCGCCTCGACCGCGTGGGCCAGTGCGTTGATCGCGCTGGTCACCGTGGTCGGCACCGGCAGGTCCAGTGTCAGGTCCACGTCGTAGATCACGGTCTCCGGCAGGATGTCCGGCGACCGGCGGGTGGTCTTCCTGCCGTTCTCGGTCTCGCCGAGCACCGGTGTCACCTCGGAACCGGCGTACGTGGTCGGCAGGATCACCTGCGGCACACCGGTCCGCGCGGCCAGCGCCTTGGCCAGCCCGGTGGCCGAGCCGCCGCCGACCGCGACCACGCAGTCCGCTGCGGCCGCCTTCAGCACGTCCAGCGCCTGCGCGGTGACCTCGACCGGGGTGTGCATGCGCGCCCCGTCGAACTGTGCGACGACCAGATCACCCAGCGCCGCGGCGACCTTGCCGGCGTGCCGGGGCCGGGCCAGCAGCAGCACGCGGGAACCGCCCAGCCGCCGCACCTCCTCGGCGACCTGGGCCACCGTGCCCGCGCCGAAGACGACCCTCGTAGGACTGGGGGAGTGCACGAAACCGCGCGTCATGGCTCAGCCCCGGATCTGGTCGCGCAGCGCGGTCAGCAGCTCGCGCAGCAGGTTGATGGTCATCTCGTCGGTGATGTTGCCGCCGTCGTCGAACCGCTGCGCCGCGCCGAACAGCATCAGCTCCGGCTTGACGACCACGTGCGAGTGCGTCCACAGGAACACCTGCCGCAGCGCCAGCTGCGCGCGCACCGTGCCGAACTGGCTCGGCGACGCGCCCATGATGGCGATGTGCTTGTGCCGCAGCACCGAGCTCGCCGCCGGGCGGGACGCCCAGTCCAGCAGGTTCTTCAGGCCGCCGGGAATGGAGTAGTTGTACTCCGGGGTGGCGATGAGCAGGCCGTCCGCGTCGGCGATGGCCAGCCGCAGCTGGGCCACCGACGCCGGCAGGTTCTCGTCGTTGTCCAGGTCGCCGTTGTACAGCGGCAGGTCGTTCAGGCCCTCGTACCGTGAGATGGCCAGGCCGGCCGGCGCGTGCTTCTGGGCGTTGCGCACCAGGGCCGTGTTGAACGAGCCGGCGCGCAGGCTGCCGGAGATGGCGAGAATGTTCAGGTCGGTCACGATGACCATTCCATCGCTGAATTCTGGCCGGTGCCAGCCCACATCTCACATCGACCCATTCGGAAAGTTTCGGTGTCCCAGGTCACTCCCGCACGGCACGGACCAGCCAGCACGGCAGTTCCGGCCACTGAGTGGCAGGACGGCCGACGGCGTCGAAGAACGCGACCATCGTCGCGCCGTTGGCCAGCAGCGTGTCCTCGCCGAAGTCGGTGATGGTCCATCCGTTGTCGGACAACGGCTTTCGAACGTCCTGTGCGGACTGGGGGAAAGGTGCCGGCAGGCCGTCGCGCACCTGGTCGGAGAACGTCAGCAGGTGCAGGACCGCGCCCGGTCGAGTGGCCCGGCGCAACGCGTGCAGATGGCGGATCCGGTCGGTGCCGTCCAGGCAGTGAAAGAGAGCACAGCTCAGCACGGTGTCGAAAGAGGCAGCGTGATCGGCGAGATCGGTCGCGTCGGCCACGGCGAAGCGGACGCCGTTGTCCGGAAAGCGTTGAGCGGCCTGGGCGATCGCCGTCGGGCTGCTGTCGACCGCGGTCACCATGAACCCCCGGCCCGCCACGAACGCCGCGTTGTCGCCGAGCCCGCAGCCGACGTCGAGCACGTCGCCGTGGAAGTCGAGGCCGGCCAGCACCGGCTGCGGCCGGCCGATGTCCCACGGGACGCCGTTGTGTCTGAGGCCGGGGGCCAGCGGTTCACCCTGGTAGAAGGCTTCGAAGTCGTGGCTCATGGGCACCAGTCTGCGACGGGCCCGGCGGGCTCGCCTATCGCGGTGGCGTATTCCGGCGTTACGCTGCCCGATGTGACGGAATCTGTCGTTCTGGACGACGTCGATCGTGGACTCCTGCACGCCTTGCAGCTCGACGGCCGGATTCCGTTCGCCCGTGTGGCCGAGGTCCTCGGCGTCGCGGAGACGACCGTCGCGCGCCGGTACAAGCGTCTGCGGTCGGTCGCCGGACTACGAGTGGTCGGCGCGGTCAACGGCGTGCTGTTCGGCCGGAGCGCCTGGACGTTGCGCCTGCGCTGCACGCCGGATGTCGCGTTGCCGCTGGCCCGGGCGCTGGCGAAACGGCCCGATGTGTCCTGGGTGCACGTGATGTCCGGTGGGGCGGAGATCTCCTGTCACGCCCAGCTGCCGCCCGGCGACGAGACGCTGCTGCTGGAGAAGCTGCCGCGTGCCGGTCGGGTTCTCGGTGTCAGCGCCCATTCCGTGCTGGCCGCCTTCACCCTGCCGTCCGACTGGTCCGGCCTGCACTGTCTCGACGCCGCCCAGGCTTCACAACTGCGGCCGGCCGAACCGAGTGTTGCTCAGGTCGAAGTCGACGACGCCGACAAGGCTTTGCTGGAGTTGCTCACGCTCGACGGCCGCATGTCCTACGCTGAGCTGGCCGGCCGGGCCAAGCTGTCCGAGTCCACTGTCCGCCGCCGCTTGGATCTCCTGCGGCACAACGGAGTTGTCACATACCAGGTGGACATGCCGGCTGCCGTGCTGGGTTACGGCACCCAGGCCCGCCTGTGGATGACCGTGCCGCCGCACGCCCTGACCGACGTCGGCCGCCGGCTGGCCGAGCACTCCGAGACTTCGTTCGTCGCTGCTACGACCGGCCCGACCAACCTCGTCGCCGTGGTGGCATGTCGGGATTCCGGTGAGCTGTACCGGTATCTGACCGAGAAGGTCGGGGCGCTGCGCGAGATCACGGCGTTGGAGACAGCGGTCCTAATGCGCACCGTCAAGCAAGGCTAGCGCCGCGCGTTTGGCCTGGTGGGCGGGCTCGACGGTGCCGCCGATCGCGGCCATGGTGATGGCTCCCTCGGCCAGCAGCGTGAGCTGGTCGCCCAGTTCGTCGTCGCCGGCGAGGTCGCGGATGAGCTGCCGGAACGCCTCCTTGTGCCGCCGGGCGATGTCGGCCACGGCCGGGGACGTCCCGCCGAGCTCGCCGAAGGAGTTCACGAAGGCGCAGCCGCGGAAATCGGGTTCCGCGAACCATGCGGCCAGCCAGTCGAACACTGCCGGCACGTCGTCGGCGTAGGCACGGACCGAGGCCAGCCAGCGCTCGTCCCGGGCGGCGAGGTAGCTCAGCACGAGCTGGTCCTTGGACGGAAACAGCTGGTAGAGCCGTTTCAGCGACACGCCGGCCGCCGCGCGCACCTGGTCCATGCCGACCTGCTGCACACCGCGCTCGTAGAACAGCGCTTCGGCCGCGGCCAGCACCTCGGCTTCCTCGATCATGTCCGCCCCTTGCGTGGAGAACCAACGTTCTCCTAGGGTAGCTCGGAGAACGCCCGTTCTCTACCGATCGGAGCCGATCATGGCCGACCAGCGCCCGCCCCAACGTCCGCCACTGCCGCCGTTCACCGAGGAGACCGCCCGCGCCAAGGTGCAGGCGGCCGAGGACGCATGGAACACCCGCGATCCCGAGCGGGTGGCGCTCGCCTACACCGAGGACTCGGAGTGGCGCAATCGGGACACCTTCGTCAAGGGCCGCGACGAGATCCGTGAGTTCCTTCGCGGCAAGTGGGACCGCGAGCTGGACTACAAGCTGCGCAAGGAGCTCTGGGCGTTCACCGGCAACCGGATCGCCGTGCGCTTCGAGTACGAGTGCCGCGACGCGGCCGGGCAGTGGTGGCGCAGCTACGGCAACGAGATGTGGGAGTTCGACGAGAACGGCCTGATGGCCCGGCGCTACGCCAGCATCAACGACCTCAAGATCACCGCCGAGGAGCGCCGGCTGGCTGGGTAGGGTCGACGGCATGACCTCGGCGCGTGAGCACGTGATGGCGGGCCTGGACGATGTCCGGGCCGGTCTCGAAGACCTCTACCGGGACCTGCACGCCCACCCGGAGCTGGCCTTCGAGGAGCACCGTACCGCCGCCGAGGTCGCGCGACGGGCGACGGCCGCCGGCTACGAGGTCACCGCTGGCGTCGGCCGAACCGGCGTGGTTGCCGTGCTGCACAACGGAGACGGGCCGACCGTGCTGCTGCGGGCCGACATGGACGCGCTGCCGGTGCAGGAGCAGACCGACCTGCCGTACTCGTCGACGATCGACGGCGTGATGCACGCTTGCGGGCACGACATGCACACCGTGTGCCTGCTCGGGGCGCTCGACCTGCTGGCCCGCGGCCGTGATCAGTGGGCCGGGACGGTGCTGGCCGTGTTCCAGCCGGCCGAGGAGCTGGCCACCGGGGCCGAGGCCATGGTCGACGACGGCCTCTACGAGCGCTTCGGCCGGCCGGACGTCACGCTGGGCCAGCATCTCGCGCCCATCCCGGCCGGCTGGGTCGGCTGCCACGCCGGGCCCGCGTTCGCCGCCACCGACACCCTCGACGTGCGGCTGCACGGCAAGGGCGGGCACGGTTCCCGCCCCGAGACCACCGTCGACCCGGTCGTGCTGGCCGCGGCCGTCGTGCTGCGGCTGCAGACCATCGTGGCCCGGGAGGTCGCGGCCAAGGACTCCGCCGTGGTCACCGTGGGCACCATTCACGGCGGCACCAAGGACAACATCATCCCTGACCACGTCGACCTGGGCGTCAACGTGCGGACCTTCGACGACCAGGTGCGAACCCGCGTGCTGGCCGCGATCGAACGGATCGTGCGGGCCGAGGCCGTCGCCGCCGGCGCGCCCAAGGACCCGGAGATCGTCCGGTCCAACGCCTTCCCCGTGCTGGTCAACGACGAGGACGCGATGGCCCGCACCAAGGCCGCGTTCGACCAGGCGTTCCCCATGGTCATCGACCCCGGACCGGTGACCGGCAGCGAGGATTTCGGCCACTTCGGCGCGGCGGCCGGCGTGCCCACCTGCTACTGGCTGTTCGGCGGCGAGGACCAGGAACGCTTCGTGGCGGCCTACACCGGCGGCACCTTCGAGCGGGACATCCCGTCCAACCACTCGCCCAGGTTCGCGCCCCTGCTCCAGCCCACCCTGGACGGCGGCGTGACCGCCCTGGTCACGGCGGCGCTGGCCTGGCTCGCCTCGCCCGCCGCCCTGCCGGACCGCATGTGACAACAAACGGAGGGGGTGGGGGGCGGTCAGGACACCGGGGCCCGGTGGTGGGACGGCGTGGCCGGTTCGGAGACCGTCTCCTTCTTGCGCGGTTCACCCAGCGCGACCTTGATCCGGCCGTCCGGCAGGGTCACCCAGTGCAGGCCGCTGGCCGCGGCCAGTTGGTCGAAGATCGGAGTGCCTGGCGACATCAGCATGACTCCCTCCCCAGGTGCTGATGTCTGCCTACCAGGCCCGGCCGCCGCCCGAGGGTGAAACTACCCCCATGGGGGTAACCCGATCAGGCTCTTTCCACGCGCCAGTACTGCCGGGTGGCCGGCACGGTCAGCGGGGCCGACTCCACGAACTCCTTGAAGCGCAGCAGGATGCCGGCCGGTGTGGTGTCCGGGTCCGCGCGCAGCACGAGTCTGGTGGTGTGGGTGTCGAGGTACTCGAACGTGACCCGTCCGCCGGGCCAGGCGATGAGCTCGTCCTGGCGGTGCGCGGTCACCGGGCGCGGTGCCGCGCTGTGGTTGGCCCATTGCTCGAACGCGGTGCGCAGGGGCACCGCGACCTCGACCGTCTCCTCGAAGGAGTTCATGTGGGGTGCTTTCCTTTTCGCTCTAGCCGGCCGAGGAGTCGACCAGCCAGTCCGGCGCGTGGGCGCCGCCCTCGCGACAGGCGGCCAGCAGGTCGGTGGTCCACAGCAGCAGGTGCAGCAGCGCGACCGTGTCCTCCTCCGGGTCGTGCCGGTCGAAGACCAGGCCCAGCTGCACGTCGGCGGACTGCTCGTCGGCGTTGACCAGCGCCATCACCGCGCGGAAGCTGGCCCGCAGCGGCGGGTCGATGTCGTCGATCGGGATCTCGTTGCCCTCGGTGTCGCCCAGCTGCATCTTGATCGGTGCACCATCACCGACCTGCACACACAGGGACTTCAGCATGTTGGCCGAGGCGTCGGCCAGCACGTCCGCGGCCTCTCTCGGGCTGTGGTCGGCGCCCCGGTACAGCGCCGTCAACGCGTCCAGCGCCCCGTCAGGATCCTCGGCCTGCATCCGGTCCACCGCGGTGCGCACCAGCAGGCGCACCACACCGTTCTTGCGCTCGCTCATCGGTCCTCCCTCCCGACCTCCATCAAGGTGAGGGATTACCCGGTCCGGTTGATCTCAATCCTCCGAACGCCAGAACTAGGGATTCAGCCGGTGATGGATGTCATGCGGCGCTTGGTGAATTCCCACATAAACCTCATACAGGTGGTTGGATTTTGACGGCTCGACCGTCTTCTTGTCGGCGACAGCGGCCTCAACTGCGGTTTCGACGTCGGGATGGAGGCGGGCGTTGACCGCGCCCAGCAGGGCCGCGCCGAGCTGTCGTACACCCGGAGTTGCCGGACCGGCCGTTGGCGGCGTCCTCGAACACCGCCGGGATGCTCAGGCCGCTGGTTTCGCTCCATCACCGCACGGCGTCGCCGACGGCCTGCGTGCACGTAGCGGCCGTTGCGGGGCGGGAAAGTGACGATCCCGGCGGTCGGCACGTGCTCCGTCGACGCGCCCGCCACCACCAGCGAGGTTCCGCAGGAGGTCATGCCCGTCGGTCATGGCCTCCGGGGGATAGCCGGTTCCGTTGGCGATCCGGACGCCCGACAGCAGGTCGGTGGCCGCCCGGCCGGTCAGCTTCGCGCCGATGAAGTCCTTCGGCTCAGGATCCAGCGTGCCTGCCGCCAGGCTTCGGGATCCTCCGCCCGCGCGCCGACGAAGGAGGTGTCCAGCACGATCGGCCCGCCCCAGATGCGCTGCTTGTCCGCTTCCGTGCACCGACCGTCGAGTTCCTTGGCGATCGCCGCGCACCGCTGGTCCTGCCAGATGATCGCTCGCGTCAGCGGGTTCAGGTCGGCGTCCACCAGCAGAGGCTCCCCGTCGAGGCCGAACGCCGCGACCTTCGCCGCCGTCGTGCCGCCGTCGATTCCGAGCATGACTTCCCGCAAGGGCGGACCTTATCGAGCCACGGCTTTGGTGCGCATGAGGAAGTCGGTGAGATAGCTGTCGTGCGGGAGATGGGGGTGGAAGTAGTGGGTCGGGCGGTCGCCGACGTAGAGGTTGGCGATCGTCGGTTCGGCCAGCAGGTCGGCGATGAGTGCTTCGTCGCGGGTCATGGCCGTGAGGACGAGGGTGTCGCGCAGGG
>DATJJB010000087.1:0-3657 GCA_035492655.1 Kutzneria sp. | reverse complement strand
CCCGGACGCGCTGGTGCTGTGGGAGGCGCAGTTCGGCGACTTCGTCAACGGCGCGCAGTCGATCATCGACGAGTTCATCTCCTCCGGCGAGGCCAAGTGGGGCCAGCGCGGCAACGTCGTGCTGCTGCTGCCGCACGGCCTTGAGGGCCAGGGCCCCGACCACAGCTCGGGCCGCATCGAGCGGTTCCTGCAGCTGTGCGCCGAGGGCTCGATGACCGTCGCCGTGCCGTCGACCCCGGCCAACTACTTCCACCTGCTGCGCCGGCACGCGCTGGACGGGGTGAAGCGGCCGATGGTCGTCTTCACGCCGAAGTCCATGCTGCGGCTCAAGGCGGCCGCCAGCTCGGTGGAGGACTTCACCGCCGGCCGGTTCATGTCGGTCATCGACGACCCGACGCAGCCCTCGCCCGAGCAGGTCGACCGGCTGCTGCTGTGCAGCGGCAAGATCTACTACGAGCTGGCCGCCGAGAAGGAGAAGACCGGCGCGAGCAACGTGGCCATCGCCCGGATCGAGCAGCTCTACCCGCTGCCCGAGCGCAAGCTGAACGAGCTGCTCGACCGGTACCCCAACGTCAAGGACATCCGTTGGGTCCAGGAAGAGCCGGCCAATCAGGGTGCGTGGCCGCACCTCGGCCTGGTCATCCCGGAGGCGCTGCCGCGCGTGCAGGGCAAGCTCACCCGCGTGTCCCGCCGCCCGATGGCCGCCCCGGCCTCGGGCTTCAGCAAGGTGCACGAGGTCGAGCAGCGCGCCGTCGTGACCAAGGCGTTCGCGTAAGCCTGTAGTTTGCAACGGCCGGGTCCCCGCGGGACCCGGCCGTTGGTCGTTTTCGAGGAGCTGGCTGTGTACTTCACCGACCGTGGCATCGAGGAGCTGGAGCAGCGCCGGGGCGAGGAGGAGGTCACCCTGGCCTGGGTGGCCGACCGCCTGCGGGCTTTCGTCGACCTCAACCCGGAGTTCGAGAACGCCGTCGAGCGCCTGGCCACCTTCCTGGCCCGCGACGATTCCGACGACATCGACGACTGATGTTGGGGTACGACTAGGACGTGAACTCTCTCCGCGTCCTGGTCACCAATGACGACGGCATCGACTCCCCTGGCCTGATCGCGCTGGCCCGCTGCGCGGTGGAGCTGGGCCACGACACGATCATCGCGGCGCCCAGCGTCGAAGCGAGCGGGACCGGCGCCGGGCTGACGGCGTCGGGCGGGCACCGCAGCGTGACGATGTCGCAGCGGGTCATCGCCGAGCTGCCGGAGGCGCCGGCGTACGCGATCGACGCGCATCCGGGGCTCATCGCCCTGCTGGCGTGCCGAGGGGCCTTCGGCGGCCAGCCGCCGGACCTGGTGCTGTCGGGCATCAACTTCGGCGCGAACATCGGCCGGGCGCTGATCCACTCGGGCACGGTCGGCGCGGCGCTGACCGCCCACGTCAACGGCATCACGGCGCTGGCCGTGTCGCTGGACGTGCCCTGGGATCCCCCGGGCACGCCGCTGTGGGACGTCGTCGACCCGTACGTGAAGGACGTGCTGGGCCTGATCGAGCCGGGCAGCGTGCTCAACCTGAACGTGCCCAACCGCCCCGATCCGGGCCCGCTGCGCTGGGCCGCGCTCACCCGGTACGGCCGCGTGCAGAGCCGGATCGTGGACCAGTACGACGACCGCATCGAGCTGGCCACCGTGATGCTGGACGGCGAGGTGGAGCCGGGCTCGGACGCGGCGCTGCTGGAGGCGGGCTACGCGACGGTGACCGAGCTGCGCTCGGTCAGCGCTGTCGAACGCCCGCGCGCCACACCGCCCAGGTGAGCGGGACACCGGGCCGGTAGGCCAGGTGCGTGGTGGACGGCGCGTTCAGCACGTGGATGTCGGCCCGCGAACCGGGCCGCAGCACGCCGATGTCGTCCCGGCGCAGGGCCTGCGCGCCGCCGAGCGTGGCGGCGCGCACGGCCTCCTCGACGGTCATGCGCATCTGAAGCACGGCCGTGGTCACGCAGAACGCCATGGAAGACGTGTACGAGGAGCCGGGGTTGCAGTTGGACGCCAGCGCGACGGTGACGCCGGCGTCGAGCAGCGCCCGCACCTCGGGGAGCGGCTGTCGCGTGGACAGGTCGCAGGCCGGCAGCAGCGTGGCGACGGTGTTGGAGTCGGCCAGCGCGGCGACGTCGGCCGGCGTGAGATAGGTGCAGTGGTCGACGCTGGCGGCGTCCATCTCCACAGCCAGCCGCACGCCCGGGCCGGGACCGAGCTGGTTGCCGTGCACCCGTAGCCCGAGGCCCTTCTTACCGGCGGCGGTGAGCACCGCCCGCGACTGGTCCTCGTCGAAGGCACCGGTCTCGCAGAACACGTCGGCCCAGGTCACGTGAGGCGCGACGGCTTCGAGCATGGGGCCGCACACCAGGTCCACGTACTCGTCGGCGTCGGTGCCCGGCGGCACGAGATGCGCGCCGAGGAAGGTCACCTCGTCGGCGTACCGGCCGGCGAGGATGGCCGAGCGGAGCTCGTCGGCCACCGTCAGCCCGTAGCCGGTCTTGGTCTCGATGTACGTGGTGCCTTGGGAAATCGCTTCGTCGACGTGCTTGCGCAGGCCGGCGGTGAGCTGCTCGTCGGTGGCCGCGCGGGTGGCGTCCACCGTCACGGCGATGCCGCCGGCGGCGTAGGGCTGGCCGGACATCCGGGCCCCGAACTCGGCGGTCCGGTCGCCGGCGAAGACCAGATGGGTGTGGCTGTCGACCCAGCCCGGCAGCACCGCGCGGCCGTCGACGTCGACCCGCTCGTCGGCGTCGGGGGCGTCGGCCGCGGCGCCGACCCAGGCCACCCGGTCGCCGTCCACCACCAGCGCCGCGTCGCGCAGCTTGCCCAGCTCGGCATCGTTGGTGGTCAGTTCGGCGATGCCGGTGACTAGGACTGCCACAGTTCCCCCATCACGTCCGCGAGCAGAGGTCCTACCTCCCCTAGCGTCGCATGACGGCCCCCGGTCGCCACAACCCGCCCTTCGACTATTACCGCGTCCACATCGGACGAATTCGCGGTCAGCAGAACCTGTTCCGGTCGGCTACCCGCCGTTCGTAGTGAATCCAGGCCGATCGCGACCAGATCGGCCGGCGCGCCCACGGCGATCCGGCCGGCGTCGGGCCAACCGAGGCAGGCGTGGCCGGCGGCGGTCGCGGCGGCCAGCAGCTCGTCGGGGCTGAACCGCCCGCGTTGGCCGGTGCGCAGCCGCTCGCCGTGCTCCAGTGCCCGCGTCTCGACGAGCGGGTCGATCACGACATGTTGGTCGCTGCCAAGGGAAAGCGGGCTGCCGGCGTCGACCAGCTCGCGGGCCGGCCCGATGCCGTCGGCCAGGTCGGCCTCCGTGGTCGGGCAGAAGCACGCGGTAGTGGTGGACCCACCGAGCAGCGCGCGGTCGTGCTCGGTGAGATGGGTGGCGTGCACGGCCGTGGTCCGCGGCGACAGCACGCCGGCCTCGGCCAGCAACGCGGTCGGCGTCATGCCGTACGCGGCAAGGCAAGCCTCGTTCTCGGCCGGCTGCTCGGACAGGTGGACGTGCAGCGGCCCGCCGATCGCGGCCACGTCGGCCAACTGCTCGCGCGGAACGCCTCGCACGGAATGGATCGCCGCGCCGACACGCATCACGGTGTCCGACTTCAGCTCGGAAACCCTTGC
>DATJJB010000086.1:0-7379 GCA_035492655.1 Kutzneria sp. | reverse complement strand
ACGCAACAGTCCACTGCTGGTTCGGGTTGCCGGACTGGCAGTCCCACATCTGGATCTTGTTGCCGTTGGCGGTGCTGCCGGCGCTGTCGTCTACGCACTTGGCGCTGTTCAGCCCCGACGTGATCGGCCCGGTCGCCCCGCTGACGCTGCCGGTGTTGTAGCCGGCGGCGACGATGTTGGCCTGGACGGCCGCCTCGGTGGCGGCTGAGGGCTCACCGGAGGTCATGACGCCCTCGTACCAGGTACCGACGGCGCCGTCGCTGTTGTCGCCGCCGGTACCGAGGATGATGGCGCCCTGCTTCTTCATGGGGTAGTAGCCGCTGGGGCGGGCCCCGCTGAAGTCGGTGGACAGGCCGCCGGACTGGGCGTTGCCGCCGAGGATGGCCCACTGGTTGGACGAGCTGCCCTCGACCATGGCGGTGGTGAACCGGTAATTCGTGGTGGGGTCGCCTGAGTTGAGCCCGGCGTTGGATCCGGAGTACAGGCCGTTTTCCAGGTCGCCCATGATCCACGGGCCGTTGCCCGAGCCGAAGCCCCAGACCCTGATGTTGCCGAAGTAGACGGCCTCCATGGTGCCGGCGCCGTCGTCGTTGTTGTTGGTCTCGGCGTTGCCGTAGTCGAAGCAGCAGCCGCCGTTGAAGTGGGTCCCGTCGACCACGTCGTAGATGCCCTCGGGGTTGTTGCCGGTGGCGATGTTCTTCGTGTTGTCGTCGCGGTAGCCGTCGCCTTGGGCGATGTAGACGCCGTAGGCGGGCTGGCCGCCGACGGTGACGGGCGCGGCGGTGGCGTTGGCGAGGCCGTCGGGGCCGGGGGCGGCGCCGCCGCCGGGTGCCTGGGTGAGGTTGTTGCCGTTGCCCGACTGGTCGTAGATCTCGGTGATGACGCAGGTCGTCCCCGCGCAGAAGGAGTTCTGCGTGGCGGCGTTGGCGACCCCGCCGGCGGCCAGCGGGCTGATGTTGGCGGTGGTGTTGTCGGAGGAGCGGCGGACCTGGTACAGCGGCCCGTTATAGGCGGCGTACAGCGCCCGCGTGGTGCTGTGCGCGGCGACGCACGGGGTGCCGCCGGCGGCGTAGATGTCGCACGGTCCCTGGCCGGCCGCATGGGCCTGCGGCGCGGTGCTGGCGACCAGGGCCCCGGCGGCCAGCGCCGTCCCCGCCGCCACCACCAGCAGCGCCCTTCGGGCGCGCCGGAGCCGTGACTGGACAGTCATCATCGAATCTGCCTTTCTCATCCGAGGGTCCATTGCTGGTTGGACTGGCCGTTGCACGTCCAGAGGTCGACCAGCGCGCCGTTGGCGGTACTGGCCCCGGTCACGTCCAGGCACAGCCCGGACTGGACGCCGGTGATCGTGCCGTTGGAGTTGACGTTCCACTGCTGGTTGGCGCCGCCGTTGCACGTCCAGATCTCGACCTTGGTGCCCGGGGTGGTCTGGTTGCCGTAGGCGTCCAGGCACATCTGGCTGCTGCCGCTGTACACGGTCAGCTGGTTCGCGGAGGTGTGCGTCCAGAGCTGGTTGGCGCCGCCGTTGCAGGTCCAGATGTCCAGCTGGGTGCCCGCGGTGGTGCTGAGGCCGGGCACGTCCAGGCACTTGCCCGCCCCCACCGCGTGGATCTCGGCGCCGCTGCCGCCGGTGCTGCCGGAGCCGCCCAGGGCGGACAAGGCGGCGGAGTAGGCGGGCTTGGGCTGGTAGTTCTGGTCGTACATGGTGGCCGCGCCCCAGCCGGGGAAGGTTCCCGGGATCCAGGAGTCGGCGTCGCCGACCCCCCACTGCGACACGCCGACGCAGCGGGAGACCTGCAGGCAGTCGCTCACCACGGTGGCGTAGTCGGTGGCCTGCTGGTCCAGGTTCGCGGTGCTGGCCGGCAGCTGGATGCGGTCATCAAGCTCGGTGACCGCGACGTTGACGCCGAGGGCGGCGAACCGCTGCATGTTGGCCAGCAGCGAGGAGGGCACCTGGCCCACGATGTAGTGGCTCTCGAAGCCCACGCCGTTGATCGGCACGCCCTGGGCCAGCAGCGACTGCACCAGGCTGTACATGGCGTTGCTCTTGGCGTTCTCGCCCTCGATGTTGTAGTCGTTCAGGTACAGCTGGGCGCCAGGGTCGGCGGCGTGCGCGGTACGCAGCGCGTCGGCGATGTACCCGCTGCCCATCGCCTGGTAGAACACGTCGTTGACGAAGCTGCCGTCCCCATTGAACGGCTCGTTGACGACGTCCCAGGCGTAAACCTGGCCCTTGTAATGGCCGGCCTCCGTGGTGATGTGGCTTTGCATCGCCTGCTGCACCTGGTTCAGCGGCAGGCTGGACACCCACGACGGAAGCTGGTTCTGCCACACCAGGTTGTGCCCGCGCACCCGCATGCCGTGCGCCTTGGCGAACGACACGATCGCGTCGCCCGGGCCGAAGTTGTACGACCCGTTCGACGGCTCGGTGGTGTCCCACTTCATCTCGTTGCCCGGGGTCACCATGTCGAACTGCTGGCCGGCCAGGTTGGTGATCGTCGAGTTGCTGGTCATGTTCCCGGTGACCTCAGTCCCGAAGTACTTGCCCTGCGCCTCGGCCGCCGCCCGCAGCGTGCTGCCGGCCGCCGTGGCCGGCGCCGCCGCGGCGAGCGCGCCGCCCGCCACGCAGGCCGCCGCCAGCACCGCCGCCACCGGCCGCCGGCCCGGCCGGACGGTGCGGGCCGCGGGACCTCTCACGTGCGCGATGAAAAGCCATGGCCGGGTGGATCTCAGGATCATCGGTGACCTCCGGTTCTCGATAGGGAGTTGACGGGCAGGTGCGCGCTACGGCAGGTGCCATTGCTGGTTGGCGCCGCCGTTGCAGGTCCACAGGTCGAGCTGGGTGCCGTTGGCGGTGTTGGAGCCGGGGTCGTCCAGGCACTTGCCGGAGGCCGGGTTGACCAGCGCGCCGTTGCTCGCCTGCCACTGCTGGTTGGCCCCGCCGTTGCACTGCCACAGCTCGATCAAGGTGCCGTTGGCGTAGTTGGCGCCCGTGATGTCCAGGCACTTGCCGTAGACCTGCACGGTCCCGTTGGACGCCACCGTCCAGGACTGGTTGGCCCCGCCGTTGCAGTCCCAGATCTGGATCTTGGTGCCGTTGGCGGAGGACTGGCCGTTGTCGTCCACGCACTTGGCGCTGTTCAGCCCCGACGTGATCGGCCCGGTCGACCCGCCGCCGGTCGACCCGATCGGCGTGACCGACAGGTTATCGAACTGGTCGGTCTGGTAGCCGGACGTGCCGAAGCCGACGTAGCCCGAGGCATACGTGGAGTCGGTGACGGTCGTCACGGTGGTGCCGTTGATCGCCGCGCTGATCGAGGCGCCGTTGAAGGTCAGCGCCAGGTGCTGCCAGGTGCCCGTGCCCGGCGCGGACACGGTGCCGCTGGCCAGCGTGGCCGGCGAGCCGCTCGTGCTGTCACGGTCGAGCGACCAGGCACCGGTGTTGGACAGCTGCAGGTAGTACTCGTTGGCCGCGGGCGGGTAGTAGCCGACCGCCGAGCCGGCCCGCCCGATCAGCTGGACCGCGCCGGCCTGCTCGATCAGCGCGTCCGCGGACACGGTGTAGTTGGTCCAGCCCTGACCGCCGCCGATCGTGAAGGGGCTGGCGTTGCTGTCCCATTCGATCGGCTGGACCGGGGCCTGCTGCTGCAGGCACTGGCCGGACCGGCCGCCCGCGCACGGCTCGACCTCGAACGCGCCCTGCAGCTGGGACAGGTACGGCGGCTGCTGGCCGACGGTATCGGTGTCGAAGTTGTCGGAGTACGGCAGGGCAAGCGACCCCTGGGCGGGGGACGTGGCGGTGCCCTTGCCCTGCCCGGTGGTCGTGGTCAGCGAGTACACGTAACCGGGCTGCAGCGTCAGGGAGAAGCTGCCGTTCGCCGGGGTGATGTCCTGCGCGTGCACGAACCACGTCGACGGATCAGAAGAGTTGACGTTCGTGGTCCACACGTGCACCGTGCCGGTGGACAGCCCGCCGGTGACCGTGTAACTGACGGTCTGCGCCGACGACGCCTGCGTGGTCTCGAGGATCGAGCTCCAGTCGGTTCCGTTAGGGGACTTCAGCGTGACGTAGCTGCCGTTGCTGCCGCTGCCGCCGATGTACCCGCTGGCCGCGTTGATGTAGGTCCAGCCAGGCGCGGTGAACTGGGTGGTCTGCGCGGTGACCCACGCCTGCTTGCCCACCGAGTACCAGCCCGACCACGGCTGGTTGGCCAGGATCAGCCCGTCGGTCGCGTAGGGGAAGCCCGGGTAGAGCGAGGCGACGACGGGCCAGTTGATGGTGGCGGTCATCTCCCCGTCCAGGTAGTCCCGGTTATCGGCCCGGGCCATCGCGGCCGCCCCGTTGTTGTAATCCTGCGACCCGTTCTCGCTGGCCCACAGCTGCTTGCCGGTGGCCTCGGCGTTGGAACTGCTCGGGCAGGAGGTCTGGGACGTCATCCACCCGCAGGGGTAGTGCGAGCCGATGATCTGCACCGCCTGGGAGAACGCGCTGTTGGACACCAGGTCGTTGGCGACGGTCCAGTCGGTGTCGGCGGCGACGATCTGCACGCCGGAGTAGCCGTCGGCGTTCAGCGTGGAGCGCAGCTGCTCATACCAGCCGATGTTGTAGCCGCGCTCGTTCCAGCCGCCCAGGTAGTTGATAGTCAGCCCGTCCGACTTGGCGCAGTTCAGCCAGCTGACCAGGTAGTTGATCATGTCGGTGGACCAGAAGTTCCCGCCGCCGATCCAGCCCGGCGCTCCCCAGGCCAGCCCATACAGCTTGATGGCGGGGTTGCGGGCCTTGGCCGCCTCCATCAGCGGCCACTCATACCCGACGTTGCAGGCGACCGCGCCGCGGGAGTGCTCGATGCTGGACTCAGAACCGTCGGTGGAGTTGGTGTCGCCGCCGATCTCCACCTTCAGGATCTGCAGGTCGGCGCCGTAGCCGGGCTTGAACAGGTAGTCGTAGATCTGCTGCTGTGCCGCCGCCGGGTAGTCGGCCAGCAGCCGGGAGTTGCCGCCCCCGCCGCTGATCGCCCCGATCCCGTCGAACGTCCGCCCGCCCTGGGTGCCGTTGACGGTAATGCTGGCGCTCGCCGCGGCGGCGGCCGTGGCCGTCGCGGTGGTGACCGCGGCGGCCCCGGACGCGGCCAGCAGCAGCATCGCCCCGATGGTGAGGGGCTTGCGGAAAATGGCTCGCCATCTCATGTTCGCGTCGTCTTCCTCATGTCTCAGCTGGCGGTGAAGTCCTGGTTGGTGCCGGGGGCGTTCTTGCACGCCCACTGGTCAAGCTGCTGGCCGGTGTTGCTGCCGGCCCCGTAGACGTCCAGGCACAGCCCGCTGGCGGAGTTCTTGAACTCCCACGACCCGTCGGACTGCTGTACCGGCAGCCACTGGCCGCTGGCCGAGGAACTGGCCGGCTCCTGGGCGATGTCCGGCGTCCCGGCCGCGGTCGCGCTACCGCTCACCGTCACGTCGTCACCGGAGTTCTGCGCCTGCAGCGCCCCGTAGCCGCCCGAGCCCGGCACGAACTGGAACTGCTGGTTCGACTGCCCGTTGCACGTCCACTGGTCGATCGCCGCCCCGGCCGCGCTGGTGTTGCCGTACACGTCCACGCACAGGCTGTCGTTGCCGATGACCAGCCGGTGATAACCGCTCGGGAACCCGCCGCCCGATGACGTGGCGGGCGTCAGGTAGATGGCGAACGCGTCATGGGCGGCCTGGAAGGTGAGCGGCACGGTGATCGAGCCGCTGGAGACGCTCACGTTCTGGTTCTCCACCACCTGCGGCGCGCTGAGCGGGTACTGGTCGGGTATCCGGTCCACGGTGACGTTGACGCTGCCGTTGCTGGCTAGCCACGGCACCGAGGCCAGGCCGCTGTAGGTCACTGACGCGGCGCCGGTGTACCCGTTGTCGTCCCCGATGATGGCCACCGAGCGCTTGGCCGAGCTGTCCTCGGCGGCCGAGATCGCGGTGGACCCGGACTGACCGGAGGTGGACACCAGGGACCCCGTCATGTCGGCGTAGGCGCGCATCGCCCACCAGTTGCCGTTCGGCTGGTAGGTGCCGTTGGCGCTGGTGAGGACCCCGGCCAGGTTAGGGGTAAGGCAGCATACCCAGTTGCCGCGCATCGCGTTGAAGTACCTGGACTGGGCGAAGCGGGCCAGGTACCACGCGGTCACGCCGGCGGTCTGCCGGTCCGCGGGCTGGTACTCGTTCGCCGACAGCTTCGGGGCGGGCGAGATGCCGGCGGCGGAGATGGCGTTCTCGATGGCATTGGAGTCGGCTACGGGATCGTCGCCGTCGCCCTCTTCGTGATTGGTGATCTCGTTCGGCACGGTCCCGCTGGACTTGGCGTTCGACAGGAAGCCCTGCCATTCGCCCGAGTTCTGCTGCGGGGTGTAGGCGAAGTCGGGGCCGACGATGGTCGCATTGGGAGCGACGCTGCGGATCTCCTTGTAAGCGCTCTGCCACATCTGGTAGTACTGGCTGGTCTGCGCGCCTCCCGGCCAGAAGACGGAGATATCCGGCTCGTTGTAGATGTCATAGGCGAACGAGAGGCCGGTCGCCTGCAGTTCGCTCACCACGTCCCCGACGAAGGTAACCCAGTTGGAGCAGTTCCCGTTGGTGCACGGGTAGGTGGTGTTGGAGGGCTGGCCGCCGTCCGCGCCGAAGATGTCGCTCAGGATCACCTGGTACTGCGCGTGGTACGACCCCTGGGTCAGCCGCCGGGCCTGCGCGATCACCGTGTTCACGTCGGCCTGGGTGCCCGATCCGTTCTGGTACCCGTCCCCGATCCACCCACGGGACACGTGACCGCCGCCGCGGAACGCGGTGATGCCGAGCGGCTGCAGGTACTGGTCCGGCGGCTGCGTGCCGTCCTGGCTCACCCCGTACAGGAAGCCCTCGCCGACGCCCGACGCCGGCCCGGTGACGGAAGCGAGGTTCACGCTCAGCGACTCGGCGGCCGAGGCCTTGCCCGCGGTACCCGCCAGTGTCGCGCCCAGCGCGAGCAGCACGCCAGCCGCGGCGATGAGCGGCCTGGTTCTCTTCTTCATCGAAGCTCCTCCTCCTCCGGCTGCGCGGTCGCGCGCCAGACGGTCACGGCGTGAATTGTTAGCGTTAACATTTTTTGACATACAGGCCCGCGGCAACATCGCGGCGCTAGGGGGGTGCCCGCCTCGCCCCGGCTGCCCGTGACGGGCGGCCGGGGCTAAGCGGACGGGATGGTCAGCTTGCGACGAGGGCGCTACGGCACATGCCATTGCTGGTTGGTGCCGCCGTTGCAGGTCCACAGCACAAGCTGGGTGCCGTTGGCGGTGTTGGAGTTCGGGTCGTCCAGGCACTTGCCGGAGGCCGGGTTGACCAGCTCACCGTTCTGCGCTTGCCATTGCTGGTTG
>DATJJB010000085.1:0-7968 GCA_035492655.1 Kutzneria sp. | reverse complement strand
GCCACGGCCGCGGTCCCCGCGCGACGCGCTCCCGTGGCGGCCCGCCGCGTTTCCGCCCGCCGTCACGGGTGGAGGTCGTCGGCCGCTTGGAGCAGGCCGGTCTGCTGCCGGCCATCGACTTCGTGTTCAGCCGGGCCGGCTGCGAGGCGGCCGTAACGCAGTGCGTCCGGGCCGGCATGCGCCTGACCTCGGTGGAGGATCTTGAGGTCATCCGCGGCGTCATCGACGAGCGCACGAAGGACCTGCCCGAGGGCGACCTGATGGTGCTCGGCTACTGGGAGTGGCGGGAGGCCCTGGAGCGGGGCATCGCCAGCCACCACGCCGGCCTGCTGCCGGCCTTCAAGGAGACGGTCGAGGAGCTGTTCGTCCGCGGCCTGGTCAAGGTCGTCTTCGCCACCGAGACGCTGGCGCTGGGCATCAACATGCCGGCCCGCACGGTCGTGCTGGAGAAGCTGGTCAAGTACAACGGCGAGGCCCACGTCGACCTGACGCCGGGGGAGTACACGCAGCTCACCGGCCGGGCCGGCCGGCGCGGCATCGACGTCGAGGGCCACGCCGTGGTGGTGTGGCAGCCGGGCGTCGACCCCAAGCAGGTCGGCGGCCTGGCCTCGACCCGCACCTACCCGCTGCGCTCCAGCTTCCGGCCCGGCTACAACATGGCGGTCAACCTGGTGCAGCAGCTCGGCGCGCAGGCCGCGCGGGAGATGCTGGAGCAGTCCTTCGCCCAGTTCCAGGCCGACCGCTCGGTGGTGGGCCTGTCCCGCCGCATCGACCGCGGCAAGGAGGCGCTGGCCGGCTACGCCCAGTCCATGACCTGCCATCTCGGTGACTTCGCCGAGTACGCCGAGCTGCGCCGCAAGCTCACCGACCGGGAGAAGGCGCTGTCCCGGCAGAACAGCGCCAGCCGTCGCGCGGCGGCCGCGGAGTCGCTGGAGCGGCTGCGCAAGGGCGACGTCATCGCCGTGCCGTCGGGCCGCCGCTCGGGCATCGCCGTGGTGATCGACCCAGGCCTGGACCCGCTGGGCGAGCCCCGGCCGTTCGTGCTCACCGAGGACCGCTGGGCCGGCACGCTGTCGGTGGCCGACTTCCCGGCCCCGGTGGAGGCGCTTGGCCGGATGCGGCTGCCCAAGAACGTCGACTGGCGGTCCCCGCGGATCCGCCGCGACCTGGCCAACAGCCTGCGTGAGACGGGGATCACCCCGCCGCACCGGCAGGGTCGCCGAGGCAAGGTCGACGCCAACGAGGACGGCGAGCTGAACGCGCTGCGCCGGGCCATGCGCGCGCACCCGTGCCACGGCTGCAACGACCGGGAGGCGCACGCCCGCTGGGCCGAGCGCTACCACCGGCTGCTGGCCGAGACCGAGCGACTGGAGCGCCAGGTCGCGTCGACCACGCACTCCCTGGCCCGGGCGTTCGACCGAATCCGCGGCCTGCTGCGCGAGCGCGGCTACCTGGCCGCCGACGGGGACGGTGTCACCCCGCACGGCAGCCGGCTGGCCCGGCTGTACAGCGAGTCCGACCTGCTGGCGGCCGAGTGCCTGCGGCAGGGCGTGTGGGAGAACCTGACGGTCCCGGAGCTGGCCGCGGTGGTGTCCTCGCTGGTGTTCGAGGCCCGCCGCGACGGCACCGTGGACACGCGGCTGCCCACGCCGGAGGTGTCGACGGCGATGCAGGAGACCATGCGGCTGTGGTCGTCCATCGAGGAGGACGAGCGTCGGCACAAGCTGGACCGCACCCGGCAGCCCGACACCGGGTTCGCCTGGCCGGTGTACCGGTGGGCTCGCGGCGAGTCGCTGGAGAAGGTGCTGACCGCGGCCGAGACCAACGGCCAGGAGGTGTCGGCGGGCGACTTCGTGCGCTGGTGCCGGCAGGTCATCGACCTGCTCGACCAGCTGCGCGACGTGGTCGGCAAGGCCGATCCGGTCGGCGCGACGGCGGCCGAGGCGGTCAAGGCGCTGCGGCGCGGGGTGGTGGCGATGGGCACCCTCTGAACGGCGGATCCGTGGCCGCCGGGATGGTGGCAGCGTGCGAGGCGACACGCGTTTGCCCATGACGGCCACGCGGTGGGGTCGACCTGTGGTTTGATCGCGGCCAAGCGGCCGGATGTCGGACTTGAAGTAGAAGCGCGGAGGCAACAATGACCAGCCCGTACGGACCGTCCGGGGGCAACGACCCGCAGCAGTGGGGCCAACAGCCCCAAGGCGGGTACCCCGGCACACCGTCCGGTGGCTTCCCGGCCCAGCCGCCGCAGTGGGGTCAGCAGCCTCAGCAGCCCAACCCGTACGGCCAGCCCCAGCAGCCCCAGCCCGGGCAGTACCAGCAGCCCAACCCGTACGGCGGCCAGCAGCCGGCCTACCCCCAGCAGCAGCCGCAGCAGCCCGGCTTCAACCCCTACGGCCAGCCGGCGCAGCAGACGGCCCAGTGGGGCCAGCAGCCCGCGCCCGGCCAGCCGCAGTGGGGCCAGCAGCCGCCCGGCCAGTTCGGCGGCCCCGGCTTCCCCGGCGCGCCCGCGCCCAAGGCCGGCGGCAAGAAGGGCCTGATCATCGGCATCATCGTGGTGGTGGTGCTGATCGTGGCGGTGCTGGTGGTGCTCCTGGTGTCCGGCGTGTTCACCAAGAAGGTGTTCGACACGGCCAAGGTCGAGCAGGGCGTCACCGGCGTGCTGACCAACGACTACAAGCTCAAGGCCAGCGACGTGAAGTGCCCGGACAACCAGGCGGTCAAGGCCGGCAGCACCTTCACCTGCACGGTGACCGTGGACGGCGCGCAGAAGAACGTGCAGATCACGGTGAAGAGCGACGACGGCCACTACGAGGTCGGGCAGCCGCAATAACTCGGTTACCGGCGTCAGTAGAGTCGGGATCATGAGCACCCCGCACGAGGTCCGCACCGTCACCGGCGAGGCGGAGCTGCGCGCCGCGCTCACCCTGTTCCGGCAGTGCCTGCACGGTGAGGCGCCCAGCGACGAGGACTGGCCGCGCGCGTACGGCTCGTTCGACCGCGCGACCGTCCTCGGCACGTACGACGACACCGGCATCACCGGCACCCTGACCGCCAACGGCAGCGTGCTGGCGCTGCCCGGCGGCAAGGTCGTGCCGATGGACGCCGTCAGCCGGGTCGGCGTGCGGCCGGACCGCACCCGCCGCGGCCTGGTCACCGCGATCATGCGGGCCCACCTGGAGGGCACCTCCGCGCCGATCGCCACGCTGCGGGCCACCGAGGGCACGATCTACCGCCGCTTCGGCTACGGCGTGGCCACCCGGTCCCGTACCACCGAGCTGAACGCCGCCAAGGCCCGGCTGCACGACGGCGCGCCGGTGGCCGGCGAGGTCCGGCTGGTGCAGGACATGGACGAGGTCAAGCGGCTGGTCCCGGAGCTGGCGCAGCGTTTCGGGACCGCCCGACCCGGTGGCATCACCATGTCCGAGGGCTTCTGGAACATGGTGCTGTCCCGCGAGAAGGCCATGCGGCTGGCGATCCACGAGGACGGCTTCGCGGCGTACAAGGTGGTCGAGCTCCCGGACGGGCACTACGCCTACGCGATGAAGGTGCGGTCGATGTTCGCCACCACGCCGACCGCGTTGGCCACGCTGCTGAAGTTCCTGCTCGGCATCGACCTGGTCCGCACGGCGACCTTCGACGGCCGGCCGCTGGACGAGGACCTGGAACTGCTGCTGATCGACCCGCGGGCCGTCACGTACAAGGACTACGAGGACGAGACCTGGCTGCGGCTGGTCGACGTGCCGGCGGCGCTGGCCGCACGGACCTACGGCGACGCCGAGCCGGTGGTGCTCGAGGTCGTCGACGACCTGCTGCCGGCCAACAGCGGCCGCTACCTGGTCGGCCCGGACGGCGCCGAGCGCACCGACCGGAAGGCGCAGCTCCGCCTGGGTGTCGCCGATTTGGGCGCGGCCTATCTCGGCGACCGTCCGCTGAGCCAGTACGCTGCGGCTGGCCTGGTCGACGTGCTCGACCCGGCGGCGGTGCCCGCCGCCGACCGGCTGTTCCTGCTCGACCGCACCCCCTGGTGCGGCACGTACTTCTGACGGACTTCTCTCGGCTGGAGCTCCATTGACCACGCTAGCCGGCTGGCGACGCGGTATTGATCGCTTCGGGCTAGTCCGGGTGCTGGCGGCACTGCGGCGTGCCCCGTTCACGATCGGTCTCATCGGCCTGCTGTGGCTGACCGCGATCGTCACCGGCAGCCTGCCCGCGGGTCCGCCGGACAACCTGTTCGACGTGGTCGCCGTGTCCTGGGACGACCTGGCCGGCGGTCGCTTGTGGACGGTCGTCACCAACGGCATGTGGTGCTTCGACCTCACCGGCTACCTCGCCACCACGGTGCTGCTGCTGGGCATCGGCGTGCCGGCCGAACGTCGCCTCGGCGGCGTGCGCACCCTGCTGGTGCTGCTGGCCAGCCAGGTCGGCGGCGTGCTGGTGGCGATCCCGCTGGTGTGGCTGGTGGCGCAGACCGGCGAGCCGTGGACCGCTCAGATCGTCGTCGACACCACGCTCGGCGCGTCGCCCGGCATCGTCGGCCTCGGGCTGGCGCTGTCCGGCCAGCTCGGCGCCATGTGGCGACGCCGGCTGCGGCTGTTCCTGCTGGTCGGCGCGGGCGTGATGGTGCTGTACTCGGGCACGATCCAGGACGTCGTGCGGCTGGCCGCCGGCGTGGTCGGGCTGGTCATCGGCCTGACCGTGCTGGGCCGCCCGCAGCGCGTGAAGATCAACGCGCCGTCCCGCTCGGAGACCAGGGTCCTGGTCGCGCTGCTGGTCGCGGCCACCGCGCTCGGCCCGGTCGCGACGCTGTTCTCCAAGACCGCCATCGGCCCGCTCGGCCTGCTCCAGTACATGTTCGCCTCGCCGGCCGTGGACGCCGCCACCGTTTCCGAGTACTGCTCGAACGGCTTGCAGGACACCGTGAACTGCCGCGTGGTCACCGCCGAGACGATCGGCACCGGCATCGGCTCGGCCATCACCTCGATCGGCCCGGCGCTGCTGCTGCTCGCCGTGGCCGAGGGCCTGCGCCGCGGCCGCCGCTTCGCGTGGTGGCTGGCGTTGGTGTTCAACGTGATGCTCGGCCTGGGCTGCGTCGCCTTCGTCACCGGCTACCTCTACGGCGAGACCAACTTCAGCGACGTCATCCCGAACATCGCGCCGATCGTGCTGCCGTTCGCGGTGTGCGGGCTGCTGCTGGGCACCCGCCGCGTGTTCACGGTGACCGCGCCGCAGCGCACCTATCGACGGCTCGCGGCCGGCCTGCTGGTGACGTTCCTGCTCACCTCGGCCGCGTACGTCGGCATCGGCTACATGGACCGGGCCCACTTCAAGCCGGTGCCGAGCCTGACGCTGCTGCTCACCGACCTGCCGACCCGTTACCTGCCGCCCGGTTACGCGCTGCTGGCCGACATCGACTTCCTGCCCACCGGCGGGCTGGCCATCCTGGTCTGGGAGTACACCGGCGCGGTGTTCTGGGTGGTGCTGCTGATCGGGCTGCTGATCAGCTTCTGGCGGGCCAAGCCGGTGCAGGACGCCGCGGCCACCGTGGACGCCCGCAAGCTGATGGAGCAGCACGGCGGCTCCTCGCTGGCGTACATGACGACCTGGCCGGGCAACCAGTACTGGTTCACGCCCTGCCGGCAGGCGGCCTTGGCGTACCGGGTGTCGGCGACGGTCGCGCTGACCACCGGCGGACCGGTCGGCGACCCGGCCCTGCACCGCGACGTTGTCGTTGGCTTCCAACAGTTCTGCGCTGACAACGGCTGGACCCCGTGCCTGTACAGCGTGACCGATCAGGTGCGTGACGCCGCCGTGGGGCTGGGCTGGCGGGCCGTGCAGGTGGCCGAGGACACCGTGGTCGGGCTGGCCGACCTGGAGTTCACCGGCAAGAAGTGGCAGGACGTGCGGACCGCGCTGAACAAGGCCGGCAAGGAGGGCATCACCGCCGAGTGGCTGTCCTATCCGGACGCGCCGCTGGCCATCAGCGACCAGGTGCGGGCCATCTCCGAGGAATGGGTGGCGGACAAGGGAATGCCCGAGATGGGCTTCACCCTCGGCGGCCTCGACGAGCTCGCCGACCGCTCGGTGCGCTGCCTGATCGCGGTGGACGCGGACCGGACCGTGCACGGCGTCACCAGCTGGCTGCCGGTGTTCGAGGACGGCGAGGCGGTCGGCTGGACGCTGGACTTCATGCGCCGCCGCGGCGCCGGCTTCCGTGGCGTCACCGAGTTCATGATCGCCTCGGCCGCGCTGACGTTGAAGGAGGAGGGCGCCCGGTTCCTCAGCCTGTCCGGCGCGCCGCTGGCCCGACTGGACCGCGGCGAGGAAGTGTCGTCGCTGCAACGGATTCTCGACGTCACCGGCAAGGCGTTGGAGCCGGTGTACGGGTTCCGGTCGCTGCTGTCGTTCAAGGCCAAGTTCCAGCCCGAGTACCGGCCGCTGTTCATGGCCTACCCGGACTCCTCGGCGCTGCCGTCGATCGGCAACGCCATCGGCCGCGCCTACCTGCCGCACCTCACGGCGCGGCAGGGGCTGCGGCTGGTCAGCAAGCTGCTCAAGAACTGAGGTAGCGCACGTCGGTCAGTTCCTCGGACAGCTCCCACAGGCGACGGCCGAGGCGCGGGTCGGTCGCCTTGGGGGAGGGCTTCTCCGGTCGTGGGGATCCCTTGGTGCGCAACACGTTGCCCGGGCCGACGAGCGTGCCGCCGCGCAGGTTCGGCACGGTCGCGGCGTACAGCGTTGGGCGGGCGCCGCCGGCCATGTCCTGCACCATCGGCTTGGCCAGCACGTCGATCACCGGGTTGCCCAGGCCGATCTCCGGGTCCACCGCGAAGCCGGGGTGGGCGGCGTAGCTGCCGATGCCAGTGCCGGCCAGCCGGCGGTCCAGCTCGACCGTGAAGATCATGTTGGCCAGCTTGGACCGGCCGTAGGCCCGCATCGGCTTGTACGCCCGCTCCTGCTGCGGGTCGTCGATGTCGAACGGGTTGAACCGGTGCGCGGAACTGGTGATCGTCACGACTCGCGCGCCCTCGCGCAGGGCCGGCAGCAGCAGGCCGGTCAGCGCGAAGTGACCAAGGTGGTTGGTGCCGAACTGGGCCTCGAAGCCGTCCTTGGTGGTGCGCCGCTCCGGCACCACCTTCTCGCCGGCGTTGTTGATCAGGAGGTCCAGGTGCTCGTGCTCGGCCAGCACCGCCTTGGCCGTCTCCCGGACGTTGCCGAGGTCGGCCAGGTCGAGGTGGACCAGCTCGATTCGGGCCTTGGGCAGCTGGGCCCTGGCCGCTGCCACGGCCTTCTCGCCGCGTTCCGGGTTGCGGGCCGCGAGCAGCACGTGCGCGCCGTGCTCGGCCAGGCCCAGCACCGCGTGGTAGCCGATGCCGCTGTTGGCGCCCGTCACCAGCGCGGTCTTGCCGGTCAGGTCGGGCATGTCGGCGGTCCGCCAGGAGGTCATACGGCAAAAGTGGCACAGCCTGCCACTTGACGTCAAATGACACTTTGCTGCGATAAGGTGAACCGGTGACGAAGCTGTGCGGGCTGCGGGAGCGCAAGAAGCAGCAGACCAGGGCCGCCCTGGTGGACGCCGCGCTGACGCTGTTCGAGGCCAAGGGCTTCGAGGCCACCACCGTCGAGGAGATCGCCGCCGCCGCTGACGTCTCGCCCCGCACCTTCTTCCGGTACTTCACCGCCAAGGAAGGCGTGCTGCTGGCCGTGCACGACGAGGAGTTCTCCCGGCTGTTGGACGCGGTGGACGGCGCCGCGAGCCTGGCCGAGGCCGTGGTCAGCACCATCGACGGCGACCACGAGCGCTTCCGCCGCGTCCAGGAACTCCTCGCCCGCACGCCCGCCCTGCGCGCCACCTTCCTGGAGCGGACCGTCGAGCAGGAGCGTCAACTCGTCGACAAGCTCCTGCCCGCCGACCCCAGCCCGGAGCAGGTCCTCCGCACCCGCCTGCTCGTCGCCGCCACCTACGCC
>DATJJB010000084.1:0-8555 GCA_035492655.1 Kutzneria sp. | reverse complement strand
GCCCCGGACCTGGACCCGGTGCGCGACACCCGCTGGGCGCTGGACCGGCTGCGGGAGAAGCACGGGGAGCTGCCGGTGGTGCTGGTCGGCCACTCCATGGGCGGCCGCGCCGCGCTGCACGCCGCCGACGACCGCGACGTGCTGGGCGTGTGCGCGCTGGCGCCGTGGACCGAGCCGGGGGAGCCGGTGGCGCAGCTGGCCGGCAAGTCGCTGTTGATCGCGCACGGTGACCGCGAACGCTGGACCGACCCGCGGCTGTCCTACGACTACGCGGTGCGGGCCAAGGCCGTCACCGAGGACGTGTGCCGGTTCGAGGTGCACGGCGACGGGCACGCGATGCTGCGGCGCGCCCCCGAGTGGACGAGGTTGGTCCGAAGTTTTGTCCTTGGTCGCCTGGATTACGAACCGATGCCCGGGTGGATCGCGAACGCTGTGCGTGAGCCGTCGCCGCGGGGCCTGCGGGTGCCGCTGAGCCTGGAAGGGGCCGCCGGATGAGCAGGGGCAAGATCGCGGTGATCGGCGCCGGGGTGTCCGGGCTGACCGCCGCCTACCTGCTGCAACGCCGCTATGACGTGTCGCTGTTCGAGGCGGACACGCGGCTGGGCGGGCACGCCCACACGCACGACCTGGCCACCCAGGACGGCGGCTACGTCGCCGTGGACAGCGGCTTCATCGTGCACAACGAGCAGACGTACCCGAACCTGCTGCGGCTGTTCCACGAGCTGGGCGTGGCCACGCAGGACTCGGAGATGTCCATGAGCGTGCGCTGCGACGGCTGCGGCCTGGAGTACGCCGGCGCGCGGCGGCTGCCGGGGCTGTTCGCCCAGCCGGCCAACGCCGTCCGTGGCCGGTACCTGCGGATGTTGGCCGAGGTCAAGCGATTCCACCGGCACGCGCGGCGGGTGATGGCCGACGAGCGGGCCGGCGACGTCACGCTGGGCGCGTTCCTCGCGGTCGGCGGTTATTCGACGTACTTCATGCAGCACTTCATGGTGCCGATGGTGTCGGCGGTGTGGTCGGCGGGGGAGGGGCTGTCGCTGAGCTACCCGGCGCCGTACCTGTTCTCGTTCCTGGCCAACCACGGCATGTTGTCGGTCGGCGGGTCGCCGCAGTGGAAGACCGTGGTCGGCGGGTCGCGCCGGTACGTGGAGCGGGCGGCGAAAGGGCTGTCGGCGGTGGAGATCTCCACGCCGATCCGGTGCGTCTCCCGCACGGCCGGCGGGGTGGCGGTGCGCGACGACGCCGACGAGGTCCACGAGTTCGACAAGGTCGTGGTGGCCACCCATCCGGATCAGGCGCTGCGCCTGCTGGCCGCGCCGACCGCGCCGGAACGCGAGGTGCTCGGCGCGTTCCAGTACTCCCGCAATGAGACGTGGCTGCACAGCGACCCGTCCGTGCTGCCGGTCAGCCAGCGGGCGCGGGCGTCGTGGAACTACCTCAAGACCAGCTGCCACGACGACGGCGGGCCGGTGCTCGTCAGCTACGACATGAACCGTTTGATGCGTCTGAACACCCCCGTCGGCTACGTCGTCACGCTGAACGCGACGGACCGGGTCGCGCCCGATGCCGTGCTGGCCAAGATGACCTACGAGCACCCGATCTACACGCCGTCCGCGCTGGCCGCACAGCGGCGTCTGCCCTCGTTGAACGACGGAACCGTGGCCTACGCCGGGGCCTATCACGGCTGGGGGTTCCATGAGGACGGTTGTGCCTCGGGCGTGCGGGCAGCTGAGTCGTTGGGTGTCACGTGGTAGCCGCCGCTCTGTACGACGTCGAGGTCGCACACGCCCGGCGTGAACGCATCGACTACGCGTTCAAGCACCGGGTTTTCCTGTGGCTCGTCGACCTCGACGACCTGCCGGTGCTGCCGTGGTGGCTGCGGCCGTTCGCCCGCTTCGAAGCCCGTGATCACGTCGGCGACGCGTCACGGTCGATCCGCCAGAACCTGGACACTTTCCTTGCCGCCCACGACATCTGGTGCGACAAGGTGCTGATGCTGGCCAACGCCCGCTCGCTCGGCCACGTGTTCAACCCGCTCACCGTGTACTGGTGCTACCACGACTCGGAATTGGTCTGCGTGGTCGCCGAGGTGCACAACACCTATGGCGAACGGCATCGCTACCTGCTGTTCCCCGACGAGGCCGGGCGAGCCCGCGTCGACAAGGAGTTCTACGTCTCGCCGTTCCTCGAGCTCGGCGGCGAGTACCTGATGCGGTTCGGCGAGCCCGGGCCGACGCTGTCCGTCACCATCGCGCTGCGCCAGCACGGCAGGACCCCGCTCACCGCCACGCTGCGCGGCCACCGCCGGCCGGCCACCCCGTCCGCACTGGTCGCGCTGCTGGTCAAGCGGCCGCTGACCACGCACCGGGTGTCCGCGCTGATCCGATCCCACGGCATCGCCCTGTGGCTGCGCCGGATCCCCATCGTTGCCCGCATCACGCACGAGGAGCGCACGTCATGACCAAGACCAGGACGATTCCGTTGCCCAGCAAGGGAATCTGGCCCGGGCTGGCCACCGCGCCGCGGACGCCGCTGCGGGCCGCGGTGGCCGAGCGGCTGTTCCGGCACGCCGTGCGGACCATCCCGGTGCGCGTCGAGTTCCCCGACGGCCGGGTGCTCGGCGCCGGCGGGCCGGACGCGCCGGTGCTGCGGCTGCACCGGCCGGCGCACTTCTTCCACCGGCTCGGGGCCGACGCCAAGATCGGCTTCGGCGAGGCCTACATGGTCGGCGACTGGTCCAGCCCCGACGTGGCCGACGTGCTCACCCCGTTCGCCGCCCGGATGGCCACGCTCGTGCCGCGGCCGTTGCAGGCGCTGCGGCGGATCGCCGAGCGCACCCAGCCGTCGGCCGAGGACAACGACCTGGCCGGCGCGCGGGAGAACATCCACCGGCACTACGACCTGTCCAACGACCTGTTCGAGATCTTCCTCGACGAGACCATGACGTACTCCTCGGCCTGGTTCGCCACAGCGCCTGATTCTTTGGGGAACCAGGACCTGGTCGACGCCCAGCTGCGCAAGATCGACGGGGTGCTGGACTTCGCCGGCGTCGGGCCGGACACGCACGTGCTGGAGATCGGCACCGGCTGGGGCGCGCTGGCCATCCGGGCCGCGTCGCGCGGCGCCCGTGTGACCACGCTGACCCTGTCGGCCGAGCAGAAGGCGCTGGCCGAGCAGCGGATCCAGGCCGCGGGCGTCGCCGACCGCGTGCAGGTGCTGCTGCGCGACTATCGCGAGGAGCACGGCAGTTACGACGCGGTGGTCAGCGTCGAGATGATCGAGGCCGTCGGCAAGGGCTACTGGCCGACCTACTTCGCCACCCTGGACCGCTTGGTGCGGCCCGGCGGGCGGATCGGGTTGCAGGCCATCACCATGCCGCACGACCGCATGCTGGCCACCGCCAACGCCTACACGTGGATACACAAGTACGTGTTCCCCGGCGGGCTGATCCCGTCCGTCGAGTCCATCGAGGACGCCGTGGCCCAGCACACCGGGCTGCGCGTCGCGCACGACCGGGCGTTCGGCCAGGACTACGCGCTGACCCTGCGGACCTGGCGGCGGCGGTTCCTCGAGCGCTGGCAGGAGGTCGCCGCGTTGGGCTTCGACGAGACGTTCCGCCGGATGTGGGAGTTCTACCTGGCCTACTCCGAGGCCGGGTTCCGGGCCGGCTACCTCGACGTGCGCCAGTTCTGCCTGGCCAAGTGAGCACGGGTCACCCGCCCGGGTGTCGTTGATCTTGGTTGCGGTGCCGGGCACGCCTAAGGTGCCAGGGGTGGCAACGGCGTCAAATGAGCAGGTCCCCGCGTTCGACGTGCTGCTGTCCGGCACGGTGTTCCTGGACATCATCTTCACCGGGCTGGCCCACCAGCCCGCGGCCGGCACCGAGGTGTGGTCCACCGGGTTGGGCTCCAGCCCCGGTGGCATCGCCAACCTCGCCGTCGCGCTGAGCCGGCTCCAGCTGCGCACCGCGCTGGCCGCCGCGTTCGGCGAGGACCTCTACGGCGACTTCTGCTGGGAGGTGCTGGCCAACCAGGAGAACGTCGACCTGTCGTGCAGCCGGCGGTTCTACGGTTGGCACTCGCCGCTGACCGTGTCGATGGCGGTGGACCGGGACCGCAGCATGGTCACGCACGGTCACCCCTCGCCGGTCGGGCCGGACGAGCTGCTCAGCCCGCCGCCGCGCACCCGGGCCGCCTATGTGCACGTCGACCTGCAGGAAGAGCAGTGGGTCGGCGCCGTCAAGGAGCAGGGGGCGCTGCTGTTCGCCGACGTCGGCTGGGACCCGACCGAGCAGTGGGCGCCTTCCATGCTGCGGAAACTCGACGGTTACGACGTCTTCCTGCCCAACTCCGTCGAGGCCATGCGCTACACCCGGGAGGACACCCCCGAGCGGGCCGCCCACAAGCTCGCCGAGGTCGTGCCGGTCGTGGTCGTCACCCGCGGCGGCAACGGCGCCTACGCCGTCGACTCCGCGCATGGCGTGACCTGCGACGTCGGCGGCCTCAACATGGCCGCCCTCGACCCCACCGGCGCCGGCGACGTCTTCGGGGCCGGGTTCGTCTTCGGCACCCTGGCCGACTGGCCGCTGGCCGATCGGGTGAACTTCGCCAACCTCTGCGCCGCCCTGTCCGTGCAGCACTTCGGCGGCTCGCTGTCCGCCCCCGGGTGGCACGACATCGCCAGCTGGTGGCGGCACCTCGGCCGCCGGGACGCCGACGAGCTGCACCCGTACGAGTTCCTCAACAACGTGCTGCCCACCGACCCGGCGGCGATGGTGCGCCGGGCCAGCCCGACCATCGGCTTGCGGGGCCTGAGCTGAGCAGCCCCCGACTCAATCCAACCAGATCAACCCGGGAACCCGGGTCGAGCTGCCCCGACCAAGATCGCGCCAGCCCGTCCGACCCGGCTCACCGAGTAGAGTGGAAACCGGGGGCTGCTCAGCGCTGTTGATCTTCGCCCACTGGATTTGCAGGGGTTTTACCTCCGAACCGGTTGACTGACAGCGTGGGGATCGATTCGTTCGCGTCGCCGGTGTGGTTCGCGCTCCTGCTGGGCGTGGGCGCGGTGTTCGGCGCCTACTTCTGGGTGGCGCGGCGCAAGCGGCGGCACGTGGTGCGCTTCGCCAACATGGCGGTGCTGGACAAGGTCGCGCCGAAGCGGCCCAACCGGCTGCGGATGGTGCCGCCGATCCTCTTCCTCGTCGCCTTCATCGCGCTGACGGCCGCCCTGGCCGGCCCGATGGCCGAGGCCAAGGTGCCGCGCAACCGGGCGACCGTGATGCTGGTGATCGACGTGTCCCCGTCGATGGACGCCACCGACATCCAGCCGTCCCGGATCAAGGCGGCGCAGGCGGCGGCCAAGTCGTTCGTGGAGAACATGACCGGCGGCGTCAACCTCGGCCTGGTCACCTACGGCGGCTCGGCCACCGTGGACGTCAGCCCGACCACGGCCCGCAAGCCGGTGGCCGACGCCATCGACAACATCCAGCTCCAGCCGGCCACCGCCACCGGCGAGGCGATCGCCGCGGCGCTCCAGTCGATCCAGCAGTTCGAGCGCGGCCTCGGCGGCGCGCAGGGGGCCCCGCCGGCGCAGATCGTGCTGATGTCCGACGGCAAGCAGACCGCCGGTCGGGACGAGTTCGCCATGGCCAAGGAGTCCAAGGAAGCCAAGATCCCGATCAACACCATCTCCTACGGCACCGCCGAGGGCGTGGTCGTGCTGCAGAACCAGGAGGTGCCGGTGCCGGTCGACGACGACTCGCTGCGCCAGCTGGCCGACATCTCCGGTGGCCAGTTCTTCAAGGCCGACACCAGCGACAAGCTGAACCAGATCTATGCCTCGCTCGGCCAGCAGATCGGCTACGAGACGCAGGAGGCCGACGTCAGCAAGCCGTTCGTGGCGCTGGGCGCGGTGCTGGCGGTCCTCGGCGCGGCCGGCGCGCTGGTGCTGTCGCAGCGCGTCCCGTGACGCAACCAGCGCACTTCGCCACACGTCCCTATTGTTGACGTCTGTCCAATAGCGGAGGTGGTCTGGTGCGCATCGGGCGTGTCATCGGGATCGTGCTGGTGGTCCTGATCCTGCTCGTGCTGGGTGTGTTCGTGTACGCCGACTTCTCGCTGAAGCGGACCGACGCGCTCCACGACTACTCCGGCCGGCCGGCGGCGGGGGCGGGCACGAACTGGCTGATGGTCGGGTCGGACAGCCGCGAGGGGCTGACCGAGGAGCAGAAGCAGCAGCTGGCCACCGGGGACGCGGCGGGCTCCCGCACCGACTCGATCCTGTTGCTGCACGTGCCCTCCAGCGGCAAGCCGACGCTGGTCAGCATGCTGCGAGACTCCTATGTGGACATCCCGGGCCACGGCAAGAACAAGCTGAACGCGGCCTTCGCGTTCGGCGGCCCGCAGTTGTTGCAGCAGACCGTGGAGGGCGCGACCGGGCTGCGTATCGACCACTACATGGAGATCGGCTTCGGCGGCTTCTCCAGCGTGGTGGACGACATCGGCGGCGTGAACATGTGCATCGACAAGCCGATGGTCGACCCCAAGGCCGGTCTGAACCTGCAGCCCGGCTGTCAGGACCTGGACGGCGCGCAGGCGCTGGGCTACGTCCGCACCCGCGCGACGCCGTCGGCCGACCTGGACCGGGTGGTGCACCAGCGGCAGTTCCTGTCGGCGGTGGTCAGCAAGATCACCAGCCCCGGGGTGATGTTCAACCCGTTCAAGATCATCCCGCTGATGTCGAGCGTGCCGGGTGCGCTGACGGTCAACAACGGCGACCACGTCTGGAACCTCGCGAGCCTGGCGTTCTCCCTGGCCAGCAAGGATCTCGTCACCACGACCGTGCCGGTCGGCAGCACGCCGACCATCTCCGGAGCAGGCTCGGTCGTGCTGTGGAACAAGGACAAGGCCACCCGCCTGTTCGACGCCCTGCGCACCGATGCCGAAGTGCCCACGGACGTGCTCAGCGGCCACTAGGCTGTGCCGGGTGTCTGCCGAGCGCCCGTTGACGTTGCAGGACCTGATCCGCCGGCGGCAGGCCGGCGGGTTCGTTGGCCGCGAGCGGCAGGTGGCGGTGTTCGAGGAGAACCTGCGCCTGCCGGTCAATGATCCCCGCCGGCGGGTCCTGTTCACCGTGCACGGGGCTGCCGGCATCGGGAAGTCCTTCCTGGTGCGGCAGTTCCGCCGGATCGCCACGGATCATGGCTTCGCCACGGGACTTGTCACCGAGGCCGCCTACGACCTGCCGGGCGCCCTGGCCGCGCTGGCCGCGGATCTGGGGCCCGGCAAGGAGTTCGCCAAGCGCCTGGCGACGTACCGGCAACACCGCCAGGACCTCGACGCCGATCCGACCGTGCCCGAGGGCCTGTCCTCGCTGCTCACCAAGGGGGCGGTGCGGATCGGGCTGGGCGTCGCCGGGGAGGTGCCCGGGGTCGGCGCGTTCACCAAGCCGATCGACGCCAAGTCGGCCGCCGAGGACGTGGACAAGCTGCGGGTCTTCCTGTCCCGCAAGCTCCGCAGCCGTGACGACGTGGAGCTGGTCATGTCGCCGGCCGAGGTGTTGACGCCGGCGCTGGTCCGCGACCTGAACGCGCTGAACAAGCCGTTGGCGCTGTTCTTCGACACCTACGAGCGGACCTCGCCGTTCCTCGACCAGTGGCTGCGTGACCTGCTGTTCGGCGAGTACGGCACGCTGCCGATCGAGACCCTGTTCGTGATCGCCGGCCAGCGACCGCTGGACCTGAACCTGTGGGGCGACTACCTCAGTGTCCGCACCGACCTGCCGCTGGACGTCTTCACCGAGGGCGAGGCCCGCGGCTTCCTGGCCGCCCGCAACGTCACCGACGACCACGTGGTCGAGGACATCCTCGCGCTGTCGGGCCGGCTGCCCGTGCTGGTCGCGATGCTGGCCTCGAACCAGCCGACCAGCGCCGACCAGGTCCGCGACCACAGCGGCAGTGCCGTGGAACGCTTCCTGAAGTGGGAACCCGATCCCGCACGGCAGCGGACCGCCCTGTTGGCCGCGTTGCCGCGCCGGTTCTCGGCCGAGGTGTTCGCGGTCGCCACCGGCTCGGCTGACCACCTTTCCTGGTTGCGGCAACAACCTTTTGTCACCGAGCAGGCCGACGGCTTCCACTATCACGACGTCGTTCGGACGCAAATGCTCCGCGTCCTGCGCCGCCGGGAGCCGGAGGAGTGGCGGTCGCGTCACCTCGCGCTGGCGGCCGAGGCGGAGCCCTTGGAGCGGGCGTACCACCTGCTGTGCGCCGATCGCGCCGCCGCGTTGCCGCAGGCGTTGGAGGGTTTGATCACCGCTTTCTCGGTTCGCCGCTCGATGTCCGTGCAGTGGGCGGCGATGATCCTGCAAGCCGGGCGGGAGACCGACACCCCCGAGATCGTGTCGCGGGGCACCGAACTGGTCGAGACGACGGACTACACCGAGCGGATCGGCCTGCTCGTCGACGACCGGTCGCTGTCGGCCTCGGCCCGGGCGCTGGCCCACGCACAGCGTGGAATTCTCTTGCGCCGCAACCGCTTCTTCGAGGAAGCGCTGGCCGA
>DATJJB010000083.1:0-3246 GCA_035492655.1 Kutzneria sp. | reverse complement strand
GGCGCTGACACCGAACGCGGCGACCTCGCTCCCTGAGTCGCCCGTTCCTACCGTCCATTCACCTCGCTTCAGGGAGCACTTCGTCATGCGTTCGTTCATCCATGCCCTGCCCAAGGTCGAGTTGCACGTCCATCTCGTCGGTTCCGCCGGCGTCGACACCGTGCTGTCGTTGGCCCGCCGACACCCCGCCGCCGGCGTGCCGACCGACCTCGCCGCGTTGCGAGACTTCTTCACCTTCCGCGACTTCGACCATTTCCTGACGGTGTACTGGGCCGTCCAGTCCATGCTCGTCGACCGCCACGACATCGAGACCCTCGTCCTCGGCCTCGCCGATTCGCTGGCCGCCCAGAACGTCCGCTACGCCGAGGTCACCGTCACCCCGTACAACCATTTTGTCGACGGCATGCCCATCGAGGAGTTGTTCGCGGGCTTGGCTACTGGCCGGGCCGAGGCTTCCCGCCGCGGCGTCGATCTCGCTTGGTGCTTCGACATCCCCGGCGAGAAGGGCCTGGTCGCCGCCCGCGAAACCCTCGCCTACGCCCTCGACCACCCCGACGGTCTCGTCAGCTTCGGCCTCGGCGGTCCCGAGGTCGGCGTCCCTCGCGCCCAGTTCGCCCCTTACTTCGCGTCCGCCCTCTCCGCCGGCCTGCACAGCGTCCCCCACGCCGGCGAAACCACCGGCCCCGCCACCATCTGGTCCGCCCTCCACGACCTCTCCGCCGAACGCATCGGCCACGGCACCAGCGCCGCCGCCGACCCCGCGCTGTTGGCGCATCTGGCCGAACACCGCATTCCCGTCGAGGTCTGTCCCACCTCCAACCTCCGCACCCAGCAGGTCCCTTCCCTCGCCGCCCACCCCGTCGGCCGCCTGCTTTCCGCCGGCGTCGTCGTCACCTTGAACACCGACGACCCGCCCATGTTCGACGCCACCCTCGAAGGCGAATACCTCGCCGTAGCCAAGGCTTTCCGTCTAGGGGAGGAGGACCTCCGCCAGTTGGCCCGCAACGGCATCGAGTCGTCTTTCCTCCCGGCCGAACGAAAGGCCGCCCTGCTCGCCGAGGTGGCGGCGGTCTAGTCAGCGCGGGCGTGCTCGTCGAGGTTGAGGGTGATGGGGCGGCGGGTGAGTTTGCGGACGACGATGACCACGAGGCCGACGGCCAGCCAGATGAGGCCGCCGATCTTGGCGTCGAGGTCGGCGTTGAGCAGCACGTAGCCGATGATCACGAAGCCGATGACGGGCACGGCGAGGTGCATGCCGAAGGTGCGCTGGCGGCGTTTGACCAGGTGGTACACGGCGACGGAGACGTGCAGCATCAGGAAGGCGAACAGGGCGCCGAAGTTGACCAGGGTGGAGAGGAACTCGATCTGGCCGACGAAGAAGATGCCGAGGACGAGGGAGACGGCGGCGACGAGCAGGACGGCGCGTTCGGGGACGCGGCGTTTCTGGTTCACGTGGGCGAGAAAACCGGGCAGGGTGCGGTCGCGGGCCATGGAGAACAGCAGGCGGGCGGTGGCGTTCTGGGCGACGAGGCTGTTGGCGACGGCGGCGGCCAGCGCGGAGGTGATGGCGACGAGGACCGTGAGCCACGGCCCGGCGGCGAGCCCGGCGACCTGGTAGAAGGCCTGGTTGGTGGCGTCCTGCCCGACGAACTCGGTGGTGCCGGGCACCAACATCGCGGCCAGCCAGGTCTGCACGATGAACAGCACGGCGACCAGGCACAGCGAGATGACGGTGGCCCGGCCGACCACCCGGGGACCGCCCTGGACTTCCTCGGACTGGGTGGAAATCGCGTCGAAGCCGAGGAAGGACAGCACGGCGACGGACAAGGCGGCGAAGACGAGGCCGGGGGAGAACTCGGCGGCGTTGAAGAACGGGGTGAACGACCACGCGCCTTTCGCGGACACGGTGACCACGGCGGCGACCACGAAGATGGCCAGCACCACCAGTTCGCCGATGAGGAACCAGCGGTTGACCTGAGCGGTGGTCTCGATGCCGGCGAGGTTGACCACGGTGTTCAGCACGACGAACAGCACCACCCACAGCCACTGCGGCACGACCGGCACCACGGTGCCGAGGGCGGCCGCGCCGGTGACGTAGAGCAGGGTCGGCACGAGCAGGTAGTCGAGCAGAATGGCCCAACCGGCCAGGAAACCGACCCACGGGGCGATACCACGGCCGGCATAGGTGTACACCGAGCCGGCGACGGGGAAGGCGCGGCTCATCTCCCGGTAGCTCAAGGCGGTGAACAGCATCGCCACCAGGCCGATGACGTAGGTCAGCGGCACCATGCCCTTGGCGGCGTTGAAGACCACGCCGAAGATCGCGAACGGGGCGATCGGCACCATGAAGATCAGGCCGTACACCAACAGGTCTCGCAGCCGCAGCGAGCGCTTGAGCTCCTGCCGGTAGCCGAAGTCGGCGAGCTCGCTCACGACAGCGTCCCCAGGAAGCCGCCGACGACCTCGGCGAACCGCTCGGGCTCCTCGACGTGCGGCATGTGGCTGGACTCGGCGAAGATCTCCCAGCGCACGTCGGGAATGTTGTCGTAATACGGCTGCACGGTCTCCGGCGTCGCCTCGTCGTAGTGACCGCTGACCAACAGCGTCGGCACGGCGACGGCCGAGATCCGATCGATGATCGACCAGTCCCGGATGCTGCCGATCACGTGGAATTCGCTGGGGCCGTTCATCGCGTGATAGACGGTCGGATCGGCGTCCAGAGCCTTGAAGGTGGCCGCCACCTCCTCGGGCATCGGCACCACGCGGCACAGATGCCGTTCGTAGAACACGTCGACGGCCTCCTTGTACTCCTGGCTGTCGGTGGTGCCGGCGGCCTCGTGCGCGCGCAGGGTCCGCTCGACGTCCGGCGGCAACTCGGCTCGCAGCCGATCGGCGGCAGCCGACCACAACTGCATGGACGCCGGCGAGTTGGCGATCACCAACCCGCGCAGGCCGGCCGGCCGGCGCACGGCGTGCTCGGCGGCCAGCATGCCGCCCCAGGACTGCCCGAGCAGCGCGTAGCGGTCGGCGATGCCCAGCGTGTGCAGCAGATTGTCCAGTTCTGACAGGAAAAGCTCCACCGTCCAGAAGCCGGGCGGGGCGTCCGGCAGATGGGTGGAACGGCCGCTGCCGACCTGGTCGTAGTGCACCACGGGCCGGTCGCCGGCCAGCGATGTCAGCCGCAGCAGGTAGTCGTGGGTGCAGCCCGGGCCGCCGTGCAGCACGACCAGGGGCACACCACCTGAG
>DATJJB010000082.1:0-2182 GCA_035492655.1 Kutzneria sp. | reverse complement strand
GCGGCGCCGATCTGCGGCATACCGAGCTGGCCGGTCCGCGCGTACAGAATTCCGATGCCGGCCAACGAGAAGTACGCGCCCAGCGACGTGACCACGCCGAAGGTGAAGCCGCCCTGCACCGACCGTGGCTCCTCGATCTTGTGCCCGGTCAAGGCGTAGGCGGTGGCGCTCATCAGCTCCAGGAACACGAACAGGTCGAACAGGTCGGCGGTCAGGGAGAACCCGACCATGCCGGCCATGAACAGCAGGATCAGCACGTGCACATGGGCTTCGGCGTCGTCGAAGTACCGCCACGTGTAGCTCAGTGCGCACGCCGTCAGCACGCAGGCCAGCAGCGCGAAGCCGGCGCCGATCTGGTCCGCGGCCAGCACGATGCCCACGCTCGTGCCGTCCTTGGGCGTCCAACCGCCGACCCACGTCACGATCCGGCCGGCACTGGTGGCCGCGAACAGCAGCGCCATCGCCGCGACGCTGACAACAGCTGTTGTCATGGCCATGATGTCGATCACCAGCCGCGGCGCGATTTTGGCCAGCCCCAACACGATGCACGCGCCGACCACCGGGATCGCGATGCCCAGCGGCGGCAGCCAGCTCGGGTCCACGCTCACCCCCGCAGCTCGTCGAGCTTGTCGGGATCGACGGTGTCGGTGCGTTTGGCGATCTGGATCACCAGCGCCAGCAACAGCGCCGTCACGGTGGCCGATACCACGATGTCGGTCAGCGTCAGGGCCTGCACCACCGGATCAACCACCGGTCCCGGCGCACCCTGCACGGGGGCCGACGCGCCGTACTGAAACCCTGTGCTCAGCAACAAAACGTAGGTGCCGGACTGGGCGATCGCCACGCACACCACCGTGTGGATGAGGTCACGGCTGCGCACCACGCCGAAGCAGCCGATCAACAGCAGCCAACCGGCGACGAAATAGGGCAGCAGGCTCATCGGACCTCCCGCACCGACAGCGCCTGGGCCAGGAATCCCGACAGCAGCACGACTACACCGGACGTCACCTCGGCGCCGACGGCCACGTTCAGGTAGAACACCGTCCCGGACGAGAACAGGTCGCCCAGCACTCCGCGCGGGAAGATGTTGGCCAGAAACGCCCCTGTCAGCAGCAACCCCACCAGACCGAGGATCACGAACGCCCCGCCGGCCACCGCCTCGGCGACCTGGTACCAGGTCTTCGGCCGCACCCGCCGAAGCATCCGGTAGCTGCCGGCCACGTACAGCAGGTGAACCGCGGTTGCCAGCACGACACCGCCCTGGAAGCCGCCGCCGGGCGTCAGATGGCCGTGGGTGACGACGTCCAAGCCGACGATCAGGGTCACCGGCAGCATCAGGTAGCCGAGCAGCTTGGTCGCCTCCAGCACCCGGCCCTCGTCCTGGTCCAGCTGCTCGCGCTCGTCCTTGGACGGCCGCAGCAGCGCCGCCGCACCGACCACGGAGCCGAGCAGGATGGTCTCCTCACCGAGGGTGTCCAGCGCTCGCTGGTCGAAGTTCACCGAGGACACGATGTTCGGCGCCGACCGGCCGATGGCCGCCGGCACGGACAGCTCGCGGTACGGGTGCACGAGCCCGCCGAACGACGGCATCTTCAGCAGCGCCAACACGATCAGCGCCCCGACGCCGCAGGCGCCGAGCCAGAACACGATCCACCGCGCCGACCGGGTCACCGCTTGCCCCGCACCTTGCGTACGGCCAGCAGCACCATCAGCGGCACCACCGCCGAACCCACCGCGACCTGCGACAGCGCCACGTCCGGGGCCTGGAGCAGCACGAACAGCAGCGTCAGCAGCACACCGTAGACCGACAGCGTGACGGCCTGCCGAGACGGCTCGTGGGTCAGCACCACGACCGTGCCACCCGCTGCGACCAGCAGGAACGCCACGACCAGCAGCGGGGTCACGACTTCACGATCCCGTCTCGCTGAGCCCCGGCCCGACCGACCGCCGCGGTCAGCACCGGCCCCGTGACCCCGAGCAGCACCACGGTCAGCATGACAACAGCTGTTGTCAGACTCCAGCCGTTGGCCACCGACACGGACAGACCGATCAGCGGCCCGCCGATCGACGTCACCGGCGTCAGCCAGTGCAGGCGACGGTAGAAGTCCCGCACCAGCACCGCGGCGAGGGAGGATGCCACCACGACCAGGCAGCCGGCGGCCAGCAACACCCACGCGATCAC
>DATJJB010000081.1:0-10653 GCA_035492655.1 Kutzneria sp. | reverse complement strand
CGGTTCGTGCCGTCCAGCAACACGGCGGTGTCGCCGTACGACTCCACGACCACGCCCAGGGCCACGCCACGAGCCGCGTACCGAACCGGCTCATAGAGCCGCAACCCTGAGCCAAGTTGCCGAGCCAGCACCGCGTGCGCGTTGCGCAGCCGGTCCGCGCGCACGGTTCGGATCGTCGACCGAATGTCGGCAAGAGCGACCACCTCGCGGCGTACCGCCACGACACCCCAGTACTCGACGAACGCCCTGGCCAGGGCTTCGTTCACGTACCGAACCGGGATCACGTGAGATCCCGCGCGATGGTGGCGAGCGCCTCGGCGGCGTGTCGGCGGACGAGGTCCGAGCACAGCGGATCGGCGGTGATGAGATCGCGGCCCAGGCGCCCGAGCACGA
Organism: Kutzneria sp.; assembly: GCA_035492655.1. Lineage (GTDB taxonomy): Bacteria > Actinomycetota > Actinomycetes > Mycobacteriales > Pseudonocardiaceae > Kutzneria. The sequence continues at coordinate 10,260 of DATJJB010000081.1, read as the reverse complement.
GCAGGGCCCAGCGCGCGGACGCCGGATCGGCGGTCGGCACCGTGTCCAGGAAGGTGGTCCACAGACCCACCGCGGCGAGCGCGTCCCGGGTCGGCACGCCGTGCGTCGGCCACCACTGGTCGCCGGACACCAGCGCGTTGAAGACGAGATTGCGGGCCCGGTCCAGCCGGGTCAGGCAGGCCCCGTAATGGCCGCGGCGGAGGCTTTTCACCGCGGAGGTGTAGCCGATCAGAAAATCCACCGCCGCCCCATTGCGATGCCGACGAACAACGGCCGGATCGCGGGCCGCCCGTATGGACGATGCGAGCAGCGCCGCGAACCGGCCGCACGGATCCCACAGCATTCGGTTCTTCGCCCGCAGCGGCGTCGGCAGCACGGTCGACTCGGTCAGGAAGAAGAATTCGACCAGACCGAAACAAGCGCTGAGCACGGCGATACGCACGCCGAATTCGGGCAGATAGCGGGCCTGGTCCGTCCCTATCGTCTCCGGCACCAGCTCGATTTCGCCCCTGAGGGCCTCGGCCAGCCGGTCCTCGGCCACCAGCACGAACAGATCCAGGTCGGAATGCTCGTCAGCCTCTCCCGTGCCATGTGAGCCGCCGATGGCGAGCCCCTGAAATCCGGGACGGCGGGCCAGTTCCGCGGGAAGCTCACGGCACAGCCAATGATCGAGTCCAACGTTCATCGCGGCACCCCCGGCCGGAATTGGTCCGACTTCGGAGGGTAGCCGCAGTGCGGCGTGATTCGAAAGCGGCCGTCGTCGCTCGTTCGAGTAATTCGGCCAGGCTATCCCGGCCTAAATGACCCGATCGGGGGCTTCAGCTGAGCCGGGTGGCGGCATACGCGAGCATGGCGTCACGCAGGTACTCGGCGAGCTGCGGATGCCGGGCGTCGAGGTGGGCGCGGAGCTCGGGCGTGGCCGCGAACGCCCGCGCCAGCGCGCAGTACTCCTCCTTGGTCAGCACCAGCACGCTCTGCTCCGCGGCATGCGCCTCGGCCATCAGCTCCAGTACCCGCGGATCGCCCACCGGCACCTGTTCGAGCATCAACGCCAGCAGCCGGCGCTCACTGTTGGCCGCCTCCTCGTTGGCCGTGGCGAAGTCCTGCTCGGTCCAGTTCGCGGTGCTGGCCCGCAGCTCGTCGAAGTAGCGCTTGGACGAGGCCGGGGACTTGGCCGCCAGCTCGTCCAGCGCGGCCGGACTCAGTTCGAAACCGTCGAACAGCTCGTTGTCGGGCATGGTGGTGCTCCCCTCCAGATCAGCGATGGTGCTGGCGATCGTCCGCACCAGCCGGTCGACGCGGTCGCGTTCGGCCAGCAGACGCGCATGGTGGTCGCGCAGCGCGGCGAGCCGGTCGTGTTCCCCGTCCAGGATCCGGGCGATGGTCGGCAGGTCCATGTCCAGCTGCCGCAGCAGCAGGATCTCCTGGAGGCGCAGCAGCTGCTCGCGCTCGTACCAGCGGTAGCCGTTGTCGCCGACGCGGGCCGGCCGCAGCACGCCGATCTCGTCGTAGTGCCGCAGCGCCCGCGCCGTGACCCCGGACAACCGGGCCAGTTGGGTGATCGACCAGCTCATGGGGCCACGCTAGGAGTTCTCGCTACGAGAGGGTCAAGGCTTGCCTAGACTCGGTCGGGTGGCGGACTTCGAGCAGCACCGGCAGCGCCTGTTCGCGGTGGCCTACCGGCTGCTCGGCTCGGCCGCGGAGGCCGAGGACGCGGTGCAGGACACCTACCTGCGCTGGCACGCGGCCGATCAGGCGGAAATCCGAGAGCCGGCGGCGTGGCTCACCAAGGTGCTGACCAACCTGTGTCTGACCAGGCTGACCTCGGCCCGGGCCCGCCGCGAGAGCTACCTCGGGCCGTGGCTGCCGGAGCCGCTGCTGACCTCCTCCACCCCGCTGGACACGTTCGAGCTGCGCGAGTCCGTGTCGATGGCGTTCCTGCTGCTGATGGAACGGCTCTCGCCGGCCGAGCGAGCGGTTTTCGTGCTGCGCGAGGCGTTCGAGTACAGCCACCGGGAGATCGCCGACGTGCTCGACCTGACCGAGGCCAACTGCCAGCAGCTCTACCACCGGGCCAAGCAGCGGGTGGCCCAGGACCGGCATCGCTACCAGGCCGACGGCACGGAGAAGCTCCGTATCACCAAGAACTTCCTGGTCGCGGCGCGCAGCGGCAACATGGCCGCGCTGGAGGGCATGCTGGCCGACGACGTCGTCGCCTGGGCCGACGGCGGCGGCAAGCGGCAGGCCGCGCGCAAGCCCATCCGGGGCCGCCAGCGGGCGGCGGTGTACCTGAACTGGCTGGCCAGCGACGTCGAGGGCCTGGAGATCCGGATCGACGAGGTCAACGGCGAGCCGGCCATCCTGGCCTTCATCCACGACGAGCTGTCGGTCGTGATCAACCTCCAGATCGTGGACGGCCTGATCACCGACTTCCGCGCGATCGTCAACCCGGACAAGCTGACCCACCTGATCCGACAGGTGACGCAGCACACATAGCCGCCCTGTCAGGAATCGCGCGGCTGCCCGGTTCAAGTCCCGTCACCACAAGTGAAGGGACCTGGACATGACGAACATCGTCGTCATCGGCGCCGGCTACTCGGGCCTCATCGTCGCGCATCGTCTGGCCAAGCGGAGCACCGCGCACGTCACCCTGGTCAACGCCGCGGCCGACTTCGTCGAACGGATCCGGCTGCACCAGCACGCGGCCGGCGAGAACCTGCGAGTGCGGCCGCTCGCCGAGTCGGTGCGGGGCACGGGGATCGAGCTGGTCATCGGCCGGGTGCAGGAGATCGACCCGGCCCGCAAGGAGATCGACGTCGACGGCCGCGTGATCGGCTACGACACGCTGGTGTACGCCCTCGGCAGCGTCGCCGACGACTGCGGGATCCCTGGCGTGGCCGAGAACGCGCACACGGTCGCCGGCCACGCCGACGCCACCGCGCTGCGGGAACTGTTGCCGGCCAACGGAATCGTGACCGTGGTCGGCGGCGGTCTCACCGCGATCGAGGCGGCGACCGAACTGGCCGAGCAACACCCGAGCCTGCACGTCCGGATGGTTGCCGGCCACGCGCCGGGCAGCCGCCTCTCGGCCAAGGCGCGCCAGCACCTCGGCCGGGTGTTCGGCCGGCTGGGCATCGAGGTCCGTGCCGGCGCGCGGGTGGCCAAGGTGCTGGCCGACGCCGTGGTGCTGACCGACGGCGAGGAGCTGCCGACCGACATCACCGTGTGGACAACGGGTTTCCGCGTGCCGGAACTGGCGAGGCAGGCCGGCGTCCAGACCGACCACAATGGACGGATCGTGGTCGACGACACCCAGCGTTCGGTGTCACATCCCGACATCTACGCGGTCGGCGACAGCGCGGTCGTGCGAGTCGACGGCCAGGAACTGCGGATGGCCTGCGCCACCGCCGAACCGATGGCCGAGTACACCGCAAAGGCGATCGCCGCCCGGCTGGCCGGCACCGAGCCCAAGCCGTTCGGCTACCGCTACTTCATCCAGTGCATCAGCCTTGGCCGCAAGGACGGCCTGGTGCAACGGGTCGACGCCTTCGACCGCCCCAAGGAGAAGGTCATCACCGGACGACTCGGCGCGCTGATCAAGGAGGGCATCGTGCGCGGCGCCGGCTGGGCCGCACTCCGTTAGGAGGCCTTGACCTCCCAGCGCTCCTCGATGCGGCCGAAGCGCCACACCGCCAGCGCGACCAGCCAGGTCACCACGAACAGGCCGACGATCACGTAGCCGACCACGTTCAGGTCGAGCTCGCTGATCCAGCCCAGCACGCCGGTGGTGACGTCCAACTTCTCGGCCAGCAGCTGGCAGAGCTCGATGAGGCCGATGACCAGCGCGACCACCACGGACAGGCCGGTGACGGTGATGTTGTAGAAGACCTTGCGGACCGGCTTGGCGAAGGCCCAGCCGTAGGCGAAGTTCATGAAGCAGCCGTCGATCGAGTCGAACAGGCTCATGCCGGCGGCGAACAGCACGGGCAGCGTCAGAATCGCGTACCAGGGCAGGGAGAACGCCGCGGCGCCGCCGGCGAGGACGAGCAGCGAGACCTCGGTGGCGGTGTCGAAGCCGAGGCCGAACAGCAGGCCGGTGGGGTACATCTGCCACGGCCGGCTGATGGCCTTGGTCAGGCCGCGCAGGATGCGGTTCATGAAGCCGCGCTCGTCCAGCCTGCGCTCCAGCTCGGCCTCGTCGAACTCGCCGGAGCGCATCTTCCGGAACACCTTGATGATGTGCACCATCACGACCAGGTTGATGATGCCGATGATGACCAGGAAGGTGCCGGAGACCAGGGTGCCGACCAGGCCGGTCCAGCTGTGCAGCGGGGAGCCGTCGTCGGCGACCTCGCCGGCCAGCGCCCGCACGCCCAGCGCGAGCAGCACGCAGAGGCCGAAGACGACGGAGGAATGACCGAGCGAGAACCAGAAGCCGACCGACAGCGGGCGCTTGCCCTCGGACATCAGCTTCCGGGTGGTGTTGTCGATGGCGGCGATGTGGTCGGCGTCGAAGGCGTGCCGCAGGCCGAGCGTGTACGCGGTCAGGCCGAGGCCGATGCCGAAGACCTGGCCGTTGCCGACCTGGTAGTTGGCCGGCGAGACCAGGAAGATCAGCGAACCCCAGCCGATCACGTGCAGCGCCAGCACGAAGCCGGCCATGCCGCCGATGCTCGCCCACTCCGACCGGGCCAGCGGTCGGGTCCGCAGGGTGTCCGCCATCTGTCGCCGCCTCTTCCGGGCTCGGGGATGCAACAGGCAGATTGTGGTACCTGCAACCCTTTGGCGACAGCGTTCACCGGCGGAGAATTGTCACATCGGGCGGCCCGGTGCGGCGTTACCGGACCGCTGCGTCACCGTGCGATCACGGCGAGTAGCACTTGTGCGTGCTGGTGTTGAAGATCGGCGTCGTGTCCACGGTCAGGTTGGACGCCGGGTTGACGATCACCGAGCCACTGCGGGTCAGCTTGTCCTCACAGGCCAGGATGCCCGAGTTGGTGGAGTTGCCGGCCCACATGTCGATATGGCGCTTCTTGCCGCTGTTCCAGTCGGAGATGCAGGCGGCGCAGCTGTCCTCCATGATGAAGTACTTCTTCAGATACGCGTAGTACACCCGCGTGCCCGGGGCCAGTTCGGAGCTGCTGGTCGCGAACGTGACCGGGTTGCTGTACGTGCCCGTGCCACCGGCCTTCGAGTGGATCTGCGGATAGGCGATGTCGGCACTGCCGGGCGGGTCGTTGTCCAGCGCCCCGTACAACGTCACGTACATGGTGTACGTGGTGCTGTGCGGTGTAGCGGCAGCTTGGGCAGGGGCGGCTCCCGCGATGAGCAAGCCGATGCCGAGCAGGGCAGCGAGCAGCTTGCTGGTCATGTGAACACCTCCACTATTCACCTATATGGTTAGGAAACTTCCCTAACTCAGCCGAGGGTAGGAGCCCGCCCGCCGCCGCGAGAAGCCCGGATCGTTCACAGTTATCCGTCCCGTCACGGACAGGATCGCGAAAATTCTTCAGATTCTGGCTCCGGACTGGTACCTCTGGGCGCGGCCGCAGACGCGACGAAGGGTTGGGGCTCATGGGCAGGAAGACGCTGGCCGCCGCGCTGGCGGTGGCGATCGCCGTGATCGTGCCGGGCATCGCGCACGCCGACACCGGGGCCTGGGTGATCCAGGGCTCCGACCACGCCCGCGCGCTGGACGAGAGCCAGGGCCTGGCCACCGTCGTCCGGCCCAACTCCAGCTTCATCCAGTACACCGGTATCGGCACGGTGCCGATCGCCGACTCGGTCAAGGGCTGGAACCACGTCGGCGACCCGGGTTCGCGTCTGGGCTACTACATCGAGCCGTACCAGAGCGACAACAACGGGGCCAAGATGTTCCGGGTGCAGGCGCCGGACGGCAGCTGGTCGGAGTACACCCACAAGCTGGAGTCCTGGGAGGCGCTGAACAACTCGTTCGCCGCCGTCTCGCCCGACGGGCAGTGGCTGGTGTCCGGCGAGTGGGGCACCATGGACCGCCTTCTGGTCTACCCGATGCCCGGCGTCCGGTTCACCACGCCGGGCCAGAACCTGCCGTACGCCTTCGCCATTCGCCCCGACCACCCGATCCGCGACGTGCAGGGCTGTGACTTCACCTCGCCGACCCAGCTGCTGTGCGCGTCGGACGATCCGGACGGATCGCTCTACGGCATGACGAAGCCGTTGCTGCAACTGGATCTGAGCGGTCCGCTGGCCGGCGCCGACGTGTCGGCCCATGTGAGCGCTCTCGGCCAGCTGCCGCTGCAGAGCTCGTGCAGCGGCACGTTCGAGGTGGAGGGCATGGACTACGACATGCGGGACGGCACCCTGCGCGTGATCGTGATGTCGCCCGGGTTCTGCGTGCTCACCGACTCGAAGACCTGGCGTTTCAAGCACTCCTGAACCCGGACGGCCGATTGGATCACCGCCGGTCCCGGTTGTGTTGCAAGATGGGCCCCGTGGACCAACCGGATCCGGACCGACGACAGCGCATGGTCAGCACGGCGGGCGAGGCGCTCGCCGCCGCCCAGGCGGGCGACGACGGCGCCGCGATCAGCCTGCTGACCACCTTCGTCGACACCTCGCCCGACGGCGACGTCGACGGCAAGGAACTCGTGCTGATGCTGTTCCGCGAGTGCAGCGAGATGGTCGCCGCGCTCGGTTCCGGCGGGGCCACCCCGGTCAAGATGCAGGTCTACGACGCCGACGGCCAGGAAGTCTCCATCGACGACGCCGACCCGCCGGTGCGCACCGCGGTCCGCACCCTGCTCGCCGAGGTCCACGGCGACCAGGACGCGGCCCGCGCGCAGATCGACATCGCGCTGAGCACCGCCGCGCCGAGCGAGGTGGCGGCGGTGGTCATGCAGGCCCTGCGCTGGACCATCCGACTGGCCACCGAGTGCACCAACCGCGACCTCCCGGTCGCCGCCTGGATCGCCGAGGCGTTGGAGACGGAACCCGAAGCAGAGGACTGAAATCCGTTACATGTCGCGGGTCATCCCTGTGCGCCGATCAAGGGTTCGATGCGCATGGCGTCGTGCAGGACGGCGGCCAGCTCCAGCAGCACGCGACGGGTCTCGGCGACCTCGGCCCGCAGGGCGTCGATCTGGTCCCAGGCCCGCTCGTGCACGACCACGCTGTCGCCGGCCAGCCGAACGGCCTCCCACTCAGCCAGGGCGGGGTGCCACTTGGTCAGCAGCGGCCGCAGCACGGTGTTGACCATCTCCACGGCGATGCCGGCGAAGGTGACCCCGCCGGCCCGGCCTTTCGGCGCCAGCTCGGGACCGTACTTGCGCAGGATGTCGCGGGTGCAGGCGAACAGGGAGTAAATGCTGTTGAGTTCCTCTCTCACGATTCCGGCGCCCGGTTTTTGTTCCACGGTCGTAATCCTCGTGGCGAGCTCGACATACAGCTCCCACGCGGCCTCTCGTTCTATCGGTGACGGTGTCCACACACCGCTCACCCGGCTTCGCTGACTCACGGAGAAGCTCCTCCACGCAATGGCCCCGCGGCGGCCGATCGATAACCGTCGTCCCGTTGCTCCGGAATGGACGTGACCGGGCCGACGCGGGGCGGAGAGGATGGACTGGGCAGATTGTTGATCTCGTCGTTGCGGGCGCGTTCCCGGATCCGCTCGATCTCCGCGAGGTAGCGGCGACGGCGCTCGGCGTCGGTGCCGCCGAGCTGGTCGGGGTCGTCGACGAGCTTGCGGACCAGGGTGTAGACGCTGGACTCGTGCAGGCGGTACTTGCCGTAGTTCTCCTCGGCCTTGAACGTCCTGTGCAGGCCGAACACCACCGCGCCGAACACGGACAGCGCCTGCACCAGCAGCCGGGAGCCGTTGCCGTCGGTCACGTACGGGATCAGGAACGGCAGCGACAGCGAGATCAGCACGGTCCAGCCGACGGCGTAGTAGTGGGCCGCCCCGTATAGCCAGGCCCGGTGCTGCCAGACCCGCAGCACCGGAACCGTGCGCCGGTAGTGCGACGCGGCCCAGTCGCGCAGTTCCGGCCCGATCAGGTCGGCGTCCGCGAACGGGCCGTCGGCGGTGCCGCCGGCGTTCGGCACCGAAAATTTCGGTCTCATGTAGGCCGCAATCGCGACCGCACTGGATATCGCCAGAACGGTCACGCCACAAAGCCCGACAACCCACGGGTCTATCACCACACACCCATCCCTGACGGTGTCAAGTGCGGGAGCGTAGCCCCTGTGCAAGTGCATGGACCATAGTCACGGAACGCAGCTGAATCCCGTATAAGCGGGAAAGTAGACATACAGTGAGCCGGCCCTGGCGAACGGTGGAGGACTGCCGTCCGCAGGTCGACGACCCACCGTGACGGCGCGCCATGATCCGTCACGCCGAGTAGCGCTACCTCGTGAATTATGGCAAGTAGGTGGCTTGCGATTCACCCGTCCGTCAGGCTCGACACTGTCCCCCAACGGAGTTAACCGGAGGAGGTAGGGGCCGATGGCCTGGGACGTGTTCCTCAGCTACTGCCGGTCGGACACCACGCCGGCCGAGGCGCTGGCGGCCGAGCTGCGGGCGCGGGGGCTGCGGGTCTTCCAGGACGAGGTCGGCGTGCACCGGTTCGACTCGGTGTCCCGGACGATCATGGCCGAGCTGGGCCGGTCCCGACTGCTGCTCGCCTACTACTCGCACGCCTACCCGACGCGCCGCGCCTGCCAGCAGGAGCTGATCACGGCTTTCCTTGCCGGACAACGGGAAGGCGACCCGCTGCGACGGGTGCTCGTGGTCAACCCGGAGCGCGGTACCGCGCACATCGAGCCGATCGAGCTGCGCGACGCCCGGTTCTGGAGCCCGTCGGCCGAGCTGCGCCACCTCACCGAGGCCGTCACGCGCAAGGTCGACGAGCTGCCGACGACCATCAACGCCGTGGTCCACGGCCGCGCCCCGCTGTGGCTGCCGGCCCCGGGTCACCGCCCGCCGCCTCGCTTCGTCGGCCGCACGGCCGAGCTGTGGCGGCTGCACTCGGCGCTGCACCCGCAGTCGGCCACGCTGACCGAGGGCGGCGGCGAGCCGGTCGCGGTCGTGCACGGGGTCGGCGGCATCGGCACGACCTCGCTGGTCGCCGAGTACGCACGGCAGTTCGGCGCGACCTTCCCCGGCGGCGTTTTCTGGTTGTCCGCCACTGATCCGTGGCCGGAGCAGCTGACCGCGATCGCGGAAGCTTTAGGGGCCAAGGGCAATGGTCACGCCGCCGATCGAGTGGCATTGGCTTTGCACGCTGAGCGAGCCCCCAGCCTCTGGGTGGTCGACGGCGTGCCGGCCGGGCTCGACCTGGACCACGTCCGCCGGCTGCTCTCCCCGCATCCCACCGCGGCCAGCGTCCTCACCACCACCGACGCCGGCTACGCCGAGCTCGGCACCAGCGTGGAAGTCTCGGAACTCCCGGCGGCGCAAGCGATCCGGCTCGTGCTCAACCAGGTCGAGGCGCCGGGCGACCGCGAGTCCGCGCACAAGCTGGTGGACGCCGTCGGCGGGCATCCGGGCGCGCTGCTGGACCTGGCCGGCTCGGCCCGGTCGGTCGGCCTGGACTCGGTGCGGCGGCGGCTGTTCTCCCGGGACTGGCCGGTGCTGGAGACGACCGCGAAGCGGCTGCTGGCCGAGGTCGACGCGGCCGGCGACGCCGGGCTGGACGTGTTGCGCGCGGTGACGGCGTTCGCGCCGGAACCGATGCCGTTACCCGTTCTGGATGGTCTTGGCCCGGTCGGACTGGCGGTCGACCGGTTGTCGAGGCAGTCTGTGGTGCGGCTGGTGGGCGGAAGCGCGTTGGAGGTGCCGGCGGTGGTCGCACACGTGATTCGGCACAGCGATCCCGATCCGGCGCGGCACGAGCGGATCAGCGCCGCCGCGCTGGCGGCCCGCCGTGAGCGGGACGACTTCGCGGTGGACGAACGTGAGCGGGCGGCGGCGTTCCGCGTGCAGGTCGAGCTGGCGCACCGGGTTCCGGTGCGCCCCTTGGGCGGCGGCGGTTTGCGGGAGGCAATTTCCTCTCTGCACAGCATCTTCGCGTTCACCCGGGAGCAGCTTCGGGAATGCGGCCCGGATTCCTCGCAGCGTTTCGGCGAAGTGGCGGAACGGCTGATGGAGGAGGTGCTGCGGCCGTTCCTGTCGGAGTGGCATCCGGCGCTGCGCCGTTACGAGGACCGCACGCAGTTCGACGACTCGGCGTGGGATCCGACCGCCGAACTGCGCCACGCCCTCGACGCCCTGCGGGAACCGCT
>DATJJB010000080.1:0-8324 GCA_035492655.1 Kutzneria sp. | reverse complement strand
GTCCGCGATGCGCGCCGCGCCTTCGGGTGGTCAGGTGAAGACGAAGGCGTGCGGGTTCGTCCCGGCGGAGAACCAGCTTCCAGGTCGACAGCGTCGGATGGTCGACGATGCACTCGAACGTCGGCTCCGGCTGCCGATGTTGCCGCTCGACGGCGGCCCGGACGAGTTCGGCGGTGAGCGAGTTGGCCAGGCTCGGGAAGTCGCCGACGAGCGTGCGGACGACGGCGGCCGGGTAGTCCGCGCCAGCTTTTCCCGCTCCCATGGGGTTCAGAACCGAGGCGGTGATCTTGGCATCGGCTTCTCGCGCCAGCAAGGCTGCCGGGTCGTTGAGTTCGGCTTTGAGATCGACAGTGCGGGCGGGACGGCTGCTCAGCCACCGCACATCAGCCCACGGAGCCAGGCCGGGGGTACCCGTCGGGTACCGACCGGGTACCGAGCACGGACAGGCTGACGGTTGTCGGCTGGCAGGAAGCCAGTCGCCTAGAACGACCAGAAGACCCGTGTCCATGACGTCAGCGCAGCTGGCATACCGAACCTTACGGGGGAAACAATGCGTCGAATCGGTGCGATGATCGCCACCACAGCGCTGGCCGCCATCGGCGTCGTCGGCATCTCGGGCGCCGCGCACGCCGATAGCACGTGTGACGAGCCTGGCACGTACTACTGCCACCAGGACGGCTTCCCGGGCGTGGGTTCCGTCGAGGTCGCCACCACCCTCTATTCCGACCACCACGAGTACATGGAGGTCAGGGCGTGGTCCAACGCCGACCACTTCGTCGCGTACATGGACGTGTCGACCAACGGCGGCGCCACCTGGAACGGCTGGCAGGACCAGGTCTCGAACGCCTACGGGACCACCTACACGGGTTGGTCCGACCCGGAGTACGACGGCCCCGGCTACTGGGTGCGCGGGTGCATCAATGTCAACGGGCTCTCCTACTGCACTGGTTGGCACTGAGCCCTCGGCAGATAACCGCACGCCAGAGGCCTGGCGGGCTTGGCCTCCGCGAGGGCTGCTCACCGGCGCCGCCGCAGCATTCGCTCACGAAGGTCAAGCAGCATCTGGCCGAGCACGGCAACGCTTGGACGTACCGGGCCCGCCCGGCTGGTGTCCGCCCGCGTGGTCAACGGGGCGATTCGCTGGTACGACGAGGTCGGTGTCGTCGTGCGCGCCGGCGCGGTCGACGTGCACGTCGCGCCGCCAGAGCAGGTGGTAGAACACCGGCAGGACCGCGATCGGTCGCCGACCTGTTCGGCGCCGCCAGCAGTCCGGCCGGGGCTGTGAACGCCGCGCCCAGCGCGGCCGCGGTGTCGGCCAGGCGGTGCCGGGGGGATGGTTGTAGGCGGCCAGCCAGCGGACGTTGCCGACCAGCGCCGGAGGCGCTGGTCGGCAACGTCGTAGCGCCACACCACCTGGTCGCAGGCCGTGCGGGTGGCGTCGAACGCGACCTGGTCTCGGGGCTTGATCCGGTCCGGCGGCCGGACATCGGTCCCCAGAGCCGTGCCGTCGGCCAGACGCGCGAAGTAGTCGGGGGCGTGCGAGCGCGGCTTGCCTTCGGCGGTGGTCCAGAACAGCCAGAACGGCCGGGAGGTGAGGCACCGCCGGGCACCGGGTCAAGCTTCGGCACCGGGACGTTGTCCAGGTTTATCCTGCCCGGTCTTCAGCGACCCGAACGGTAGACCCGAACACCCGAAGCCAAACCCGAAGGGTTCCTCCGAACAGGACAGCGGCGGCCAAGTCGCGGCGTCCCCTCCACTGGTGGTCAGGTGACAGATACCGTGGTCCGTCACACTTCACCGACCTGATCATTCATACAGGCAGTTGGCGAAACTCGAACGTGCGCGCGAGAATCCGACCCGCGGGTACGCACCCCTTACCCGCGCCGCGTCGTTACGAGCGCAAGGCCGTCCACTTCACGGCATTCGTCCGGCTGGCCTGTGCGGTGATCTGTTACCGCAGGGCCGTCAAGCCGGACTTGGCGACTCACGACAACAGTGGTCTTAGACGCAGACGGCCACCAGCTCGTCCAGGGCCGCCGGCAGCTGGGCGGCGATCTCGGCCGGGTCCGGCACGAGGTCGTGGCACGCCAGCACGCCCACGTTGACGTCGCCGGCGTAGGACACCGCGGTGATGTTCAGCCCCACGCCGTGGAAGACCGGCCCGAACGGGTACAGCCCCACAACCCGGCCGCCGGCCAGGTACAGCGGCATCGGCGGGCCGGCGACGGTGGAGACGAGGACGTTGTAGACGGCGGGATGCCAGTCGGCCATGCCGAACCGGGCGTACAGGCTCGCGCCGACGCCCAACACGTCGCTGACCAGCAGCCGGGCCCAGTCGTACAGCATGAGCGGGTCGATGCCCACGTGCTGCTGCTTGGCCACCTGGGTGGCGCGGGCGGCCGCGCGCACCCGCTCGCCCGGGTCGGCCAGGTGCGTCGGCAGCGAGCTGAACATCCCGGTCACCCGGTTCGTGCCGACCGTCGGCCGGCTCTCCCGCACCGCCACCGGCACCATCGCGATGAGCGGGACGCTCGGCAGTTCGCCGCGGGCGGCCAGGTATCGGCGCAGCGCCCCGGCGACGGTCGCCAGCACGACATCGTTGACCGTGCAACCGAAAGCGTTCTTCACCCGCTTGACGTCGGCCAGCGGCATGCCGGCGAAGGCGACCGCACGGGTGTCGGTGATGGGGCGGTTGAAGGACAGCCGGGGCGCGGTGAACGGCAGCGGCATCGCCTCGCCACGGGCGAACCGGGCGAGCCAGTCCGGCAGGATCGGCAGCGTGCGCCACGTCAGTTGCGCCAACTCCCAGGGCCAGCGCACAACCGCGTCCAGCACCCGCACAGGGGCGACCCGGCTGTCCGCCACGGGCTCCGACGCACTCCCGTCGTCCGTCTCCTCCGGCGTCGGATCACACAGGTGCACGACGAGATTGGCGGCGGCGACCCCGTCCACGACCGCGTGGTGGAACTTGGCGAACACCGCGACCTGGCCGTCGGCCAGCCCCTCCACCACGTGCATCTCCCACAGCGGCAGGCTCCGGTCCAGCGGCAGGGCGGCGAGTTCCCCGCACAGCCCGGCCAATTCCGCCGAGCCCTCGACCACGTGCCGGCGCACGTGCCGCCCGATGTCGACGTCCGGCTGCACGTGCCACGCCGGACGGCCCAGCGGCAGCGGCGTCGGCCGGAGCAGGCGGCGGAACTCGGGCCACCGCCGCGCGCGCCGGTGCAGCGCCGCGCGGAACCGCCCGAAGTCGTAACCTCCGGGCAGTCCGGCCACGTCCAGCACGAACAGCGCGCACACGTGCAACGGCTGGGATTGGTGCTCCAGATAGAGAAAACTCGCGTCCAAGCCGCTGAGCGGTTCCACCGGGCCAGGGTAGAACATGTTCTCGTTCGGCTACCATAGCCCGATGCGCGGCGGATTCCTGGCCCGGCGGGTGGTCGGACTCGGCCTGACCGCCACCGCGCTGCGGCCGCTGCCCGGCCTCGTTTCCGGCGCGTCCGCCAGCATTCCGGCGTTCTTCGCCGGCTGGCTCACGGCGGAGCTCGCACCCCAGCTGGCCGTGCTGACCGCGCTCGACACCGGCATTCACCTTGCGCGACAGGGCATGCGCGGCCGCGGGGACCGGCTCGGCGTCGCACTGGCGGCCGCGACGGTGGCCGGACTCGGCCTGCTGGCCGCGACCGGGCACCGAACCCGGCTGGAGGTCGACCGCGCACTGCACGAGGCGTTGGGTGAGGATTGCTCGCCCAGTAGCACACGAATGGCGCCGATCGCCGCACTGGCCTACCTCGGATGGCCGTTGCCGCGCCGCCACCCGGACGTCGTTCGCACGGCCGACATCTCGTACGCGCCGCCGGGTGGTCGCCGCCGCAGCCTGCACGTGTGCCACCGCCCCGACCTCCCGCCCGGCCGGCCGGCGCTGCTCCACGTGCACGGCGGGGCCTGGACGATCGGCAACAAGGACCAGCAGGGGCTGGCGCTGGTGCGCCGAATGGCCGAGGACGGCTGGGTCTGCTATTCGGCCAACTATCCGCTGTCGCCGAAGGCCCGCTGGCCGGAGCACCTCGTCGCCCTCAAGCAGGCGGTCGCCTGGATCCGCGCGCACGGCGGCGAACACGGCGCCGACCCGTCCTTCCTCGCCGTGACCGGCGGGTCGGCCGGCGGCCACCTCGCCGCGCTGCTGGCACTGACCGCGGGGGATCCGCGGTGGCAGCCGGGTTTCGAGGAGGCCGACACCTCGGTCCAGGCCTGCGTGCCGCACTACGGCGTCTACGACTTCGCCGCCACCTCCGGCACCGCCGCGAGCATCCGCCGCCGCGACGGGCTGCTGGCCAGGGTGGTCGTCGGCAAGGACCCCGCCCGGCATGCCGAGGTGTATCGGGCGGCCTCCCCGCTGGACCTGGTGCACGAGAACGCACCGCCGTTCTTCGTGCTGCACGGGCGAGACGATCTGCTGGTGCCGGTGGCCGAGGCCCGGCTTTTCGTCGAGCGCCTGCGGGCCGCTTCGCGCAACCCGGTGGCGTACGCCGAACTCGTCGGCGCGCAGCACGCTTTCGACGTGGTGCCGTCGATCCGCAGCGGCCACGTGGTCGACGGCGTGCGCCGGTTCCTGGACTGGGCCTACCGGTCAGCCGAGCGCTGACGGGGACTCAGGGCACGGGTGCGTGCCAGATCGGGAACCACCGTGACACGTCGGACTCGGTCGGCAGGTCGGCGGCGATAGCCGCGCCGATCTGGAGTTCGAGGGCGTTGTCCCGGCTCGACTCGGTGCGGGGCACGAACGGGTACACGGTCCCCCGCTTGTACAGGTACACCAGCCCCAGCCGGCGCTCGCCCGCGCGGAAGCCGATCGCCGTGCACAGCAACATGGCGCCGAAACCGGCCTCCACCAACGTGGTGTTGACGACGTGCAGCGAGACGACGAGTGCGGACAGGTCCGGGACCGCCTGCCGGCACACGGCCCAGGTGAAGCCGAACTCGTCGTCGACGAGCTCCACCTCCTGGGTGCGGTCCAGCGTCAGCAGCTCCCGCACGTCGGCGCGCGAGCGGCCGGCCGCCGCCCCCTCGGCCGCCTTGAAGCACACCGCGCCGACCCCGGTGGCCTCGAAACCCAGCCCGGCCAACGAGTTCTGCGCGGCCGTCGGCACGGCGAACAGCACGTCGAGGTTGGGCCGGACGGGCTTGGTCCGGCCGAGCAGCGTGTCGAGGAAGCCCATCGGTCAGCCCTCGTCGCCCAGTTGCCGGGCCAGTTCGGCGAGCTGGTCCAGCCGACGGCGCAGGCTCGGGTGGGTGGCCAGCAGACCGGCCAGGCCGGGCCGCGCGCCGAGCGCCGGCACGAGGAAGAACGCGCTGAGCGGCGCCACGGTGCGCAGGTCCCGGGTCGGGATCCGGCCGATCGTGCCGGTGACCTTGGTCAGTGCCGACGCCAGCGCCGACGGGCGGCCGGTCAGCATGGCGCCGGCGCGGTCGGCCGCCAACTCGCGGTACCGCGACAGGGCGCGCACGAGCAGGAAGCTGATCGCGTACACCACCGCGGACACGGCCATCACCAGCAGAATGCCGACAAAGACGTCCTGGCCGCCGCGATCGGCCCGACGGCCGCCGCCGAACATCGTCGAGTAGAAGGCGAACCTGGTCACCAGGCCGGCCAGCACACCGAGGAACGACGCCGCGGTCATGACCGCCACGTCGCGGTGCGCGACATGCGACAGCTCGTGCGCCAGCACACCCGACAGCTCCTCGGTGTCCAGCCGGCGAAGGAGCCCGGTGGTCACGCACACCACCGCACGGTCGGCGCTGCGGCCGGTGGCGAACGCCTCCGGCACATCGGTGTCGGCCACGGCGAGGCGCGGCTTGGGCATCGCCGCCATGGCGCACAGCCGGTCGACGACGGCGTGCAGGCCGGGCTCCTCCTCCGGGCCGACGACGCGCGCCCGCATGGCGTACAGGGCGATCCGGTCGGAGAACCAGAACTGGGCCGCCAGCAGGACGCCGACGATCAGCACGACCACCGCCACGGACTTGATCAGCACGATCAGCGCGGCGACGAACGCGACGTACACCAGCCCCAGCAGGAACACCGTCAGCAGCATCCGCGCGGTGAGCTGGTGGTCCGGGCGGAATCGGGTGGGCGCGGCAGTCACGGTCCGACTGTGCCCCGGCGGGCCGTGCACGGGCAGAGTCGAACGCACCGCAGCCCGGGGCGGAAGTCCCGTTCGCCGCCGGTCGCGGTGGGGTCCTTGTGCCCCAACGGCAGCATCCACCGGCACTACCGGCGACCAGGGCCGCGGCGTGATGGTGAACGCGTGAGCGGACAAAGGGTGACAGTCGGGACCGACGGTTCCCGGTGGGGTGAAACCGCACTTCGCTGGGCGGCCCGGCACGCCTGGAACCGCGGCGACGAGCTGCTGGTGCTGCGTGGCGTGCACGGCGGGTCCACGCGGCCGCTCACTCGCGACTTCCCGCTGCTGCCGGTGCGGATCCGGATCACCGGTGACAACCCGCTGGCCGCGCTCACCGAAGCCGGCCGGGAGTCCGAGCTCCTGGTGCTCGGCTGCCGCGGTGACCGGCACCGCTACCCCGGTCTCGGCGACCTGGTCGTGCCGACGGTGCAGGGCGCGCACTGCGACATCGTCGTCGTTCGGGGCTCCGACGACGCGGTGGACGGGCGACGCCACCTCGTCACCGCCCTGGTCGGTGGCAGCCCGGACGATCCTGTTGTCCTCGCCCGCGCCGCCGACACGGCACTGACACTTCGCGCGGACCTGATGGTGCTGCACGCCGTGCCCGATCCGTTGACCCATAACCCCATCTCGACGCAGCGGCAGCCGGACGAGATCCTGATCGCCGCCGAGAAGGTGATGGCCGGCCTGGGCCGCTACCCGCCGACGTCCATCGAGCTGGTCCGCTCGCACCCGCACGAGGTCATCGCCACCCGCACCGACTCCGACCTGTTGGTGGTCGGCCGCGGCCGGAGCGGGGCGGTGATGAGGTCGGCGCTGCACCTCGCGCCGTGCCCGGTGCTGGTCGTGCACGACCCCGGCCCGCACGGCACCACCACCCGCGGCAACCGCCGCGCCACGTGGACACCGTGCCTGCCGTGGCCGCGCGACGCCCGCTCGACCGTCCCATTGCGACAGACGACCGCCGGCAGCATCTGAGGTGAAGGAGAAGCCATGCCGCACACCAGGAAGTGGCACATCGAGATCTACATCGACGAGCACGAGGACCACACCCGCGCCGAGGCGCGACTGACCACACAGGACGCCACGGTGACGATCGGCCGCGGCCGGGCCCGGCGCAACCCGCACGACCTGAACGTGCCGGAGATCGGCGACGAGCTCGCGGTCGCGCGGGCACTGGCCGATCTGGGCCACCAGCTGGTGGAAGCCGCCGTGCAGGACGTCGAGGCCATCACGCACCGCCCGGCGCACTTCGCCGAGTGAGCCCCGGAGGTCGGCGATGAAGGGCACGATCCCTTGTGGACGGTGGTCCGGCATCCCCGTCGGGATGCACTGGTCGGCGCTGGCCACCGTGGCGCTCATCGCCTACGTGGTGGCGTTCGGCGTGCTGCCCGACGCCGCGCCCGGCTTGCCGGCCGCGGCGTACTGGACGGCCGGCTCGGTGGCGGCAGTGCTGCTGATGGCGTCGTTGCTGGCGCACGAGCTGGCCCACACGGCGATCGCGCTGCGGTTGGGCATGCGGGTTCGGGCCGTGACCCTGTGGCTGCTCGGCGGCCGGACGGAGCTGGACGGTGACGCGCCGAATCCCGGCACGGAGCTGCGCATCGCGCTCGCCGGCCCGCTGGCCAGCGCCGCGGTCGGCGGCGTCTTCGCCGGGCTGACCGCGGTGTCCGGCTATGCCGACTGGCCGCCGGTCGTGCGGGCGTGCCTGGCCTGGCTGGCGCTGGTCAACCTGGTCATGGCGGTGTTCAACCTGCTGCCGGCGATCCCGATGGACGGCGGCCGTGTGCTGCATGCCGTGCTGTGGCGGCGCCGCGACACGGTCAAGGCCACCGCCATCACCGCGACAGTCGGCCGCCTGACCGGCTCCCTGTTCATCGGCTTCGGCGTCGTCCTCCTGTTCGGCGGCGACGTGCTGGACGGTGTGTGGCTCGGCCTGGTCGGCTGGTTCCTGACGGCCGCCGCGGCCGGCGAGCAGTCCAATGCCGTGCGCCGCGACGCGTTGGGCAAGGTCGCGGCCCGTGACGTGATGGCACCCGCCGACACACTCGCGCCGGCGTGGTTCACCGTGGACGCCTTCCTCGACCAGGTGGCGCGGACCGCGCACCGTCGAGTGTTCGCGGTCATCGACTTCACCGG
>DATJJB010000079.1:0-19671 GCA_035492655.1 Kutzneria sp. | reverse complement strand
GGTCGGCCTGAGCATGGCGCTCGGCCCGCTGGTCGGCGGCGCGCTGGTGGAGTCCGCGGGCTGGCAGTCCATCTTCTGGATCAACGTGCCGGTCTGCCTGCTGGCGATCATCCTGGCCGCCAGGTTCGTGCCCGAATCCCGCGCGCCGAGGGCCCGCAAACTGGACCCGGTAGGACAGTTGCTGGTGGTCGTCCTGTTCGCCGGCCTGACCTACGGCATCATCGAGGGCCCGGGCCACGGCTGGAGCTCGCCGGAGATCGTCGGCTGCTTCGTGCTGGCCGCGCTGGCCGCGATCGGCCTGGCCCTGTACGAGCCGCGCCGCCAGGAACCGCTGCTCGACCTGCGGTTCTTCCGCAGCATCCCGTTCTCGGGCACCACCCTGATCGCGATCAGCGGCTTCGCCGCGCTGGCCGGCTACCTGTTCCTCAACGCCCTCTACCTCCAGCAGGTCCGCGGTCTGACGGCGATGGAGGCCGGCCTGTTCTCCCTGCCGTCCGCCGCCATCACGGCGGTGCTGGCCCCGATCACCGGCCGGGTGGTTGCCCAGCGCGGCGCCCGGTTGCCGCTGGTCATCGCCGGCATCGGCTTCATCGTCAGCGGCCTGCTGCTCACCCAGCTCACCGCGGACTGGCCGCTGCCGCTGCTGTTCCTGCCGTACGTGGCGTTCGGCATCGCCTTCGGCACGCTGAACGCGCCGATCACCAACACGGCCGTGTCCGGCATGCCCCGCGCCCAGGCCGGCGTGGCCGCGGCGGTGGCGTCGACCAGCCGGCAGCTCGGCGTCGCACTGGGCGTGGCGATCATCGGCTCGGTGGTCACCTCGCACGTGACCGGCCCGTTCGCCACCGGTTTCACGCCGGCCAGCCACCTCGGCTGGTGGATCATGGTCGGCTGCGGCGTGATCGTTCTGGCGATGGGTATCCTGACCACGAGCCGATGGGCTCGGCGCACCGCCGACACCGCGGCGGCGACCTTCGAGACCGACGAGCCCAGGATGCCGGTGACCACGTCATGACCACAGAGACCGCGGGCCGGGCCTGGCAGGCGATGCGGTCGCTGGTGCTCGAGCAGCACGACCGGCGCGCCGAGGTCTGCCAGGTGCTGGACATGAGCTTCATCAAGATCAAGGCGCTGTACAAGGTGGCCCGCGGGCCGATGACGATGCGCGAGCTGACCGACGCGCTGGCCACCGACAAGCCGTACACCACGCTGGTCGTCGACTTCCTCGAGGACCGCGGCCTGGTCGAGCGCACGCGGCATCCGGAGGATCGCCGCTGCAAGATCGTCACGGTCACCGCGAAGGGCGCGGCCGAGGCGGCCAAGGCCACCGCCATCCTGAACGCGCCGCCGGAGCCGTTCCTGGCGTTGCCGGCCGACGATCTCGCCGAGCTGGACCGGATCCTGGCCAAGCTGGCGGTCGACTGACTTGCTGCTGCACGGTTTGTGCGGCCCGGACGGCCGGATGGCGCTGTGGGCGGAGGATCCTGACCTGCCCCGCGCCGCCGACGGCGAGGTGCATCCGTTCGCCGTCGCGCCCTACGGCACGTCCGAGGTCCGCACGATCACCTTGCCGTCGACCGAAACCGGGCCGCTGGCTTCGACCGATCCGTCGGACGGGCAGCGGCTGCGGCCGTGGCAGGTGCCGGTGAGCGTGGTGGACGCGGCGGTCGTCGCGTCGTTGCCGGACGACAGCGACACGGTGCGGTTCCTCGCCGATGTCGCCGCGTTCGCCGAGGACCTGGTGTCGCGCGGACGTGTCGTGCCGGACGAGGAATCCCGTTGGCGGGCCGTGCTGTCCGGTGTGGACTTCGCCCGATTCGTCGCGCTGGCCGGGGCGATGCCGCCGGCCTGCCGCGCGGAGTCGCTGGACACCGACGCCGGCACGATCCTGCACTCCACAGTGGACACCGTCGTCGATGCCACGGTCCGGCAACGACTTGACGGCGTCCGGCTGAGCCGTGGCCGCTCGGAGCTGGACCGGTGGCTCGCCGCGCTGACGGGTGAGCCGAAGTCGTTCCCCAGCCTGGAAAAGCCCCTCGACGCCTGGCGGTCCAGCGCGGCTTCGGACAGCCCGGTGCGCACCTGCTTCCGGCTCAGCTCGCCCGATCTGGAGGACGACGACTTCTGGCTGCTGGAAGTGCTGTTGCAGTCGGTCGACGACCCGAGCGTGCTGGTGCCGGCCAAGCAGGTCTGGCACGGCAACGACGACGTGCTGTACCGGTGGATCGACGATCCGCAGGGGCAGCTGCTGGCCGATCTCGGCCGGGCCAGCCGGCTGCATCGCGGCCTGGAACAGCTGCTGCGGGAGGCCCGCCCGGCCGAGTTGCGGACGGATGTCGATGGCGCCCATGCCTTTCTGCTCGACGCGGCGCTGCTCACCCAGGCCGGCTTCGCCGTGTTGCTGCCGGCCAAATGGGGCTATCTCGGCCTGCGCCTGTCGGCGCGGAGCCCGCAGGCCGTCGCGACGGTCGGCCGCGAGCGTGGCATGGGCCTCGACCTGCTCGTGGACTACAAATGGCAGCTGGCCCTGGGCGGCGAGCCGCTCACCGAGGCCGAGATGGCCACGCTGGCCGCGGCCAAGGTGCCCCTGGTCCGGCTCCGCGGCCGGTGGCTCCACCTGGACCGCAAACGTTTGGCCGCCGGTCTCGACTATCTGAGCCGGTCCGGTCACGGCCGGATGACCGCCGGCGAGGTGCTGTGGGCGGAGCAGGCCGACCTGCCGCTGCCCGTGACCGATGTGCACGCCGAGGGTTGGCTCGGGTCGCTGCTGTCCGAGCATGCCGACAAGCGGCTCGAGCCCGTGGACACGCCGGCCGAGTTCGCCGCGACGCTGCGGCCGTACCAACAGCGCGGGCTGGCCTGGCTGAGCCTGATGGACCGGGTCGGGCTCGGCGCCTGCCTGGCCGACGACATGGGGCTGGGCAAGACAGTTCAGCTGCTGGCGCTGGCCGTGTCGACCGCCGGGCGCGGGCCGACGCTGGTCGTGTGTCCGATGTCGGTGGTCGGCAACTGGCAGCGGGAGGCCGAGCGGTTCGCGCCGACGCTGTCCGTGCACATCCATCATGGCGACGACCGGCTCGACGCCCGTGAGCTGGCCCGGCACGACCTCGTGATCACCACGTACGGCGTGGTCGCCCGGGATGTGGCGACACTGTCCGAAGTGGACTGGGACCGGGTCGTGCTCGACGAGGCCCAGTACGTCAAGAACAGCTCTTCCGTGCAGGCCAAGGCGGTTCGAGCGCTGCCGGCCCGGCACCGGGTGGCGCTCACCGGCACGCCGGTGGAGAACCGGCTGGCCGAGTTGTGGTCGGTGATGGACTTCCTCAACCCGGGCCTGCTACGCACCGAGAACACCTTCCGCGCACGGTTCGCCGTGCCGGTGGAGCGCTTCGGCGATCAGGAGGCCGCCGCCAGGCTGCGCCGGATCACCGGGCCGTTCCTGTTGCGGCGGTTGAAGACCGATCGCACGGTGATCGACGACCTGCCGGAGAAGTTCGAGGTGCGCCAGCTGTGCAACCTCACCGCCGAGCAGGCCACGCTGTACCAGGCCGTGGTGGACGACATGCTCGGCCGGATCAACGAAAGCCGTGGCATCAAACGCAAGGGCCTCGTGCTGGCGGCGATGACCAAGCTCAAGCAGGTGTGCAACCACCCGGCCCAGCTGCTCGGCGACGGCTCGCCGGTGGCCGACCGATCCGGCAAAGTGGCGCGGCTGGAGGAGATCGTCGAGCAGGTGTTGGCCGACGGGGACAAGGTGCTGTGCTTCACCCAGTTCGTCGCGTTCGGACGGATGCTGGTCGGCCACCTGTCCGGGCGCTTCGGCATCGAGGTTCCCTTCCTCCATGGCGGCACCCCGCAGCGGGCTCGCGACGAGCTGGTCGCCCGTTTCCAGGAGCCTGACGGGCCTTCCGTGCTGCTCGTGTCGCTGAAGGCCGGCGGCACCGGGCTCAATCTCACCGCGGCCAACCATGTCGTGCACCTGGACCGCTGGTGGAATCCGGCGGTCGAGGACCAGGCCACCGACCGGGCGTTCCGGATCGGCCAGCGGCGGGACGTCCAGGTGCGCAAGTTCGTCTGCGTCGGCACCCTCGAGGAGCGCATCGACCGGCTCATCGCCGAGAAGCGGGCGCTGGCGCGACTTGTCGTCGGCGCCGGCGAGAGTTGGCTGACCGAGATGTCCACCAGCGAGCTACGGGAGCTCATCACCCTTGCCCCGGAGGCGGTCGGTGAGTAGCGGCCTCGGCGGCCAGTTCGTCGCCGTCCTCGAATCCCTCGGCATGGCTTCGCGCCTGCGCCAGGGCCGGCTGGCCGCGCGCGCCGGTCAGGTGCTCAGCATGTCGTTGTCCACCAGCGTGGTCGTCGCCCAGGTCCAGGACGGCTCGAAGACACACCGCTGCCGTATCGGCATCAAGGCGTTCACCAAACCCGAATGGGTCTCGGTCGAGAAAGCCCTTGCCTCCCAGGCGTTGTACACCGCGCGGCTGCTGGCCGGCGAGGTGCCGTACGAGATGTTCGCCGACCTCGGTCTCCGGCTGTTCCCGGACGACCTGCGTGAACTGGCCATGGACTGCACGTGCGACACGTGGGACATGCCGTGCGCCCATCTCGCCGCCGTCTGCCATCTGCTGGCCGAGATGTTCGACCAGGATCCCTTCCAGGCGCTGGCCTGGCGCGGTCGCGGCCGTGACGAACTGCTGTCCCGACTGGGCGAACTCCGCCGCACCACCCGGGAAACCGCCCCGGTCAAGGGTTTCTGGCGACGGCAGCAGCCCGTCACGGTCGCGGCGGCCGAGCACGTCGAGCGGCCCGACGCCGTGCTGGACGAGCTCGCCCCGCTGCCGCTGGAACTCCGCGGCGAGCGGATCACCGACCTACTGCGCCCGGCCTACCGCCAACTCAGGACACCACCCGATCCAGCACAGTCCTGAACACGTCGCGGTCCACAGTGGACGGATCGGCGGCCAGCCACTGGCCCAGTTCGGCGACGAAGCGCTGCGGGCTCATCGGCGGCGCGAGGGCGTCATCCGGGTCGCCGGTGGAGATCTCGCCGGCGCGGCTGGGATAGATCAGCACGGCCCCGCGAACCTCGACGCCGGGCAGCAGCTCCTCGAACGCGTCGATCGAGTCCTCCAGCCGGACAGCGCCGCCGCGGAACGGATGGCCGTTGCGCCACATCGCGCCGACCTCGTCGACCTCGTAATGCCCGGGCAGCCACAGCTTGGACTCGATCAGCACCAGCCGGTGCCCGCACAGCACCGCGTGGTCGACATCGGCGAAGACGGAGTCGGGCAGCCCCAGCCCGTGGAAGATGCGCACACCGGGCAACCGGGTGAGGTACTTGGCCAGCAGCTCGGCGGTCAGCTGCTCGGCGCGGTCCCCCGGCAGGCCGAACGACTTGCTGGTGCCGATCTCGGCGGTGAACGACTGGTGCTCGCGCTTGGCGGCCAGTAAACCCCGGCCCATCCGGACCAGCACGACCACCGCGGCGGCCAGCAGGACCAGCACGACGGCCAGTAAAAAGGGGCTCAGGTTGATCGCCAACAGGATGGACAGCAACAGGATCAGGCTGGCCAGCGCCACCACCACCGGGGCGTGACCGGGCCCGACCTGCGGCACGAACCGCACCCGTTCCCGCACGTCGACCAGCTGCCACCAGGGAATGCCGCGTGGATCGAGCCGCGGCAGTTTCGGCACGTAGTCCGGGTCGTCGCCGAAATCCCGCCGCGGCGCCGGTCTCCTGGTCCGCGGCGCGGCGGCCGGCGCGGGCTCGGGCTGGTCGCCGTGGTCGTAGCGGGCCCGCCGGGTGGGGTCGGTCAGCGTCTCGTACGCGAGCTGGAGCAGCCGGAACGTGCCGGCGGTGCCGCCCGCGTCGGGGTGCATGACCTTGGCCAGCGCACGGTAGGCCGACTTCACCTCGGCGGCCGACGCGCCGCGCGGCACTCCGAGCAGTTCGTAGTAGTCGACCTCGGCCACGGCGCACACCCTAGTGCAGCCCCGAAAATGTTGATCATGCAGGCTTCAGGCCAGGTTCAGCCTGGTGCCACACAGTGGTGTCATGACACCCAGAACCAGGACGGCACTGATCACCGGCGCCGCGGTGGTGGCCCTGGTGGTGAGCGGCGGCGTGGCCTACGCCGTGGACAGCACACCGACCAGCTCCCCGACCGCGTCGTCCGCCCCCACACCGAACAAGGCGAAGGCCAAGCACCGGCCGCTGCTCGGCCGGGTCGCGCACGGCGAGGTCACGCTGAACGGCAAGAACCACAAGGTCGTGGACGTGCAGCGCGGCGCCGTGCAGACGGTCAGCGCGACGTCGATCAGCGTGAAGAGCGACGACGGCTTCACCGCCACCTACACGGTCAACGGCGACACCAAGGTCCGCAAGGGCGGCAAGCAGGCCGCGATCGGCGACGTGCACACCGGCGACAAGGTCGGCATCGTCGCGACCAAGGCCGACGGCGCACTGACCGCGACCCGCGTCGCCGAGAAGTAGGCCGCGAGTCCCGGCGACCCGGACCTCAGCCCTGGGTCGCCAGGACCTCGTCGCAGAACTCCAGGCAGCGGTCGCAGATTCGCACGCCCGCCTGCTCGGCCAACCAGCCGTCCTCAGCGGCCGGCCGGTCGCAGAACGAGCACTCGGCCGCGCTGGACGTCAGCGGCGGCTGCGCGCGGAACCGCCGCACGCAGCCGTCGCAGACGAACACGCCCGGCCCGGCGATGAGGCGGTCGACCTCGTCGGCGGTCGAGGCGCAGAACGAGCAGTCGCCGACCTTGAGCCGCGGCTTCCAGCCCTCGGTGCCGCCGGCCTCGTCGATCATCTGGTGCACCCGCTGGTGGCTGATGTCCAGCGCGTCGGCGATCTCGCGCAGCGAGGCCCCGGCCAGGTGCAGCCGCCGCACCGCGTGGTGGTAGTCGGCCTTGGCGAGTTCGGTACGATCCTGCGCCTCGGCCCAGGCGTCGGCGGCGGCGCGGGCATCGCGCAGCAGATCCCGGTCAACCGGCATCCGTCTACCGTACCTAGACACATCGGATTCGTCTAGCATCACTGGACATGTGGGGGAAGTTGGCGGCGTGCTGGTGCGCGCTGTTCGCGGCAGTGCACGTCTACTGGGCACTCGGCGGGGACATCGGACTGGCGTCCTCGGCCGGCGCTGATCTCGCGGCCACGCGGCCGACCTGGTTCGTCCTGTTCGGACTGTGGGGCGTGGCTGTGCTGTTGGTTGCCGGAGCGGCGTTCTGCCTGCTCCGGCACCCGTGGCAGCGAGTCGGTCAGTTCGCCGGGGCGATCCTGGTGGCCCGCGGCGTGCTGATCGAAGTCACGCTGCTGACCGGCATTTCCGAGGTCAGCGCGGACGAGCGGTTCTGGAGCCTGGTGCTGTGGAACCCGTGGTTCGTGCTCGGCGGCGGGTTGTGGCTGATGGCGTTCAACCGATCGCCTCGACGGCGTCGGCGAGCGCGAGCAGCCGGCGGGCGTCGTCGACGTGCAGGTTCTCGATCATCCGCCCGTCCACGGTGACCACGCCGTCGCCGCGCTCGGTCGCCTCCTCGAAGGCGGCGATGATCCGCCGGGAGCGGTCGACCTCCTGCTCGGACGGCGCGAACGCCTGATTGCACGGTGTGAGCTGGGTTGGGTGGATCAGCGTCTTGCCGTCGAAACCGAACTCGCGGCCCTGCCGGCACTCGGCGGCGAAACCGTCGAGGTCCTGCACGTCGTTGTAGACGCCATCGAGGATCTGCTTGCCGTACGCCCGCGCGGCCAGCAGGCACAGCGACAACCCGGTGAGCAGCGGGGCCCGGCCGGGAACGTGCTGCGCGTGCAGCTCCTTGGCCAGGTCGTTGGTGCCCATGACCAGTACGGTCAGCCGACTGCTGGCGGCGGCGATCTCCTTGACGTGCAGGATCGCGACCGGCGTCTCCACCATGGCCCAGATCTTGGTCCGCTCCGGCGCGCCGGCCTGCTCCAGCATCCGTTCCACGGCATGCACGTCGGCGGCGGAGTTGACCTTCGGCACGACCACGGCGTCCGGGCCGACCTTGGCCGCGGCCCGCACGTCCTCCTCATGCCAGGCCGTGTCGCAGGCGTTGACCCGGATCGTCAGCTCGCGCCGCCCGTACTCGCCGGACGCGACGGCGGCGCAGACCCGCTCGCGCGCGGCCGGCTTGGCGTCCGGCGCGACGGCGTCCTCCAGGTCGAGGATCAGCGCGTCGGCCGGCAGCGTCTTGGCCTTCTCCAGGGCACGCTCGTTGGCCCCCGGCATGTACAGCGCCGACCGGCGCGGTCGCAGGTCAGTCATCGACTGTGCTCTCCTTTGGGCTCCCCGCGTAGGCCTTGGCCAGTTCGGGATCACGGGCCGCCAGCGCGTCGGCCAACTCGGCGACGACGCGGCACTGCTTGACGGTGGCGTCGTCCTGCATCTTCCCGTCGATCATGACGGCGCCCGTGCCGTCACCCATCGCGGCGATCACCTTGCGGGCCCACGCCACGTCTTCCGGCGACGGCGAGAACACCCGGCGCGCGATGTCGACCTGCACCGGGTGCAGGCTCCACGCGCCGACGCAGCCGAGCAGGAAGGCGTTGCGGAACTGGTCCTCGCAGGCCACGACGTCACGGATGTCGCCGAACGGCCCGTAGTACGGCAGGATCCCGTGCGCCGCGCAGGCGTCGACCATGCGCGCGACGGTGTAGTGCCACAGGTCCTGCTGGTAGGTCTGCCGGCCGGCGGTCAGGTCGTCGTTCACCGGATCCGTGCGCACCAGGTAGCCGGGGTGGCCGCCGCCGACCCGGGTCGTCTTCATGCGACGGCTGGCCGCCAGGTCGGCCGGGCCCAGCGACAGGCCCTGCATGCGGGGACTCGCGCCGGCGATCTCCTCCACATTGGCCACGCCGCGGGCCGTCTCCAGGATGGCGTGCACCAGGATCGGCCTGGTCAGGCCGGCCTTGGCCTCCAGCTGGGCCAGCAGCCGGTCGACATAGTGGATGTCCTCGGCGCCCTCCACCTTCGGCACCATGATCACGTCCAGCTTGTCGCCGATCTCGGTGACCAGCGTCAGCAGGTCGTCGAGGCCCCACGGCGAGTCCAGGCTGTTCACCCTGGTCCACAGCTGGGTGTCGCCGAAGTCCGTGGCCTTGGCGACGGCCACCAACCCGGCTCGGGAGGCTTCCTTGCGATCCGCCCGGACGGCGTCCTCCAGGTTGCCGAGCAGCACGTCCACCTTGGGCACGAGATCGGGCACCTTGGCCGCCATCTTCTCGTTGCCGGGGTCGAAGAAGTGGATCATCCGGGACGGCCGGAACGGGATCTCCCGCGGCGGCTGCGGCGCGCCGACCGCGAGCGGCCGGAAGAAGTCCTTGGCGGAACGCATGGCCGATCATCGCTCCGGGCGGACGCCGCTGTACACGCCGAGTGGCCGAAACCTCAGTCCCGGCTCGCGGTACTCCTCGATCGCGTGGGCCAGCCAGCCGGCGACGCGGGCCAGGGCGAAGATCGTCTCGCCGGCGTCGGGGCGCATGTCGTAGGCGTGCATCAGGGCGGCCAACGCCAGGTCGACGTTGGGAAAGGAGTCGGCCGCGACGATCACCATGTCGACGGTGGCCATCACCTCGACGGCGTCCGGATGCCCGCGGAGCAGGCCGAGCAGCACATCGGCGCGGGGGTCGTGGGCGTGGTAGACGCGGTGCCCGAAGCCGGGGATGCCGCCCGCCCGCTGCCGTTCGGCGACGGCGCGTAGCGGGTTGTCCATCGCCTCGGCGAGGAAGCGGTAGGCGAGCGTGCTCTGCACGCCGTGGTAGCGGCCGTCGACCGCGCCGAGTCCGGCGGAGACCACGGCGTACGGGTGCGCGCGGGCGCTCGCCGCGACGCGAGCGGCGACCGTGGAGACGGCGAGGTCGTGGTCGGCGAGCAGCACGAGGGCGATGTTGAGCAGGCCGAGGTCGACGGGGCGGCCGCCGAGTTTGTTCACGAGGCGCTGGGCGATCAACATCCCGCTGGTCTCGCCGTCGCCGGGGAGTGCGTCGGCCAGCACGCCGATGATCTTCTGCCCGGCGCGGACGACGGCCGGCGTGGACAGGTCGAGCCGGAGCGGATCGACCGCGCCGAGCACGGCGACGGCGACCTTCATCGCGTCGATCGTGCCGGTCTTGGGCGGCAGCGCGGCCAGTGCCGTGCGTACGACCTGCCCCAGGGCGTCATATCGGTGGAAACTGCGAGTCTGGTCGAGTTCGCCGGTCCAGAGCAGTCCGGCGACGGCCTCGAAACTCACGGTCAGGGCCAGTTCGCCGGCGTTGCGGCCGCGGTAGAAGAGCAGGTCGTCGTCGAGCAGCGTGAGTTCGGTGCGGATCCGCTCGACGGCGCCGGAGGCCTGCCGGGTGTCGCGGCCCTTCGCGACGAAATCGTCGATCTCGTCCTGTCTGAAAAAGCTGCCGCGACGGCCATCCAGCTTGTGACTGCGCAGCAGACCGCGGCTGGCGTAGGCGTAGACGGTCGTCTCCTTCACGCCCAACCGGTGCGCGACCTGGGCGGTGGTCAGGTAACGCTCGTCACTCGCGCCGGCCATGACCTGCGACTCCTCGGTTCATATTGACTGTATCAACATTGACAATAGTGGATTGTCAAATCAACAGTGGATCCAGTCGAGATGGAGGTCGAGATGGACGTACCGGCTGGTCTGCGCGACGTCGTGGTCACCACCACCGAGCTGGGTGACGTGCGCGGCGCCGAGGGCTTCTACCACTACCGCGGCTACCCCGCGATCGAGCTGGCCCGGACCAGGACGCTGGAGGATGTCTGGTTCCTGTTCGTCGAGGGCCGGCTGCCGCACGCCGGCGAGCAAGCCGATTTCGCACAAAAGGTCGCCGCGCTCCGCCCGCTGCCGGACGAGGTCCGCGAGGTGCTGCCGGCGATTGCCCGCGCCGGCGAGAAGTTCAGCCCACTGGCCGGACTGCGCACAGCGTTGTCGCTGATCGGCGCGGCCCGTGACCTGCCGCCGGTCTGGGACGCGACGCCCGCGCGCCGACGGGCCGACGCCCTGCTGGTCAGCGCCGTGACGCCGACCATCCTCGCCGCGCTGTACCGCCTGCGGTCCGGCTTGCCGGTGTTGGAACCTCGTGCGGACTTGTCCGCCGCGGCGAACTGGCTCTATCTCGTCACCGGCGAGGTTCCTGACGAAAACCAGGTTTCCGCAATTCAGAGCTATCTCGTGTCAACCGTGGACCACGGTTTCAACGCGTCCACCTTCACCGCCCGGGTGGTGGCGTCCACCGGCTCGGATGTCGTCTCCGCGGTGTCCGCCGCGATCGGTGCGTTCGTCGGCCCGCTGCATGGCGGCGCCCCGGACCGAGCGCTGGACAGCCTCGACGAGATCGGCGCCCCGGACAAGATCGACGCCTGGGCCCGCGGCAAGGTCGCGGCCGACGACCGGATCATGGGCTTCGGCCACGCCGTCTACCGCACCGAGGACCCGCGGGCCCGGATGCTCCGGGAGATCGCGCTGGACCTGGCGGCCCGGGGCTTCGGGCCCGAGCTGGCCGACTTCGCCGTCACCGTCGAGCGGCGGATCGTCGAGATCCTGGCCGAGTTGAAGCCGGGCCGGCAGTTGTACGCCAATGTCGAGTTCTACGCCGGTGTCGTGATGGAGCAGTGCGGCCTGCCGCGCTCCATGTTCACCCCGACGTTCGCCGCCAGCCGGGTCATCGGCTGGTCCGCGAACGTGCTCGAGCAGGCCGGCGGCGGCAAGGTCATCCGCCCCGCCGCCCGCTACGTCGGCCCGCCGGCGCCCCAACCGGTGCCGGCCGCCTAGTCGATCAACGGGCACTGATCACCGGGCGCGTTGGGTCAGCACCACGCAGCCGAGCACGACCAGCGCCACCACCACCGTGACGACGTCGATGTGCTCGCCGAGCAACAGTGCCGACCAGCCCAAAGTCAGCACCGGCTGGATGGCCTGGATCTGGCCGATCCGGGCCACACCGCCGCGGGCCAGCCCCGCGTACCACGCGAAGAAGCCCAGGAACTGGGAGATCACCGCCACGTAGGCGAAGCCGGCCCAGGCCAGGGCCGGGGCGGCGGTCAGGCCGTGGGCGCTGACGACGGCGACCGGGATCGTCACCGGCAACGCCAGGACCAGCGCCCACGAGATCGTCCGAGCGCCGCCGAGGTCACGGGAGAGGGCGCCGCCCTCGGCATAGCCCAGCGCGCACACCACCACTGCGGCAAGGAACCACAGGTCGGCGGCCCGAAAGCCGCCGGCCATGCCGCCGGAGACGGCGACGAAGGCCAGCACCGCCGCGAAGCCCGCGCCGGCCGACAGCCAGAACTTCGGCGACGGCCGCTCGCCGCCGCGCACCACCGCGAAGACCGCGGTGGCCGCCGGCAGCAATGCGATGACGACCGCCCCGTGCGCGGCCGTCGCCTGAGTCAGCGCAATAGAGGTGAGCGTCGGAAAGCCGATCACCACGCCGAACGCCACCACGATCAGTCGCCGCAGCTGGGCGGCAGTCGGCAACTGGGAACGGGTCTTCGTCGGCCTGACCAGCACGGACACTGACCGGCCGGCAGCCGATCGGGATGCGGAGGAGGCCGTTTGAGCACCGGATCGAGTCCGCCCAAAGCGCGGCAAGCCGGATAACGCCAGGTAACCGATGGCCAGCACGCCGGCGACCGCGGCTCGACCGAACGACATGAACCACGGGTCGAGGGAGGCGACGGAGTACCTGGTGACCGGCAGGGTGAGGCTGAAGGCCAGCACTCCGAGCGCGCCGAGGGCGATGCCGGACGTTACCCGGTCAGGGGCAGTAACGTTATCCTTGGCTCTCATGAATGAGGATAACGCAGAGCAGGGTGTTATCCGACTCCTGCGCACGGCCGCCCACCAGGTGGGACCGGGCGGACGGCTGCCGTCGGTCCGGACGATCATGGCTGAGCTCAAGGTGTCGCCGGTGACGGTGCAGCACGCGATGCGCCGACTGACCGCCGAGGGTGTCATCGAGGTCCGGGCCAGCAAGGGGGCCTACGCGGCGGCCAAGCGGCCGACGGCGGAGGTGCCCGACCTGGAGTGGCAGTCGGTGGCCCTGGGGGCGAAGCCGCCGGGCGACGAATCGCTGCGTGATCTGCTGGCGGTGCCGGAGCCGGAGAAGGTGCCGATGTCAGGCGGCTACCTGGACCCGGAGCTGCAACCGGTAGCAGCGCTAGGGGCTGCCCTTGGCCGGGCGTCGAGGCGGCCGGAAGCCTGGGCGCGAGGCCCGGTCGAGGGTCGGGAAGAGCTGCGGGCCTGGTTCGCCCGCGAGGCCGGCGGCGCGTTCCGGGCCGGCGACATGGTGGTGTGCCCGGGCGGCCAGGCGGCGTTGTCGACGGCGTTCCGGGCGTTGACCGGGCCGGGCGACCCGGTGCTGGTGGAGGCCCCGACTTATCTGGGCGCGATCGCGACGGCGCGAAGCGCGGGCCTACGCGTGGTCCCGGTGCCGGCGGACGCTGACGGAGTCCGGCCCGATCTGCTGGCCGCGGCCTTCGAACGAACCGGCGCGAAGGTCTTCTACTGCCAGCCGCTGTACGCGAATCCGCATGGGGCCGTGCTGTCCCGCGAGCGGCGGCCGGAAGTACTAGCAGTGCTAGCGAAGTTCGGGGCGTTCCTGATCGAGGACGATTTCGCCCGCGATCTGGTCATCGACGGCACCGCCCCGCCGCCGCTGGCCGCCGACGACGTCCACGGCCACGTCATCTACCTGCGCTCGCTGACCAAAACGGCCGCGCCGGGCCTGCGGGTCGCGGCCATCGGCGCACGCGGCGCCGCCGGGGCCCGCCTACGCTCGGCCCGGGTCATGGACGACTTCTTCGTCGCCGGACCGCTACAGCTAGCAGCGCTAGAATTCCTGTCATCGCCAGCGTGGCAGCGCCACCTCACCTCGCTGCGCCCGGCACTCAAAGCCCGCCGCGACGCCCTGCTCATCGCATTGGCGGCCGAACTCCCGCACTTCCGCCCGGTCACCGTCCCCCAGGGCGGCATGCAAGCCTGGGTCCGTCTCCCCGACGACGTCGACGACCTCGCACTCACCACCGCCGCAGCCGCCCAGGGCGTAGTCATCTCCGCCGGCCGCCCTTGGTACGCCGCCGACCCGCCCGCCCCACACCTACGCCTCACCTTCGCGGGCGCCCCACCCGAGGTACTCATCGACGGCATCCGCCGACTCGCCCAGGCCGCCCGCGCCATCGGCATACCTCCCAGCTAGCCGGCCGAAACGCAGGCTGACAACGACCGCCACCCCGCAAGAACGGTCGTCTCGACCGGCCCTGGTGCACGGCCGACCCGCCCCGCCGGCGCGCCGCCCGAGGCGCTGGCCAACGCGGTACGCCGGCCGGCCCACGCCGCCTGGCTGCCGGCACACCCCCTAGGTGGCCAGTCTTGTCCGACCACGGCGGTCACCGCGAAAGTCGCGGTCGGTCGCCCCGGTACACCGCCGGCCCAGCACGCCGACGGGCCCACCAGGTGTTGATCGAAAGCTTCGACCGCGGGCGGCCCCGGCACCGGCTGTCGGGATACTTGCCGGATAGTTCAATCTGCGTCCGATTTCCGGTTTCAACACCTGCTCACCGGTGAACCGGCGGCCCGGCCCGACACGTACTCATCACCGGAAACGAGCAAGGAGGACCCCGGTGATGACAGCCACGGACGGATTTGCGGTCGTACGGGCGGACAGCGAATTCAAACTAGTCGCGCTCCGCGATTTCCCGGCCGGCAGCCGGCTATTCGCGGTGGAGGGGCAGATCACCGAGGAGCCGACCCGCTATTCGGTCCAGGTGGGCGCGGGCATCCACCTCGACCTGCCCGGCGGGCACGCCCCCGAGGAGCTGATGGACCGCTTCTTCTGGCGGTTCACCAACCACAGCTGCGCGCCCAACGCCCAGCTGCGCGGCCGGGACTTCTTCGCGCTGCGGCCGATCGAGCCGTGGCAGGAGATCACGTTCCACTACGAGAGCACCGAGTACGAGATGGCCGAGCCGTTCGACTGCCACTGCGGGGAAAGCGCCTGCCGCGGCCGGATCGAGGGCTTCCGGTACCGCACCGAGGACGAGCGCGAGCAGCTGCGCCCGATGCTGGCGGACCACCTGCTGGCCATGCTCAATGTCGTCCACCGCTGAGCCGCCGACTGTCCTGCACGAGTTCTTCGCGCAGGCAGCGGTGCGCTGGCCGGACGCCGTCGCGGTCGATGTGCCGCCGGCGGCGAGCCGGCCGGCCCGCGACACGCTGACCTACGCGGAGCTCAAGCACGAGTCGGAGCTGCTGGCCGGCGTGGTGCACCTGGCGGTCGGCCGCGGCGCCGTCGCGGCGATCATGCTGGGGCGCACCACGCCTCGGCTGTACGTCGCGCAGCTGGCGGTGCTGCGGTCGGCCGCGGCCTATGTGTGCATCGACCCGGGGTTCCCGGACGACCAGGTCACGCACATCCTCAGCGACTCGCGGGCGCGGGCGCTGCTGACCGACGCCGCCGGCGCGGAGCGGGCGAGCCAGATCGGCTACCCCGGCCCGATCATCCGCGTCGACCTGCCGCTGACCACGCCGGCGCTGCCGCTGCCCGCGCCGCCGTCCGCCGAGGACGTCGCGTACATCATCTACACCTCGGGCAGCACCGGCCGCCCCAAGGGCGTGATGATCCAGCACCGGGGCGCCGCCAACCTGGTCGGCGGCGACGTCGAGGAGTTCGACCTCGGGCCGGGAGACCGGGTGGCACAAGGGTCTTCACCGGCCTACGACTCCTCGATCGAGGAGATCTGGATGGCGCTGGCCACCGGCGCCACGGTGGTCTCGATGGACGACGAGACGGCCCGACTCGGCCCGGATCTGGTGCCCTGGCTGCGCAACGAGCGCATCACCGTGCTCTGCCCGCCGCCCACCCTGTTGCGCGCCACCGGTTGTGCCGATCCGCGCACGGAACTGCTGCACCTGCGACTGTTGTACGTGGGCGGCGAGGCGCTGCCGGAGGACGTCGCGGAGCGCTGGTCGCGCGGCCGCCGGATGGTCAACGGCTACGGCCCGACGGAGTGCACGGTCACGTGCATGCGTCAGGACATCGTGCCCGGCGAGGCGGTGGCGATCGGCCGGCCGGTGCCGGGCATGCGGGCTCATGCCCTCGACGACCAGCTGAAACCCGTTGCCCCGGGCGACAAGGGCGAGCTGTGCATGAGCGGCCCCGGGCTGGCGCTGGGCTATCTCAACCAGCCGGAGCTGACCAAGACCAAGTTCGTCGACCACCCCGAGTTCGGCCGGATCTACCGCACCGGCGACCTCGTGCACGCCGACCCGGACGGCACCTTCTTCTACCACGGCAGAATCGACTCGCAGGTGAAGCTGCGGGGCTACCGGATCGAGCTGGAGGCCATCGAGGCCGTATTGGCCCAGTGCCCCGGCATCCGCGAAGCGGCCTGCCGCGTGCAGGGCGAAGGCGCGACGGAAATGCTGGCCGCGCACGTGGTTCCGGACGATCCGCGCAAGCCGCCGCACGTCGAGGCACTCAAGGCCGAGCTGCGCAAGGCACTTCCGGTCTACATGATGCCCGGCGCCTTCGGCATCATCGACGACCTGCCCCGCACGGCCGGCGGAAAACTCCGCCGCACCGAGCTGCCGGTGCTGAAATCACAGCGCAAGAACACCGCGCAACCGACGCCGACCGATCCGATCACCTTGTTCATCGCCGAATCCGTGCAGGCGGTGCTGCAACTGCCCGGACTGCCCGGACTCAGCGAGGACTTCTTCACCGATCTCGGCGGCAGCTCGCTCAACGGCGCGATGCTGATCACCAAGCTGCGCACCAATTCCGCCACCGCGTCGATCACCGTCCGCGACCTGTACGAGACCCGCACCATCGACCAGCTCATCGGGCGGGCCGTGCCGGACACGGAAACCGGCGGCCCCCAACGCGAGCGGCACACCGTCGACGTGATCGGCGCGACCATCGCGCAGGCGCTGTGGCTGCTGCTGGAGCTCGCCGTCGGCTCGATCATCGCCTACTTCGTGATGTTCCAGGCGCTGCCCTGGCTGGCCTCGCAGATCACCCTGACCGGGTTGATCTTCATCGCGCCGGTGGTGCTCAGTGTCGTCCGGCTGGCCATCACGCCGCTGTCCATCGAGATCGCGGTGCGGGCCAAGAAGGTGCTGATCGGACAGTACAAAGCGGTGCGCACGCCGGTGTGGAGCCCGTTCCACGTCCGGATCTGGCTGGTGCGTCAGTTCATGCGGTTCATCCCGTGGGGCACCATCGCCGGCACCGAGTACACGTCGGTCGTGCTGCGCAAGCTCGGCGCGAGGATCGGCGAGCGGGTGCACATCCACCGCGGCGTCAACCTCCAGCAGGGCGGCTGGGACCTGCTGGAGATCGGCGACGACGCGACCATCAGCCAGGACGCCTCGCTCGGCCTGGTGCACCTCGAACAGGGCCAGGTGGTGATCGGCCCGGTGACCGTGGACAGCGGCGCGGTGATCGACATCCGGGCCGGCGTCGCCCCGCACGCCCGGGTCGGCCGCAACGCCTGGCTGTCGCCGTTGTCCCACCTGCCAACGGGAAGCGTCGTGCCCGAGGGCGAACGTTGGGACGGCGCGCCGGCGAGGCCGGCCGGCCTGGCCGGCGAACCGCCGACCGTGACCGGCCCGACGCTCTCGCCGCGCGGCCACGGCCTGGCGATGATCCTCTGCCGCAACCTGCTCGGCCTGGCGCTGTCGATCCCGTTCGTCTTCGTCGCCGGCTTCCTCGTGGCCAAACTGGGCCTGACCTACGACAGTCTCCTCACCGCACTGAGGAATCCGCTCGATCACGTGGCGCTGCTCGTCGTGCTCGGCGTCTGCGCGTGCCTCTCGCTGGTGTACGAGGTCGCGCTGGAGGCCGTCGCCGCTCGGGCGCTCGGGCCGGTGCTGCCCGGCGCGATCAGCCGGTACAGCCTCGGCTACATCCGCGTGTGGCTGAAGACCGGCCTGGTCGACTCGGCCGGGAAATGGCTGTCCGGCGGTATCTTCTGGCCGGTGTGGCTGCGCGCCGCCGGCATGAAGGTCGACTCCGGCTGCGAGATCAGCACGATCATCGACGTGGTCCCGGAGCTGGTCACCATCGGCCCCGACACGTTCTTCGCCGACGGCATCTACCTGTGCGGCCCACGGATCCAGCGCGGCACGGTCGTGCTGGACGAGGTCGAGCTGGGCGCCAACACCTTCCTCGGCAACCACGCCGTGATCGCCGCCGGCCAGCATCTGCCGCCGGACATCCTGATCGGCATCTCCACGGTGGCCGACGACCGGCTCATCCGGCCCGGCACCTCCTGGTTCGGCCATCCGCCGTTCGAGCTGCCGCAGCGCGAGATCGTCAGCGTCGACCGGTCGCTGACCCATGAGCCGTCGCTGATCCGCGTGATCAACCGGAACTTCTGGGAGTGGCTCCGGTTCACCCTGCCGCTTGTCCCGCTGGCCGCGGTGTCACTGTGGACGGTCGGGGTCGAGAAGGCCGACGAACTCCTTGACACGCCGGCGTTACTGCTGCTCGGCGTGCCGACGGTCAGCTTCCTGACCGGCGCCTTCCTGTGTCTGACCGTGCTGGCGATGAAGTGGGCCCTGTTGGGCCGGGTCAAGGAAGGCATCCACGCGCTGTGGTCGTGCTGGTGCAGCCGCTGGGATTTCCTCTACGTGGCTTGGGGTTTCATCGCCGGCAAGCCGTTGTCGGCGATGGAGGGCACGCTGCTGCTGCCGATCTACCTGCGGTGGATCGGGGTGAAGATCGGCAAGAAGGTGGCGCTCGGCGAGGGTTTCGCCCAGATCGTCGACCCGGACATGCTGGAGTTCGGCGACGGCGCGACGGTGAACGCGATGTTCCAGGCGCACACCTTCGAGGACCGGGTGCTCAAGATCGGTCACGTCAAGGTGGGCGCGCACTCCACCCTCGGCGACGCCACGGTTCCGTTGTACGGGGCGGTGGTCGGCGAGCACACCACGGTCGCGCCGCACAGCGTGATCATGAAGCACGAGCACCTGCTGCCCGGACTGCGCTACGAGGGCGCGCCGACCCGGCGGCGCGGCGATGACGACGTCGAGCCGGTGGACATCGGCCGCCAGGAGCTCGAAGGTCCACTGTGGAGCGTGCAGCCGGTGGTGGTCGGCGTAGCCCGGCACCGGATACCGCGACCGAAGGCGCGCAAGTCCGGGTAACGGCGAGACGGGTGGCCGGCCGACGATCTAAGGTCACCCTGTGTCGCAACGGAGAACGCTGGCTGTGCTGGTGGCCGCGCAGATCACCGGCAGCATCGGGATCGGCGCGTCGGTGTCGGTCGGCGCGGTGCTGGCCGCCGATCTGTCCGGTTCGGCCGCCTGGTCGGGCAGCGCGTCCACCATGACCACGCTCGGCGCGGCCGTGTGGGCATTGCCGCTGGCCAGGGTCGCCGCCGCGCGTGGTCGTCGGCTCGCGCTCAGCCTCGGCTGGACGGTGTCGATGCTCGGCGCGCTGCTGGTGATCCTCGCGGCGTCGGTGCACTCGTTCCCGTTGACCCTGCCGGCGATGCTGTTGATGGGCGCCGGCACCGCCGCCAATCTCCAGTCCCGGTTCGCCGCCACCGACCTGGCCGACCCCCGCCATCGCGGCCGGTCGCTGTCGCTGGTCGTGTGGTCGTCCACCATCGGCGCGGTCGGCGGCCCCAACCTGACCAA
>DATJJB010000078.1:0-41299 GCA_035492655.1 Kutzneria sp. | reverse complement strand
CACGTCGCGGTCGTCGGCGGCGTGCAGCGCGGCGCGGCCGCCCATGGAGTGGCCGACCAGCACCACCGGCAGCTCCCCGTGCTTCTCCCGCAGCCGGTCCAGCGCCCAGCGGGTGTCGCGCACCGGGTCCAGGTCCGGGGCGTTCCAGCCGCGATATCGATAGCTGAGCTGGGCGACGAGCAGACCGTGCCGGCGGCCGTGGCGGGCCAGGTCACGGGCGAACGGCACCATCCGCAGGTAGGTGAGGTTCGCCCTGGTCGCGGGCTCGTGGCTGCGAGCGCGGCCGCCGTGCAGCAGCAGGGCCACGCCGGTGGGGCTCGTCCCGCGTTCCCGCAGGCCTGGTGTGGACATGTCACTCCATTCGCACGCGACGATCATCCGGTTCGGTGTGACCTTCCGTACACCCGACCGGCCGAAGGTCCTGGCAAGGTGGAGAAGGTGACCGGGGGGTGAATTCCGGGCCAACGGCCGGTGCGGCATCCTTGATCAACAACAGGTGAGGAGCGGGCGTGAACTACGAGATCTTCAGCATGGTCAACGGACTTGCCGGCGCGTTCGGCCCGCTGGACCTGCTGATGGTCTTCGCCGCCAAGTACCTGATCTTCCCGCTGTTCGCCGGCGGCGCCGTGGTCACGGTCCTGCGGGCCCGGCAGGACGGCTGGTGGCCGGCCGGCGCGTGGCGGATCGGCCAGGTCGGCGTCACGTTGGGCGTCGCGCTGGCGCTGTCGGTGACCGTTCGAATGTTCCACCTGTCGCTGCGGCCGTTCCAGACCCACCAGGTGCACATGCTGATCACCCACGACCCCGGCGTGTCGCTGCCGAGCGACCACGCCACGGCGTCGTTCGCGCTGGCCATCTCGGTGTGGTTCTTCGTGTCGGCCAAGTGGGGGCCGTACTTCATGGGCGTGGCCGCGCTGGTCGCGATCTCCCGGGTGTTCGTCGGCGTGCACTACCCGGCCGACATCACCGCCGGGGCGCTGCTGTCCACGCTGGCCGGCTTGGGCGTCTGGGGCGCGACTTTGCTCTGGCAGGACAAGTTCATCGCCCGGTTCACGCCCGCGCCGCTGACCACGGATCGCGAGCTCGAGCGCGTCGCCTGAACCGGCGCGGGGCAGCGGCGCTAGAGTCGACCGTGTGATCGAGAAAACGCGCATCGCCACGCCGGCCGGCACCTTCGACGCGCTGGCCAGTGGCGACGACGACGGCCGGGAAGTGCTGCTGCTGCACGGCTTCCCGCAGTCATCGTTGGAGTGGGAGCAGCAGCTGCGGGTGCTCGGGGGCGGCGGCTGCCGCGCGGTCGCCCCGGACCAGCGCGGCTACTCCCCCGGTGTGCGCCCCGACCACGTCAGCGACTACCGACTGGAGGAGCTGGTCGGCGACGTCGCGGCGATCGCGGACGAGCTGGGCTGGCAGCGGTTCGACCTGGTCGGGCACGACTGGGGCGCGATCGTGGCCTGGGCGGCCGCGGCGGCGATGCCGGCACGCGTGCGCACCCTGACCGCGGTGTCCGTGCCGCACCCGGCGGCGTTCGAGCACGCTCGCGCCACGGACGAGGACCAGCACGAGCGGTCCCGGTACATCAGCACGTTCCGGGCGGCCGGCTCGGCGGAGAAGACGCTGCTGGCCGACGAGGCCGACAAGCTGCGCCGGATCTACGACTGGAAGGTGCCCGAGGACCACATCGAGCACTACCTGGACCGCTTCCAGCAGCCAGGGGCGCTGACCGCGGCGCTGAACTGGTACCGGGCGATGGATCTGGGCAGCACGGTCGGTCCGGTCGAGGTGCCGACGCTGATGGTGTGGAGCACCGAGGACAACGCCATCGGCTCGGCCGGCGTGCTGGCCACCGAGAAGCACGTCACCGGGCCCTACCGGCTGGAGATCGTCGAGGACGTCTCGCACTGGATCCCGGAGGAGGCGGCTGAGGAGCTCTGCCGGCTGCTCATCGAGCATCTGCTGGCACACCGGAGCTGAGCACGCGCTCGTAGCAGAGCGAGGTGTCGCTGCCGATGTAGTCGCCATAGGCCGGGATCGGCCGGTAGCCCTCGCGCTCGTAGAAGCGGACGGCGTCAGGTTGGCCGGTGCCGGTCTCCAGCCGCATGGTGGTCCAGCCGCGGTCGACGGCCGCCTGCTCCAGGGCGCGGAGCACGGCCGTGGCGACGCCGGTGCCACGGGCCTGTGGCTCCACGAACATGCGCTTGACCTCGGCCGACGTGTCGTCGAGCTGGCGCAGGGCGCCGCAGCCGAGCGGTGTGCCGGCGTCGTCGAAGGCGATCAGGAACACCGCCACGTCGTCGGCGCTGGGGTGCACGCCGGGCTCGGTGTCCTCGCCGTCGTAGCGGGTCAGGATCTCCTCGCGCTGCTTTTCCCGCAGGTAGACGCCGTGCGGGTCGGTCCAGGGGCGCTGTTCGATGGTCGTCACGGAACAGATGTTACGGTAACGTCTGTTACGGACGGAAGGGTGCGCATGTCACGAGCGGCGAATCCGCGGGCGGCCGAGCAGCTGTCACAGGCGGTGTGGGACGTGCTGGCCCGGCAGGGGCTGGAGCACCTGACCATCCGCGCTGTCGCGGCGGCCGCCGGTTGCACCACCGGTCTCGTGATGCACCGCTTCCCCAATCGGCGGGCGCTGCTCCGGCACGCCCGTGAGCTGCTGCACGCCCGGACCCTGGCCCGCGTGGAGGCCTTGGAGGCCGCCGCGGCGACGCCTCGGGAGGCGCTGCGAGCTGTGCTGGCCCAGGGGCTGGCCACGACCGAGGCCGGCACAGTGGAAAGCGTGGTGTGGATCGGGTTTCTGGCCGCCACGGTCGGCGACGACGAGCTGCTCGAGCTGCATCGGATGAACACAAGGGCATGGCGGCAACGAATCCGGCGACTCGTTGCCGCCGCTTCCCCCACGTGGTCGGACTCTGAGGTGTCGACCGCCGCGTTGGCGTTGATGGGCATGGCCGAGGGCGCCGCGGCGCTGGCCTCGGCCGACCCCGACACGTACAGCGCCGCGCTCCAGGAGGCGGCGCTGGACCGGACGCTGCACGCGTTGGGACTGGGCTGAGGCACTGCCGGTGGCCGTTCGGGGGACCACCGGCAGGCCGTCCATGGGGCCGTTATGCCGGCAGGGACCAGATCTGGTTGAGCTGGTTGGTGCCGCAGGCGTACAGGCCCAACGCCGTCCCGTTGGCGCTGCCGCCGCCCGTGACGTCCAGGCACAGGTTCTGGTTGACCAGGTTGCCGTTCAGCTGGTACGACCACTGCTGGCCGGCGCTACCGTCGCATGTGGACAGTACCGCCTTGTTGCCGTTGTTGGCCAGGCACTTGCCCATGCTCTGCACGGTGCCGTTGGACAGCTGCCAGCGCTGGTTGGCGTTTCCGGTGCAGGGCCACAGGATCACCGGGTTGCCGTCGGCGGTGCCGCTGTTGCTGTCGTCCATGCACTTGCCGCTGGTGCCGGAGATCTGGCCGATCGGCCGCACGGTTCCGCAGTTCTGGCCTGGGGTGACGCGGAAAATGGCGGTGCCGTGGGCCGGAATTGTTGCGCTGACGGTGTTCGAAGACTTTCCGGTCCAGAGATCCTTGGCGGTGAAGGAACAGTTGGGCAGGCCGGCGGTGGTGCTGGTGGTGATGGCGGCACCGCTCCGGTTGAGGATGGCTACCGCACGGTCGCCGTTGGCCAGCGGCCGGTAGAGGACGTCGGTGGTGCCGTTCTGGGCGTACACCGTGCCCTGCCGGCCGAGGCGATCCTGGTCGATCGCGATGATGTCCTTGTTGCCCAAGGTCTTCACGGCGTCGGCCGACAGCTTGGTGACGTCCGAGCTCATGATCATCGGTGCCGCCATCATCGCCCACAGCGCGACCTGGCTGCGCGACTCGTCGGCGGTCATGCCCCGGTCGCCGGCGATCAGGAAGTCCGGGTCGTTCCAGTTGCCCGGGGCGGCGTAGCGGCCGATCGGGTTGTTGTAGCCGTAGTTGCCGAGCACGCTGCCCCAGCGGCTGGCGTCGGGCTTGTTCGCGTCGTACGTGGCGACGTCGTAGCCTTCGCGCCACAGCTGGCCGTACTGCTTGACCCAGCCCAGAATCGTGTACCAGTCCGGCGTTCCCTGGAAGTACGCCGGGGCCGACTCGGAGAACACGATCTTGCGGCCGGTCTTGGCCAGCGCCGCCGACTGCGCGGCGTAGGCCCCGCGGTAGGTCTGCTCCTCGGTCTGGCCGGCCACGCTGGGCAGGTTGCAGCCGTCCAGTTTGAGGTAGTCCACACCCCAGCCGGCGAACAGGTCCGCGTCCTGCTGGAAGTGGTCCCAGCTACCGGGATAGCCGCCGCAGGTGAGCGTGCCGGCGTCCTCGTAGATGCCGAACTTGAGGCCCTTGTCGTGCAGGTACTTGCCGACATAGGCCATGCCGTCGGGGAATCTCGCCGGGTCGGCGACGAGGTTTCCCTTGCTGTCACGGGATTTCGCCATCCAGCAGTCGTCGATGGTGACGGTGTTGTAGCCCTTGGCCGCCAGCCCCGTCGACACCAGGGCGTCGGCGTTGGCCAGGATGGTCTGCTCGGTGAAGTCGCACTGGTAGTGGGCCCAGTCGTTCCAGCCCATGGGCGGCGTGTCGGCCAGGGTCGTCGGGGCTGCGGCGGCGGTCACGGGAGTCAGCAGGGAAGCGGCCGTGACCGCCGCGAGCAGGAGTGTTGATCGCACGGCGGATGCGCCTTTCAACTCAAGGTTGCGGCGAAGCTGATCGGTTGCGGTGTGGTCTGGTGCAGGTCGAACACGAGGATCTCGTTGCGTCCCGGCCGCAGCCAGGACACCGGGCAGTACAGTCGGTGCTGCGGGCCGATTTCCCAGTAGCGGCCCAGGTTGTGGCCGTTCACCCAGACCACGCCCTTGGTCCAGCGGGACAGGTCCAGGTAGGTGTCGCCGGTCTTGTCCAGTCGCAGCGTGGCCTTGAAGAACAGTCCGGGACGAGCGGGGTCTCCGACTGTCGGCTTGAGGGTGGTGACGTCGTCCATGGGCAGCGGGAAGATCCGCCAGTCCTTGAGCGGCTTTCCTTGCAGTGCGGCGGATTCCAGGATGCCCTTGCGGTCGACGATGGCCTGGCCGTAGTTCGTCCGGCCCATGCCCTCGACCAGGATGTCCAGTGTGGTGCCGGACGTGGTCAGGGTCAGCGGCGCGTTGTTGTTGGTGACGTTCAGCTTCGTCGACTCGGCGTCCGGGATCACCGTGCGGGACAGGCCGCCCTGGTAGTGCCCGTCGACGAAAACGGTGGCATAGTCGTGCACCCAGCGGATGTCGAGGGCACCCTTGCCGGCGATAGTCGTTCGGTACAAGGCGAAGCCGTAGCTCTGGCCGAGCATCTCGAACGGGACCGGGTCGGGTGATGTTGTGGCGTCAGGGAGATTGTCCCACAGCGAGGCGTGGACGGCCGGTGTGACCGGCGCCGGGACGATCGTCGGCTTCGGGTCGGGAATCGCCGGCAGCGTGACGCCGTAGCTGCCGATCAGGCTGCGGTAGCGGTGGAATTCCGGTGTGGCCACGCCTTGTTCGCTGATCGGCGCGGCGTAGTCGTAACTGGTGAGGTCGGGCTGGTAGGCGCCGGAGAGGTCGTTGGCGTTGGCCCCGGCGTAGAAGCCGAAACTGGTGCCGCCGTGCACCATGTACAGGTTGAACGACAGGCCGCCGGCCATGAACGCCTTGAGGTCGCCCGAGATGTCGGTCGGTCCGGCGAAGTCCTTGTCGCCCCAGTGGGTCAGCCAGCCCGGATAGACCTCGCCGGCCATCGCCGGCACCGTCGGATACGCCTTGCGCGCGGCGGCGATCGACGACGCGTCGCCGCCGCTGAGCGCGATGGCCCCGCCGGTGACGTTGCTGTGGTTGTGTTCCAGCTGGCCGAGGCCGTCCTCGGTGTAGAACGGGCCGTCGATGCCCTGGTCCAGCCACAGCTGGCGGAGTTGGTCGAGGTAGGCGGGGTCGCTGCCGTAGGAGCCGTACTCGTTCTCGATCTGCACCATCAGGATCGGGCCGCCGTTGCCGATCATCAGCGGGCGGATCCGCGGCGCGAGCTGGCCGACGTAGCGGCGAACGGCCGCCAGGTAGCGCTCGTCGTCGTGCACTCTGAGGCGGATGTCCTTGGCGGCCAACAGGTACGACGGGATGCCGCCGAGGTCCCACTCGCCGCAGACGTACGGTCCCGGGCGCAGCAGCACCCACATGCCCTCGGTCTGGCAGAGCCGGACGAACGCCACCACGTCCCGGCGCTCGCTGCGGAAGTCGAACACGCCCGGGCGCGGCTCCACGTAGTTCCACATCACGTAGATCGAGATGGTGTTCAGGCCCATCGCCTTGGCCAGCTGGATGCGGTGCCGCCAGTGCTCGACCGGGATG
The DNA here is from genome assembly GCA_035492655.1 of Kutzneria sp. Lineage (GTDB taxonomy): Bacteria > Actinomycetota > Actinomycetes > Mycobacteriales > Pseudonocardiaceae > Kutzneria. The sequence goes on along the minus strand of DATJJB010000078.1, from coordinate 34,931 downwards.
CGGGCCGGGTGCAGCTCGCCGCTGCGGATCTGGAAGCGCTGGCAGTCGAGCAGGAAGCCGCTGCCGTCCGGGGCGAACGCGAAGCGGTGGCCGCACCGGCCGTCTCTCGATCGACCCGATGCCGGGGCCGGCCCGCTCGGGTCCGGCTGTCCCGGTGCCGCCGCCGCGAGCGGCGCCAGTCCGCTCATGGCCAGGAACCATCGCCGGCCCATCTCCATGGCTGCGCCCTCCCGCCGACGTCATCGTCGGGAACGGACACTACGACTGCACACTGCTGCGTGTCCATGCTTCGAAAGTAGGTGAATCAATCATCTTCGCGCAGTCAGCTGGTCCGAGTCGCGCCCACGACCACTCCTTCCACCGTGGCCAGCCAGCTTCCACACAGGCAGCGCAGGTACTCCACGCCTTGCCGCCCCGGGCGGCGAGCCTCGACTGGCAGCTCCTTCACCGGCCATGAGCAGCGCGGACAGGTCTCGTCGGTCATGACACCAGCGTGCTGTAATGCTTCAGTGCACTTCAACCCTTACGGCGGTCCCGGGGCTCAGCTGGCGGCCGCCTTGGTCAACCTCGCGTCGGCCGACCCCGTACTGGCGACGTTGCGTGACCACGGCATGGCCGTCACCGCCGTGAGCCCCGACGAGGCCTTGGCCATCCAGGCCTGGCGCCCCCGCCTGCACGAGGTGTTCGCCACGTCCGATGTGGACACCCGCGTCGCACTCCTCAACCGCCTACTGGCCGATTCCGCCAGCGCCCCTTACATTTCCCGTCACGACGGCAAGCCGCCCCACCTGCACTACCACGTGCCCAGTGGGTCCATTGTGGACCGTGTTCGCGCCTACACCGCTGGTGGCCTCGCCCACCTGCTGTGCGAGGACCCCGCGCGCGCCGGCGTGTGCGACCGCCCCGGCTGCGACATCGCCTTTGTCGACACCTCCCGCAACGGCCGCCGTCGGTTCTGCGCCAGCCGCTGCGCCACCCGGGTTCATGTCGCCGACCACCGCCAGCGCCGGAACGGTTGACGGCATGAGATCCTTGCGCACCATGGGTCACGTCTACGCCCGGCTGACCGGTTTCGGCATGACGCTGATCCCGGTCTGGCCGTACACGTTCGATCGCGTTGAACACCGGCCGGGCAGCGTGCGGGTGACCCGCTGGGAGGGCGACACCGCACACACAGCCGTCGTCGCCGGGCCAGCGGACATCGAGCTGACCAACGCCGGGTCGCCCGGCGAGGTCGTCGAAGTACTGGCCGGACCGGCCGAGGCCGGCTGGCGGATCGAGACGTCGCCCTTCAGCGTCGACTGGCCGGCGGGCTTCTCGATCGACTCGCCGCCGGCCGACGACAGCTCCTCGCCGTTCCTGCTCTTCGGCCCGGCCGGCTCCGCGATCTACCTGCAGGGACCGTACGGCCGCGACCGGATCCCGCCGCCGGCCCAGCTGGTCGGCCCGGGCCAAACCCTGGTGGACCAGCAATCCGAGGCCGCGTTCGACGTCGTTGAACTCGCGTACGAACACGACGGCGACGGCTGGCGGCAGAGCCATCACCTGGTCGATCTCGACGACGAGCACCGCCTGGTCATCACCGCCCAGACGCCGGCAACCCACGGCGCCCAGGTCCGGGCCGCCGCCGAGCTCATGGCCCGATCGGTGACGGTTACTCGCTCACCGTCCTGATCGTCAGGTTGAAGTCGGCCCCGACGGCCAGTGGCGGGTTGAGGTTCCAGCAGTTCCTGTCGGCCAAACCCTGCAACGCCTGCACCCGGTCCACGGCGGCGGTCCACACCTTCTGGCGGCCGGCGGTGCAGGGGTTGCGCATGTGCTTGAGGCGGATCCTGTTGAAGGCGGCCAGGAACTTCTGCTCGGGAATGCCGGAGGCCGGGGTGCCTTCGGCCTCGATGATGGACTCGGTGATCAGCTTGGGCAGGCCGTCGCAGTCACTGCTGCTGGGGCCCATCATCAGCGCGGTGTCGAACAGGTCCTCGGCGCCGAGGCTGCTGCGGATGTTGAGCTGGTTGGCGATGGCCAGCGCGGGCGTGAGGAACAGCTCGTGGCCGACCCGCAGCTGCATGTCGTCGAACCGGCGGTCGGCGGCGGCGGTCCGCCAGTCGTTGACGAAGGCGTCGCCGAGCTGGCTGGTGTCGTCGCTGTGGGTCTCGCCGAGCTTCTGCAACACCGGCAGGTAGCGGCGCAAAGGGTTGTCGGGCACGGCATCGGTGTACTGGCTGACCACGGTGAACAGATCGCCTCGCGCGGTGCAGAAGCTGGCCCAGCCGGCCTTGAAGCCGCAGCCGTCGTGGTCGTTGACGATGTTGGCGTACTGCGGGGTGGTCTTGCTGTGCTCGAACACGGCGGTGAGGTCGTCGAGCATGATCGTGACCTGGGACGGCAGCGTCGGCCCGGCCGGCGGCTTGGCAGTCGGCGCGGTGGTCGTCGTGGTGCTGCCGCCGGTCGAGGACGTCCCGCCGGTGGGCGAGGTCGAGCCGGTGGGCGGCGGGGATCCGGCGGGCGGCAGGGTGACCACCGACGGTCCGGTGGGCACGACGACCGGCGGCGCGGCGGCGTCCGGGTTGGCCGCGGGCATCAGCGTCGCGACGGCGATGCCCGCGCTGGTCAGCAGCGCCAACACCACCGGCACGACGGTTCGTAACGGCACACCGCCGACCGGGAAGTCCCAGAACCCCTTCGACCGGGGCTCCCCGTCTCTGGACTCCACAGGCGTTCGCACCGTCCTCGCGCTCGATCGGATTGCGCACACTAGTGGATTTACGCAGGTAGGAGCCACGAGGTTCAACCGATCGGCCTGGGACCTGACGCGTTCGGCCCAGTCGAACACCACAGCCACTGATACATCCGATGACTTCGCGAATGTAATCGTATTCTACGTGAACACAACGACTATAGATCGGATGTCCAGCCTTGACGTCACGGGCGTGACCGGAGTAGTCGTTCAGGGACAGCAACGAGCCTCCCGCCGCGGGCTCCATCGAGAGGAGCACGATGCCCAGCCCGCGCACGCGGGGCGGCTGGATCCGCCGGATCGGGATCGTCCTGGTCGCCAGCCTCGTCCCGATCCTGCCGGTCACGGCCACCGCCGCCCCGTCGACCACCACCGACTGGTCCAAGGCCGTCGTCGACTCGACCATGAAGCGCTTCACGCCGGCCACGCTCGGCAGCTGGGGCTACCAGACCGGGTTGTATCTCTACGGTCAGTACCTGGTCTACAAGCGGACTCATGACAAGACCTACCTGGACTACATCAAGGCCTGGGTGGACCGCTTCGTCGACGCCGACGGCAAGGTCAGCAACAGCTTCAACAGCCTGGACTCCATGCAGTCCGGCAATCTGCTGGTGCTGCTGTACCAGGAGACCAAGGATCCCCGGTACCAGAAGGCCGCGCTGCAGATCCGGACCCGGCTGAACACCTACCCGCGGACCGCCGACGGCGGCTTCTGGCACGCCACCAGCCGTGAGCACCAGCTGTGGCTGGACGGCACCTACATGGTGCTGCCGTTCCTGGAGCGCTACGGCGCCACCTTCAACGACGCCAAGTACGCCAACGCCGAGGCCGCCAAGCAGCTCGTCACCTACGGCAGCCACCTGTCCGACCCGTCCGGCTTCTTCTGGCACGCCTACGACGAGTCCGGCGCGCAGAGCTGGGCCGACCCGACCACCCACCACTCCCCCGAGTTCTGGTGCCGCTCCATCGGTTGGTACGCCATGGCCTCCGTCGACGTCCTCGACTACACCCCGCGGTCCGACCCCAACCGCGCCAAGATCATCAAGAACGTGCAGAACCTGGCCAAGGCCGTGCGCAAGTACCAGGATCCGGCTACCGGCCGCTGGTTCCAGGTGCCCGAGAAGCCCACGCTGTCCGGGAACTGGACCGAGACGTCCTGCTCAGCCATGTTCACCTACATGCTGTCCAAGGGCGTGGAGAAGGGCTACCTCGACCACAGCTACCAAGCCGTGGCACAGAAGGGATACAAGGGCGTGCTGGCCCAGGTGTCGGTCGGCAGTGACGGCCTGACCAACATCGCCGACATCTGCATCGGCACCAACGTCGGCGACACCGCGTTCTACCTCGCCCGTCCTCGCGCGACCAACGATCCCCATGGCCTCGGCGCGTTCCTGATCATGAACGAGCAGCTCACCTCTCACGGCGACCACGGCCCGGACCTCGGCATATAGCCGCCTCCAGCGATCACCGGCCGGGTTTGTCCCGCACCTGTCCCGGAAGCACGAGCGTTTTGAATTACCTTGTGCGGCAAGGAAGCATCCTGAACAGTGCACAGCGGAGGATGCCGACGAACGCTGTCGTTTCGAGGTTGCGTCGCCGTCCTGCTGCCCCTGCGGCGGTGCTCATCGCCGCAGGGGCAGCGGCACATCCGGTCTTCGTGTTGTCCTCACAGGACCGACGCCACCCGAGCCATCGCGTCACCTACGCCAAGGGCCTAGCGACGCTCCCGACAGGCTGTCTCAGCCGTGGTCCACGACGTCTTGCTGGTTCCTCTCAGAGATATCTGCGAGCGGCCGGCGTTGCCGAGGCAAGGAAGGCACCGTGGGGAAACCAGCATGAGCGTTACAACCGCATCCTGGCCGAGGAATTCCTCTACGCCCGGGAATGGACCAGCGAACACCAGCGATCAGCAGCCCTGAGCGTCTGGAACATCCACTACAACACCCGCGTCACCAACGTCATGGCCTCATACAGCTAGCGGTCCCTGGCCACGGGCAGGGCGTTGTGAACGTCTTTCCTCGACGTGCCCAGCTTCGTCAGCACGCGGGCAACGTGCTTCTCGACGGTCCGTGGCGACAGGAACAGGGTCTGGGCGATGTCCTGGTTGGTGGCGCCGCCGGCCAACAGCTCGGCGACCTCGATCTCCCGTGGCGACAGCTCGTTCCCGTAGCCACGGCGGAGGCCGCGTCGCCCCAGTGCCTCCGCACCGAGTTCGCGCAGGCGGTGTTGGCAGCGGGCGGCGTCACCGGTCGCACCGATTTCGGCGAAGCCGCGCGCGGCTTCGGCCAGGTACGCCGCCGCGTCTTCGGGAGACGAGCAGGCCAAGGCGTCACCGCGGCGTTCGGCAGCCTTGGCCACCTCGTACGGTCGGCCGATCTCCTGCCATCTCCGCTGCGCCTCGGCGAAGTGTTCGGCGGCCAGCATCGGCTCGGTTTCCCGCAACAGCAGCCCCCGGGCCAGGTCCAGCTCGGCCAGGGCGACCGGGGCGTCCCGGCCTCGGAGCCCGGACTCGGCCTCAGCCACGAGTTGCTCGGCGACCGCGCGGTGCCCGCAGGCCACCGCGGCCTCGACAGCGATCGGGATCAGACCTCCGGTGCGCGCCCACGAACCGAGTCCGCGCAGTATCGACAGCCCCGTTTCGGCTCTGGCCCAGGCGGACTGCGGGTCGCCCTGAGCAAGGTCGCCCACGGTGCGGGCGGCGATGATTTCCATGTTCATGTATGCCGAGCACGTGTTACCGCCGTGCTCTGCAGCGGTTGAGAAGTGCTTCAGGGCTCGGGAGCACCGGCCCTGAGCGAGGGCGAGGTACCCCTGGTACAGCGCTCGACTGATGCCGACCAGCCGGTTGTCGGGGTCGGCCTGCGCGAGAGCCGCGTACCCCTCGTCCACGTCGGTCCAATGGCCGGCCAGCCAGTCGATCTCGAGCCGCCGGCCACGAGTGACGACCTGCAACGGCCGACGGCCGGTCCGCTCGACCAGACTCTCGATCTCGTCCAGCAGGTCGCGGGCCCGCCGGTCGTGGCCGAGCTGGGCGGCCACCCCGCTGAGGTTGCCCAGCGCGAACAAGGTCTGGTTCAGCGTGGTGCCGTCGTCGTCTCGGCGAGACAGTTGGCCCGCGAGCGGCCAGACGGCGGGATCGCCCTCCCGAGCCATCAGCATGAGCCGGGTCGCCCGGACGGACATCCGGCTCGACTCGTCGTCGCTGTCCTGAACGGCCTGCTCGGCCCGGCCGAGCCAGTGCCAGGCGTGCGCGGCGGCGCCGCCCCGGTCGTTCAGGGCCAGCGCGATCATCGCTTTCGCCGCCTTGTGTGGGAGGGTGGCCAGCTCGTCGACGGCGTGTTCGAGCTCGCGGAAGCCGTCCGGGTCACGGCCGATGTTGAGCATGACCAGACCGAGTCCCAGCCGGATCTCGCCCCGGGCCGCCGGCGGCAGCTGCGGATCGGCCAGGACGGCGCGCAGCGCGCGGGCGGTCGCGGCGTAGTCGACGCCGAAGTTGACGATCCGGGCGAGCGCGAGCGCGGCTCGGGACCGCCGTTCGCCCTCCGCCTTCGGACAGTTCAGGATCTGATGCAGCAGGGTCGCTGCGGTGCCGGGATCGCCGAGAGCAACGGCCTGAGCGGCGGCCTGTTCCGTCCGGTCGAGCCAGCCCCGCTGGTCGCCAGCGGCCAGTGTGTGGTGCGCGATCTGCACCAGCGGTACCGGGTCCTGGGCCTGGAGCTGGTCGATGGCCCGCTGGTGCAAGCGGGTCCGGCGCGGCCCGGGGATGTGTCGGTGGGCGACCTGCTGGGCCAGCACGTGCCGGAAGGCGTAGCGGCCGGTCTCGGTCTCGCGCAGGACGGCCGCCTGCAACGCCTCGACCAGACCGTCCGCGCACACCTCGCCGTCCAGCCCAGCCACCGCGGCCAGCAGCGCCTCGGTGGCCGGCACGGCCAGCACCGCGGCCGCCTCGACGACGGCGGCTCCGGCGGCGGACAGGGCTGTCAAACGGTCGGTGACCGCGTCCCGCAGTCCGTCGGGCACCTCGGCCCGCGCCAGCTCGCCGACGTCGCGGCGCGCCTGGTCCCGCAGCGTGATCAGGTCTTCCTCGACGACCAGCGGCAGGCCCTCGCTGCGGCGATGGAGCACCACGCACAGCTCCGCTGTGGTCTGGGCGCCGAGCGCCGCGCTGGCCAAGTCGGCCACGTCGGTCTCGGTCAGCGGGGACAGCTGGATCACAGTGCCGCTGGCGCCGGGCGGCGGACGGTAGGCCGCGCCCAGGGCGTGCGTCCCAGGTGCCAGGTCCTCGGCCCGGTAGGTGACCACCAGCGCGAACTGCTCGGGCAGGTCCCGGGCGAGCAGCAGGAGTAGGTCACGGGTGGCGTCGTCGACCCAGTGCAGATCCTCGATGACCATGACGACCGGGCCGACCGAGGCCAGCACCGACCGCACGGCCTGGATCAACTGACGCCGCGCCGCGCCTGGACTATCCGGCTTGACCGGTGCCGGCGGCAGACGGTCGGCCAGGTCCGGCACCAACGGGGCCAGCGCACCAGCGGTCGGCGGCAGCCCGGAGTCCGGCAGCCACGGGCCGATCTTGTCCAGCGCGTCCACTACCGGCCCGTACGGCAACGGCTCCCGCAGCGGATGGCAGAAGCCCGTCATCACCCGCCACCCCTGCGACCCCAGGACGGTGACGGCCTCCCACACCAGCCGGGACTTCCCCATACCGGCGTCGCCCTCGACCATCACCACGGCCGGCGGCCGCCGGATGGCCGTGAGCACCAGGTCGAGCTCGTGGCGGCGCCCGACGAACGCGAACCCCCGGCCGAAGCCGGCCGCATCACGCCGGCCAGTCGCCCCGACCACCTCATCACCGTCCCTTGCGGACATCCGCCCCGACGCCTGAGCCGCTACCCATTTCCGCGGTCGCGACTACCCACTCCAAGCGACCCCCATTGTTCCACTCGGCCGGCGCCGGCAACGTCGGACGCGTATCCCTCGAACGGGAAGGAAAGATGGGCCGCCCCGAGAAGCCACTGGCTCCCTGCGAAGGTCCCGTGCAGCGCCTCGCGTCCGAACTGCGGGCGCTGCGGGCGGCCGCCGGCAGTCCCACTTACCGCTCGATGGCCTGTCGCGCCCACTACTCGGCCACCGCGTTGGCCCAGGCCGCCGCCGGCGACCGGCTGCCCTCCCTGGCCGTCGTGCTGGCCTTCGCCCGCGCGTGCGGCGGAGATCCGGATGAGTGGCAGCGACAGTGGACCAGGGCATCCGAGGAATCGACGGCGGTTCGCGACGACGACATCGCGCTGGCGCCCTATCGCGGGCTGGAGCGGTTCGACAGCAGCCACCAGCACCTGTTCTTCGGGCGTGACCGGGTCGTGGACGGCCTGCTCGCCCTCATGCGTACGACACGCTTCGCCGCGCTGTCCGGCCCGTCGGGCAGCGGCAAGTCCTCACTGCTGCGTGCGGGCGTAGTGCCGGTCCTTGAGGAAGCAGCGCTGCACGCCGGTCGTCCGGTGACCGTCCACCTGATCACACCGGGGCCACACCCGGCGACCACGCACGAGCGGTTGCTCTCTCCCGGCATCAAGGACCCGGAACGCTGGATCATCGTGGACGAATCTCACGAGCTGTGCACGCTGATGCCCGACCTCGACGAGAAACTGCGATTCATCGAGCTGTTGCTGACCGCCCGGCGACCGGAGTCGCGACTGCGAGTCCTCCTCAACATCAGGTCGGACTTCCGGTGGTGGTGCCCGCAGAAAACGCCGTGGCTGGACGCGCTGCGCGACAGCACCATGGAGATGCCCGTGATGACCTCGGCGGAGCTGCGGGAGGCGATCGTTCGACCGGCGGCCGCAGCCGGACTCGCTGTCGAGCGTGAGCTCACGGCCCGCCTGGTCGACGACGTCGCCGGTCAGCCCAACATGCTGCCGATGCTCTCCCATGCCTTGCTGCAGACCTGGCGCCGACGGCGCCGGCGGGTGCTCACCCTGGCCGACTACGAGGCGATCGGCGGAGTCCGCGGCGCCGTTGCCGAGACGGCGGAGGCGGTATTCCACCGGCTGACCGTCCGACAGCGCCGCACCGCGCGCCGGGTGCTGCTCCGCCTCATCTCACCTAGTGAGAGTCACGCCGGCACCCGTCGACCGGTCCGGCGGGCCGAGCTGTGCGCGTTCGAGGATCCGGAGACCTGGTCGGTGCTGCACGCGCTGGTCGACGCCCGCCTGGTCACGCTCGGGGACGATGCCGTGGAACTGGCGCACAACGCGCTGATCACGCAATGGCCCCGGCTGCGGCAGTGGCTGGACGACGACCGCGAGCGCCTGGTGCACCACCGACACCTGACCGAGGCGGCGCGGGCCTGGCAGCACCTCGGCCGGGACGACTGCGACCTCTATCGCGGCAAGCGCCTGGCCATCGCGGAGGAACTTTTCCTCACGGGCCCGGAACCGGCGGGGCTGACCGTGCTGGAACACGAATTCCTCCTGGCTTCGCGGCAAGCCGGTGAGAGCGCCGATCCTGTTGTCTCCCGGTGCGGATAGCTCTGGTGCGCGGTGGCGCTGGAAGGAGTCGCGCACGAACGGAAGGGGTGGGTGTGACCCGCCGTGCCGGTCACACCCACCCCTTCCGAAGGATCAGCGGCGTCCCATGTAGTGGAACGACGTGTAGTGGTCGTCGGTCCAGAACACGTCGCCGGTGCCGATCGCCCGAATGATCCGCGCCGCGTCACGGCGCGGGATGGCGTCGTTCACCTGCTGGTGGTAGATGGTCGTGTTGTACTCCTGGAACGTCCCCGTGTACCCCCTGCTGGAACTGCCGGCCTGCCCGCTGTTGAGGAAGGCGGTCAACCGGCCGTCGCGGTCGTAGAACCTGCCCCCGGTGAACACGATGTCGTGCACCTGCTGGTGGGTGCGGGGATCGACGAAGCTGGCGGCCTCGAACCACTCCCGGTCCCCGATGTTGCGGAAGTTCGGCCAGTCCAGCTGACCCCAGAAGGTGATGCCCTGCCACATGTAGCCCGGCGGGTTCTGCGGGTTGGAGGAGCTGCCGGCGACCGGCGGCGGGGGCGCGGCCGACGCGGCGCCGGGCGCGGCGATCCCCAGACCCAGGACGAGCCCGGTGGCCGTGAGCGTCAGGGCGACCGCGCCCTTGACCCTGTCAGCAAGCTTTCCCATGCTTGTGAATCCCTTCCGAGAGTTCTTGTCCCACCGCCAGGAAGCTCGGCGGTCTGGACAAATCCTCACGGCCGGGAGATTGTCCAGCGAGTCCCCGACGATGGATGTGGACAACCTCGCCGCCACAGGACCTGGCGGCCGGAAACGTGTGCATGCCGAAACCAGGTCCATGCGGGTCAAGCGGGAAAGTGGCTCTCGCAGACGACGCCGCCGGAGCAACCCCGAAGACCACTCCCACGCCTGTCTGCATCTCCTACGCACCGAAAGCGCTGTCGGCCTGGTCATGCTGCGGAGTTTCTCGGCGTCAGCCGACGAGACGGTCCGGGAGGCGGTGCGCCGACGTCACCTCGGCCTGCAGGAGTCGATCGCCCGGTTGCCGGGGGCAGATGCCATGCAGGTTCGCACTTTCTTCGCCGCCGGCTTGATCATGACGGTCTCCGTGGCATCGCCACCCTGGCCTCGGATCCACGCGGCGTCATCGACATCCGCGAGGCCGGCCACTGGGTCCAGATGGAACGCCCCGATGACGTCAACGCGGCCCTGCTGGACTTCTTCAAGCAGCTCTGAGTCGCGGTCAGGTCCCACGGGTACCGCCGGCCGTGTGCCATCTGATCAACTTGCCGGGGTTGGTGGCGCCGGCAAGCGGCCAGGATCTCGAACACTTCTCACAGTCGGCTCGTGCGGCTGGTCGCGAGGGGAGTTGTGCAGGCTCCGGTAGAAGTTCCGATGGGCTTCGGCGGCCGCGGCCCACGTGTAACGCCGGGCCAGGGCCCGCCCGGGCGCCGGGTCGGCATCGTCGAGCGCCGCCCGTAGCTCGCGGGCGAAGCCAGGCGGGTCGGTGGCGAACCGCGCGGCCCCGCCGAAGACCTCCCGCAGTACGGGCAGGTCGCGGGTCACCACCGGCACCCCGGCGGCCAGGGCCTCCATCGCGGCCAGCCCGAAGCCTTCCTTGGTGGACGGGAACGCGAACACTGCCGCCGAAGCCACCAGCGACGGCAGCTCGTCGTGCGCGACCGGGCCCAGCACGACCGGCTCGACGCCCAGCTCGACGGCGCGTTTCTCCCAGCGTGTCCGGTAGTCGCGGTAGTCGAAGAGCGTCTCGCCGCCGGCGATCAGCAGGCGGAGGTCCGGCCCGGCCAGCAGCGCGTATGCCTCCAGCAGGTCGAGCGAGCCCTTCCGTGGCTCGATCCCGCCGACGGCGAGTACGTACCGCCCCCGCGAAGAAGAGCGGCGAGCCGTCGCGAAGCGGTCGTAGTCGACGCCGTTGGGGATCACCGCCGCCTCGATGCCCCAGCCGGCGGCGACCTCGGCGGCGACCGAGGCGGACACGCAGATGTGCGCGTAGGGTCGGACGATCGCGCGGTCGTGGCAGGCCGCCAGCTCCGGCGTGGTGAACGTGTCGAGGTGGTGGATCGTGCGGACACACCGGTCGACGGCGTTCGCGCTGATGCAGTCCTGCGCGTGCACGATGTCGTACAGCTCCGGGGTGAACGCGACGCGCAGCACGGCGATGGACCGCAGGATCCGCTCGCCGACAGACTCCCCCGCGACGTCGGGGAACGGGACGATCACCAGGCGCACCCGCGGGTCGACCGGCCGGAAGAACCCCGCGTCGCCGCCGCGGCCGAGTGTCCAGACCGTGACGTCCTCGCCGAGCTCCGCCAGCGCCTCGGCCAGGGCGAGAGTGTGCACGACCCCGCCGCGAGGTTTCGTCGAGTAACTCAGCAGGGCGATGCGCATCAGGCCTCCCGGTAGACCTCGGGTTTCCGTTCCCCCAGGTGGTGCAGCACGCGGCGGGCATTGGCGATCTCCTGCTCGATGTCCAGCTCGGCGACCGCGATCCCGGCCTTCGACCAGGTGCGGGCCAGAATCTCGCCGCCGGGTCCGACGACCTTGGCCTGGCCGAGGAACCGCATCCCGCCCATCGAGCCGGTCTGGTTGGACGAGACCAGCACGACCTGGTTCTCCGCCGCCCGCGCCTGGTCGTACAGGTCGAACAGCCGCGACTGGCGGTCCTGTGCCATCCGCGGCGCGCGGTTGGTGATGCTGGTCGGCCACGCGCTCAGGCAAGCGACGATGTCGGCGCCGTCGATGGCAAGGGAGCGGGCCGACTCGGGGAACGTCTTGTCGTAGTCGATCAGCATGCCCAGCCGCCCGACGGGCGTGTCGAACGCGGCGAAGCGGTCACCCGGCTCGTAGGCGATGCTTTCCCCCGGCGGCTGGTGGACCTTGCGGTGCCGCCCGAGCACTCCGTCGCCGGTCACGCACACCGCGGAGTTGTAGCGCCGCGGCCCGTCGGCCTCGCAGTAGCCCACGCAGACGACCATCTCCGCGGCGAGCGAGGAGATGGTCTTCAGTTCCGCGCAGTCCGGGTCCAGCGCCGGCGGCAGCGCGTCCGGGTCCGGGTGGCGCAGGTCGGCGAGGTAGCCGCCGAGGGTCGCGTCCGGCAGCACCAGTAGCGCGGCGCCGGACGAGCGGGCGTGGTTGATCAGCGTCGCGATGCGCTGGAGGTCGAAGTCGAGGTCGCGGCCGAAGTGCGCGGCCACGGCGGCGATCCGGGTCTGCCCCATTCACGGGACACTAACCGGGTAGGCGTCGGGCCGGCGGTCGGCCAGGTGTTCCATCGAGCGCCGGGCCGTGGCCAGCGCCTCCTGGACGTCGAGTTCGGCGATGGCCATGCCCTCGGCGACGCCGGTGTCGGCGAGGATCTCGCCACCGGGGTCGACGATCTTGGCGCCGGCGACGAACCGGAGGTCGCCGAAGGTGCCGGACTGGTTGGCCGAGAGCCAGACGATCTGGTTCTCCAGCGCCCGGGCCCGATCGAACAGGTCGAACCGGCGTTTCCAGCGGTCTTCGGCGAGGTCGGGGGCCGGGTTGGTCCGGCTACCGGGCCAGGCGGACATGCAGACGACGATCTCGGCGCCGTCCAGCGCCAAGGCCCGCGCGGACTCGGGGAACGCCTTGTCGTAGCAGATGAGCATGCCCAGCCGCCCGACCGGCGTGTCGAACGCGGCGAACTCCCGGCCCGCGCCGTAGCTGGCGTTCTCGGCCAGGGGCTGGTGGACCTTGCGGTGGTGGCCGAGGACGCCGTCGCCGCTGACGCACACCGCTGAGTTGTAGCGGCGGTCGCCGGCGAGTTCGCAGTACCCCGCCGTGACCACCAGGTCGCCGGCCAGCGCGGCCAGCCGTCGCAGCTCGGGGCCGTCGGCGGCCAGCGCGGGCGGGCCCTCGGCGCCGCCGTCGAGGTTGACCAGGTAGCCGCCGAGCGCGGCCTCGGGCAGGGCCAGGAGCCGGACGCCTTCGGCCTTCGCTTCGCCGATCAGCTTTTCGATGCGGGCGAAGTCGGCCTCGAGGTCGCGGTCGAACGGCGCGGCGACCGCGGCCATCCTCAGTGTCGTCATGAGTTCCCCAATCCGGTGACGCCGCCGTCGATGGCTCGCGTCAGTTCGCCGTCAGGCCAGCGCAGCGTGACGCCGGAGCCCGCCACCAGCTCGCCGCAGGCCGCGGTGACCGCGGGCACGGCGGGTGCCGGGGCGCCGGCGGTCAGCATCGCGAAGCCCGGGAAGCAGGTCAGCCAGTCTCCCGCGGACGCTCCTCGCGGTCGCGGGACGCGTTCGACGTCCAGCACCGCGCCGCAGCCGGACGCCTCGGCGAGCATGCCGAGGGTGCCCGCGATCCCGGCCATCGAGACGTCCTTGGCTGCGGCCGGTCTCGCCGCCGCGACCGAGCCCAGCAGGTCACGCAGCTCGGGCGTGCGGCGCAAGGTCGTCGAATCCCACTGACGTCCGGTGTAGCCGGGCCGCCAGTCGCCGCCGAGGTCGACGGTGAGCCAGACGCGCTGCCCCGGCTTCCCGCCGCTCCCGGGCACCGGGTCGGTGGTCCGGCCCAGCGCGGTGACTGAGAGCGAAGCCGGGACGCCGAACTGCGTGTGCCCGCCGAGCACCGGCACGCGGTACGCCTCGCTCGCCTTCCGCAGTCCGCTGAGGACACGGGCGGCGAAGGACGCGTCGCGGGCGCCGAGCGCGTCGAGCAGCCCGGTCGGTGTGGCGCCCATCGCGGCCAGGTCGTTGAGGTTGACCAGCACCGAGCACCAGCCTGCCCATTCCGGGTCGCGCTCGACCATGGCGGGGATGATCGCGTCGCAGGCCGCGACAACGTCGGTGCCGGGCAACGGAACGCCGTCGTCGCCGACGAAGCCGGGCACGCCGGTCAGCCCGCGCAGCAGCGGCCCGAGCGCGGCCTTGGTGGACCGGGCCAGCGCGGCGATCCGACCGATCGGCCACCGCATCAGCACGTGCTCGTGGCCGGCGACGGTCACCGGCCGCACCCGCTGCCACCCGAGCCGCGTGAACAGCTTCTCGGTGCGGGTCTGCACGGTCGCTTCGAACCGCAGCGCGCCTTCGGCCTCGGCCCGCGCGCAGGCCGCCCGGACCAGCGCCGAGCCGATCCCGGGCCGCGAGCCGGGCGCGACGACCAGCCGCCCGCCGCGCCACCACCCAAGGTCGGGCCCGTCGGTGGCCGGGCCTAGCCGGACCCCGCCGAGCACCGCCCCGGCCGCGTCGCGGGCGACCAGCACGAGCGTGCGCGGGTCGGTGTCGTGGTCGTCGAGGTCGTGCCCGGCGAACAGGCCTTGCCGCGCCACGAACGCATCGTGGCGCAACGCTCGATACGCTGCGAGTCCATCGTTGGCGGCTTCTTCGATGTGGAACGCGGGGCGGGCGGCGATGCTGCGGACGTCACCGAGCAGCGCGAGGATGTCATGGTCCATGTCAGCCTCCCGCCGCACTGAGCAGCCCGCAGGCCCCGCACGCGGCACAGCCCGCGCCTTGCTCGGCCCCGGTCATCCCGGCGGCCCGCAGCAGCGCCGCGACCCGGCTGGTGATCTCGGCGACCAGCGACGGCGAAGGCGCGGTGGCGCCGTCGCGTCGGGCCAGGGTGCCGAGCATCGGCCGCATCGGGACGACGAACGGGTACACGCCCATGTCGATCAGCCGCCCGGCGCCTTCGACCAAGTCGTCCGAGTCCTCTCCTAGACCGATCAGCAGGTACGTCGAGACCCGGTTGCGACCGAACACCCGCACTGCCTCCGCCCACGCGGCCTCGTACTCGGCCAGTGGCACAGTGGACTTGCCGGGCATCCAGCGCCGCCGGACGTCGTCGTCGAGGGACTCGACGTGGATGCCGATCGACGTCGCCCCGGCTTCGCGCAGCTCGGTGAGCACGCCGACGTCGCCCGGCGGCTCGATCTGCACCTGGACCGGCAGCCCCGGCACCGCGTCGAGCACCGCGCGGACGCAGCGGACGAGGTGCCGGGCCCCGCGGTCCGGCCCGGCCGTGGTGCCGGTCGTCATCACCATCTGCCGGACGCCGTCGAGCCGTACCGCCGCCTCGGCGACCTCCGCGAGCTGCTGCGGCGTCTTCGCGGCCACAGTGGAACCCGCCCGCAGCGACTCCTCGATGGTGCAGAACCGGCAGCGCTGGTCCTCGGCGTACCGTACGCACGTCTGCACGACGGTCGTCGCCAGGACGTCCCTGCCGTGCAGCAGCGCGATCTTCCGGTAAGGAATTCCGTCCGAAGTAGACAGATCGTAGAACCGCGGTCGCGCCACGGGTGTCACGCTCATCCCGAGGTCGACCGTTCCCCGGCGGATCCGGCCGTCGCGGACCTCGTACGGGCTGTCGGGGTTCAGCGGCAGCGTCGCGTTGGCACCGTCGACGACCAGGTGGCCGTCGTCGCTCGGCCCGGCGCCATTGCTGCGCTGCACAGGTGCGTCCACACGCACCCCGCGGACGGCGATGTCGGCGCGGGTGCCCAGATCTCCTTCGATGCCAACGCGCACTACCGCTCCTAGAACATGTAGGTGGAGTTGATGATGGCGCCCTTGCGCGCGTAGTGGATCAGCGCGTCCTGGACGTCCAGCGGGTGCGTCGGGATGACACCCTCGATGAGGTCCTCCTCGCGCGCCCCGTGCAGTGACAGCCCGAACCGGCAGCAGTAGGCCTTGCCGCCCTCGCCGATGAACGTCTTGAGCTGGTCGTTGATGTTCAGCTCGCCCGGGAACGCGGCGTTGCCGGTGGTCGGGAAGCCACGGGTGGCCAGGCAGTTCAACGAACCCGGGCCGTAGAAGTAGATCGCGGCCTCGAAGCCCTTCCGCAGCGCGCGGGTGGCCTGCAGGATCGCCACGAAGCTCACCGACGACTCGTGCGCGATGCCGTGCACGAGCGTGAAGTAGCTCTGGCCGGGTTCGGCCTGGTAGTCCGGGAAGACCTTGGTCCCGCCGTAGATGTTCGACCCCTGCGGCAGCGACGGGTGCGGGATCTCGTCGAGGCTGGTCTTCTCGGTCTCGGTCAGCTCTGCCATCGGTCTATTTCCCTTTCTTCGATCCGTACAGCACGTCGAACGTGCCGCGGAAAACCAGTTCGGCGAGCTCGCCGTCGCCGGTCGCGGCGGCCAGCTTCGCGAGTTCGCCGTCGTGATCGCCCCACGGCTGGTCGGAGGCGAACAGCACGCGGTCGTGACCGAGGCCCCGCCGCGAGATCTCCTCGACGAGCCAGCGCGGCGTGAAGCCGATCGCCCAGGACAGGTCCGTGTAGACCTGCCTGCCGGCGGCGATCCAGTCGAAGAACCGGCCGCCGACGAGCTTGATGTGCCCGCTCATCCCGCCACCGAAGTGGACGAGGTGCAGCTTGACGTCGCCGGCGTAGGCCTCGACGAGCTTGCCGACCTCGTCGATGTCCGACGCCGCGCCCGGCGAGGTGTGAACGTGCACGACGAGGTCGTGTTCCCGCGCGGTGGCGAAGATCCGGTCCAGCTGCGGCTCGCACGCGGGATCGGACGCCCTGCCGCCCAACAGGAAGCTGAGCTTCAGTGCCCGCACGCCGTCCTCACCCGCCAGTTTCAGCGCTTCTTCGGTGCGGTCGGCGTCCTCGGCTCTCGGGGACACCCACAGCGCGGCGCTGATCCGGTCGTCCTTGGCCGCCGCCTCGACGCAGAGTTCGTTGAAGGAAAAAGCGATCGCCGGGTCGGGCACGCCGTAGTTCGGGATCACCAGCGCGCGCTCGGTGCCTTCGCGGTCCAAGTCGGACAGCAGCTCGCCGATCGTCGCGCGGCTGCCGATCGCCGGGGCGACCGGCGGTCCACCGTAGAACGGGTACGCGGGCAGCACGCCCAGGTGCCGGTGGGCGTCGTTGGTCCACTTCATCAGGCCACCGTCCGGGGCGCGGCCCAGTCGTCGTCGGCCGGGTAGGTGCTCACCGGCGTGCCGGAGATCCACCGGACGTCGGCGCCCCTTCCGCCGCCGGTGATCCGCCGCGTCAGGTACTCCGCGTCCGCGGCGACGCCGCAGAACCGGCCGGAGCCCCACGTGTGCTGCCACGGCAAGCCGAGGAAGTACAGCCCGGGGCAGCTGGTGACGCCGCGGTGGTGCGTCGGGTAACCCGTGCCGTTGAACACCGGGACGTCGATCCAGCGGTGGTCACGGCCGAACCCGGTGCTCCAGACAACCGCCGAAAGCGCTTGCGCGTCGAGGGTGCGCGGCCCGTCCACCGGCTCCCACACCGGCTTGTACCGCTCCTCGCGGGGCGCCACGATCCCGCGCTGCGCGATGAAGGCGTCGATCGAGTCCTTGATACCCTCGGACACCGCGTCGGCCGCGTCGAGGTTGCGGCGCAGGTCGTCCGCGAACTCCAGTTGTCCACCTCGGACCCGGGCCAGCCTCCCGTAGAGCTGCATGCCCTCCGCGGCGAACGCGCGCAGGTCGATGTCGTGCCCGCCGTCGCGACCGGTGACGTAGTGGTTGGCCCGGAACCGCACGGTGTCCGCGTCGGCGAACTCGTCGATCCCCCGCGCGTAGTAGCCCATCTCGTCGAGCCAGGCCACAACGTCCCGGCCGCGGTAACGCCGGGCCACCCGCGGCGCCGAGCCGACGGCGAGGTGCACCCGGCGCCCGGCCAGGTGCAGGTCCTCGGCGATCTGACAGCCGGACTGCCCGGTGCCGACCACCAGGACCTCCCCGGCGGGCAGCTGAGCGGGGTTGCGGTACTCGGCCGAATGCAGCTGGGCGACGTGCTCGGGCAGCCGCTCGGCCAGCCGCGGCTTCAGCGGCACCTGGTACGGACCGGTGGCCAGCACGACGTGGTCGGCGGTCAGCTCGCCGGCCGACGTCGTGAGCCGGAACCCGCCGCCGGGCAGCTGCCGCAGCCGCGTCGCTTCGACGCCCTCGTGCAGCGGGACGTCGAACTCCTTCGCATACGCCTCGAGGTAAGCGACGATCTCGTCCCGGACCATGAACCCGTCCGGATCGTCGCCCGCGTAGGGGAACCCGGGCAGCCGGCATTGCCAGTTCGGCGTGACCAGGCAGAAACTGTCCCAGCGGCGGGTCCGCCATTCATGCCCCGCGCGCTCGCGCTCGAGCACCAGGTGCCCGACCCCGGCGGTGGCCAGGCAGTGGGACATCGACAGTCCCGCCTGGCCGCCGCCGACCACGATCACCGGCCGGTGCAGGCCGTCGAGCTGGAAGGTCATGCCGATCAGTGCACCGGCGAACCATTTCCGGACGGTCTCATCCGGAACATCGGCGTGTTACCAGGCCACCGCCGCGTGACAACTTTTCTCCGGTGTTGCTTAACATTTCATCGACCGGCCGGTGGGTTCAGCGGCGCCGGACCTGTGGGGTTCCAGAAGTCGGCCCACGCGTCCGACCTGCACCAACAGTCGCGTGACGGGCAGGGCATGATCGCCAGCCATGGCAATGCGTCTGCCTTACCTGATCTTCCTCCGGGTGGTGGGCCTGCTGGTGTCGCGCGGTCGGTCGTCGGCGTCCAAGGACGTCGAGTTGGTCCTGCTCCGCCACGAGGTCACCGGCCGGTCACCCCGGAAACGGTCCTGCGCTGGCACCGGCGCCTGGTCGCCGCGAACGGCTGGACCTGGCCAAGCCGGCGGGCGCGTCGGGTCGCCGGCTGGATCTCCGAAGAATGAACGGGATCATCGATTTCACACCCCGTCCGCTGCGGGACGGCCTGGCGGACACGGTCGCCTGGTTCCTCGCGGCGCGGCGACGCCGGGCCGCGGCGTAGGCCGTGATCCAGAGGGCGACGGCGTCCACCCGAGCACCCCGGCTTCTGCCGCCGGGTCGAGACCGTACGGCCTCGGCCCGGCGACACCGGTCAGGAGATCGTGAAGCCGTGGTAGCCGATCAGCGCTGGTGAGCCGGCCGAGGCCGACACCACGAACAGCCCGGCGTCCTGGGTTGCGGCCTGGCCGGGCACGGTCGCGGTGCCGACGGTCGACCAGGTCTGGCCGTCCTTGGAGTAGTAGCCGGTGTAGCTCGTGCCGGAGCGCACCAGCCTGAGATGCACCGGAACCGTGGCCGGGATGGAGCCGTTGCCCGGTGTCACGGAGTCGATGTACGGGTTGCCGTCGCTGTTCCACTCCATCTGGATGCCGCCGGACGGCGACACGTAGAGGATCACGCCCTCCGGCCCGGAGCCGGCCGTGGTCATGTTGTCGCGAACCATGATGCCCGCCTTGGCATAGCCACCGAACGACGAAGTAGAGGTAACCTCGGTTTCCACCGTGGCGGCACTGCCGACGACCGCGGCACGGTAGACGGCGGAGTAGTTGTCGTTGCCGGACCACACGTCCTGGCCGGCGCCGGAGATCGCGAAGTCACCGCCGACCTGACCGTACTGCGCCGGCGCGTCGGTGGCCGAGGAGTACGTCGAGTACGGCGGCTGCACCGGCGAGACCAGTTGCGCCTGCCGGCTGGCCGACACGGTGTCGTTCCCCGTCCGCCACGAGTACTTCGCGGTCGTGGTGAGGGTGTCGGTCTCGATCGGCGTGGTCGGGGTGGGTGGTGTCACGGTGAACGTCGCGGTCACTGTCTTGCCGGTGCCGACATCGGTGAACCGGGTGGATCCGTTGGCGCGGACCGTCCACGTGCTGGGCGCGGTCAGCGCCAGGTCGGCCTGCCGAACCGCGGTGCGACCGTTGTTGGTGAAGGACGCCGTGACGGTCGCCGGGCGGCCCGGCACCGCGCCGCCCGGATCGCTCTGGGTCAGGGTGACGCTCGGCCCCACGTTCGCACCGACCTTGCCCGCCGACACCCGGTACATCATGACGCCGTGCGCCGGCACGGCGGCGCTGATGTTGCCTGCCGTCTCGGTCGCGGTATGCGCCCACAGGTCCCGCAGCTGGTAGTCGTTCGCCTTGGGCAGGCCGACTTCCGCCGCGGTGGCGCTGATCGCCGCGGTCGTCCCGGTCGAGTTGAACAGCACCACCGCGCGGTCGCCGCCGGCCAGCGGCTTGGACAGCACCCACAAACCCTTGTCGCCGGCGGGATTCCCGCCGACCGCCACCGGCACGGCCTGTTTGGCCAACGGGTCCTGGTCGACGGCGATGACGTCGGTGTTGGTGTAGATGGCCAGATCCGCCGCGCTGACGTGGCGCAGGTCGGTGCCGGCGATCAGCGGCGCGTTCATGGCCGCCCACAGGCTGAACTCGGACCGGTACTCGGCGGTGGTCATGTGGCCGTTGCCGACTTCGAGCATGTCCGGGTCGTTCCAGGCGCCCGGCCCGGAGTACGGGTAGAGCCAGACGTTCTGCTGGAAGATCGACAGCATGCTGCCGTAGCCGTCGCTGATGTCGCCGGTGGTGCGCCAGGAGTTGCCGACCTGCGGCCCCCACGTCCAGGGCTGGAAGTCGCCCCACTCGCACAGGCTGTACAGGATCGGCCGGCCGGTCGCGGCCAGCGCGTCGCGCATCGCGACGTAGCGGTCGATGTACTGCTGGGTGCTGTTGCTGCCGGCGTTGTTGCAGTTGTCGTACTTCAGGTAGTCGACGCCCCAACTGGCGAACGAGGCCGCGTCCTGCTTCTCGTGGCCGAGGCTGCCGGGGTAGCCGGCGCAGGTCTGCGTGCCGGCGTCCTCGTAGATGCCGAGCTTGAGTCCCTTGGCGTGCACGTAGTCCGCGACCGCCTTGATGCCCTGCGGGAACTTGACCGGGTCCGGCACGAGGTTGCCGGCCGCGTCGCGCTGTTTCTCCAGCCAGCAGTCGTCGATGTTGACGTACCGGTAGCCGGCCTTCTGCATGCCGTTGGCCACCATGGCGTCAGCGGTCTGCTCGACCAGCGCCGCACTGACGTCGCAGCCGAACGCGTTCCAGTCGTTCCAGCCCATCTGCGGCAGCGCCGCCAAGCCGTTGCCCAACGCGCTCGCGGCCGGCGGCACGGCCGTGGCCAGGCCGACGACAAGAAGCGCGGCGGTGAATCCGGTCAGACCTCGGCGTCTCATGCCGAGCCGTGCCCACTTTCCGGTGCCCAAGAGATCGCCTTCCGTCCAGGTTGCAGGGGACCCAGCGGTGTTCGGTCATGGGCGGTCATGGCGGTGAACCGCTCGTAACTGAACGGAAACAACCAGGCAACCACCTTTCTAGACCCACGAACTGGCCGTTCGCAAGAGGCCCTTGAGTGACTGTTGAATGTTGTTTGGCTCGTCCCAGAGGCGTTGGATCTCCCGCTCCCCGAGTGACGCCGGGCCGGTGCCGGCGAGCAGCAACTTTGCCTGCCTTGTCACGGGTCAGCCCCGGCGCCAGCCGGGCAATCCACCCCCGAACACGCTCATCAGCGGATCAAGCCTGGCGGCGCGCAGCCCCGGATCACGACGGCGGCGCCACCAGTCGGGATCGAGATCACGGCTGTCCGGACAAGCCGAGGTGGCGCGTCGCATGCGGCGAGAACGTCATGGGCTCGACCCAGCCCTGCCGGACCAGTTCGATCTGCGCCGGCAACGGGGTCACGGGGTAGATGGCGATGCCACGGGCCCAGTTCGCCAGCAGGCCCTCGGTGGCGGCGACGTCGGTGACGATCATCGTGGCGGCTTGGTCATTCCTGCCCCAGGTGTTCCACAGGGCCCAACCGTCAGGGCGCGGCTCGACGCCCAGCCGGCGGCACATCTGCTCGTAGGTCTCGGTGATGCCGACCGGCATGGCGCCCGGGCGCAGGATCAGCACTCCGACCAGGCGCAGCTCCGGCCGATCGGCCTCGTCCTCCAGGCACCCGTCGCCGGTGAAGTGGTAGCGGCGGACGGCGCGGGCCAGGCGGTTGACGGCGCGGTGCAGCGGTGCCGCTGGTTCGTCGGAGTAGGTGAGCCAGTCCTCGCCGGACGCGGCGTCGACGACACTGCGGGCCAGGCGTTCGATCTGCCGGAGGTACTCGGACTCGGTGAGCGACACGGCGCGGAGTCTGGCACCGCCGTCCGGCCTCGGCCAGCGGGTTTCGGCGGCACTAGGCTCGGCAGGATGACCGACGTGGTGGGGCTGGTGCTGGCGGCCGGTGAGGGGCGGCGGTACGGCAGGCCGAAGGCGCTGGTCCGGCACAACGGACGGCTGTTCGTGGAGTCGACGGTGGATCGGCTGCGGGCGGCGGGGTGCGGGCGGATCGTGGTGGTCGCGGGGGCGGCGGTCGAGGAGGTCCGAAAGGCCGATCTCGGCGACGCCGAGGTGGTGGAGAACCCGGACTGGCCCAGCGGCATGGGGTCGTCGCTGCGGCGGGGAATCGAAGCCCTGCAAGGGGAAACAGCCGTGGCGGTGATGACGGTGGACCTGCCGGGAGTGACGACGGAGGCGATCCGACGGGTACTGGAACGGGCGACCCCGGAGGTGCTCGCGGCGGCGACGTACGAGGGCAAGCGAGGACATCCGGTGCTGATCGGACGGCGGCACTGGGACGGGGTGCGTGAGCTGGCCCAAGGTGATCAAGGGGCCAGGGCCTACCTCCGGCGGCATGACGTCGTGGAGATCGCCTGTGAGGATGTGGCGGACGGACAGGACGTGGATCGGCCGGAGGATCTTCCATGAGGTGGATGACGGGAATCGCGGCGGCGCTGCTGACGGTGGCGATGGCGGTGCCGGCGGCGGCGACACCAGGGCCGACCTGGCGCCTGCACGCGACGGGCAGCGATGCCCGGCTGCGCGGGCTGAGCGCGGTGAGCCCGCTGGTGGCGTGGGCGAGCGGCAGCGCGGGCACGATCCTGCGCACGGTCGACGGCGGCCGCACCTGGGAGCAGAAGGCCCCGGCCGGCACGGGAACGCTGGAATTCCGGGACATCCAGGCGTTCGACGCGCAGCACGCGGTGGCGCTGTCGATCGGCGAGGGCGACAGTTCCCGCGTCTACCGCACGGACAACGGCGGCAAGAGCTGGCAGCAGACGCAGACCAACACCGACCCGAAGGCCTTCTACGACTGCATGGCCTTCTTCGACCAGCGGCACGGCCTGATCGTCGGCGACCCGGTCGACGGCAGGTTCGAGGTGCTGTCCACCGATGACGGCGGCCGCAGCTGGCAGCTCCTGACCGGCCCCGAGGCACAGCCGGGCGAGGCCGGGTTCGCGGCCAGCGGCCAGTGCATCGCGACCAGCGGTGCCAAGGATGCCTGGATCGGCAGCGGCGGCGGGGCGGTCTCCCGGGTCTACCACTCGACTGATCGCGGCCGGACCTGGCACACGGCGACCGCTCCGCTGCCCAGCAGCCAGTCCGCCGGCGTGTTCGCGCTGGCGTTCCGCGACCCGTGGCACGGCGTCGCGGTCGGCGGCGACTATGCCGCGCCGACAACGGGTGCGGCGGCCACCAGCCGGGACGCCGGCCGGAACTGGCAGGCGTCGACCATCGCCGGCTACCGGTCCGGTGCGGCGTGGCTGTTCGGCACCGCGGTGATCGCGGTCGGTCCGACCGGCAGCGACCTCAGCTGGGACGGCGGCCAGCACTGGCGGACGTTCGACACCGGCAGCTTCGACACCGTCGACTGCCCCAACGTCTGCTGGGCGGCCGGCGAACACGGCCGTGTCGCCACGCTCATGCCTTGACAGACATATAGCCGGTGACGTACTCCAAGCAGGTGGCCACGACCTTCGAAGTGCTCGCCGAGCCGAGCCGACGCCGGATCCTCGACCTGTTGCGGGCCGAGGAACGGTCCGTCGGCCAGCTCGTCGACCAGCTGGCGCTGAGCCAGCCCGCGGTGTCCAAGCACCTGCGCGTGCTGCGCGAGGCCGGCCTGGTGACGGTGCGGGTGGACGCGCAGCGCCGCTGCTACCGGCTGCGCCTCGACCCGCTGCGCGAGCTGGACGACTGGCTCGCGCCGTACCGGCAGCTGTGGTCGGACAGCCTGGACGCGCTGGAGCGCCACCTGGACAACCTGGCCGACAAAGAGCACAGTGGTCTGGACCAATAGACCAGCAAAGGGGCACCATGACCGAGGACTACGGCACGTTCCTGCGCGCGGAGCTGGGCCGGATCGAGCAGCACAACGCCGACGCGCTGGACAAGATCGCGGACGTGCTGCTGGCCGCGATCAAGGCGGACGGCACGGTGCTGGCCGCCGGCGCCGGGCACTCGCTGGCCGCCGTGGCCGAGACCTTCTACCGCGCCGGCGGCCTGGCCTGCGTGCGACCGCTCTACCACCCGTCGCTGCTGCCCATGCACGGCGCGGTGTCCAGCACCAACGCCGAGCGCCGGTCCGGCCTGGCCGCCGAGGTGCTGGCCGGCGTCGAGCTGACCGAGCGGGACGTGCTGATCATCTTCTCCACCTCGGGCATCAACCCCTACCCGGTGGAGCTGGCCCGGCAGGCCAAGGCGGCCGGCGCCCCGGTCGTCGCCTTCACCTCCATCCCGACCAGCTCGGTCGCGCCCAAGCGGGCCGGCAGCACGCTGGCCGAGGAGGCCACCTTCGTGCTGGACAACCTGGTCATTCCTGGCGATTCCGCCTACCCGCCGGCCGCGCCGGTGACCGCGCCGAGCTCCTCGCTGGCCAACGCCTTCCTGTGGAACCTGCTGCTGGTTCGGCTGCTGGACCGGGCCACCACCAGCGGTTTCGACCTGCCGCTGTGGCGCAGCGCCAACGTCGAGGGCGGCGACGCGGCCAACAAGGCGCTGCTGGCCAAGTACACGCCCCGGATCGACGTCCTGGCGTGACGGAACAGACACCGCGAGTGCGTAGAAATACCGAGGGAAGGAAGTCGGGGAGGGTCTAGCGTCCGTCGTGACGCTCAAGGGGGGCCTGAACTTCATGCAGTCGAAGACCAGATGGTGGATCCTCGGCACGGGTGGCACGGCCGTGGTTGTCGTCCTGTCCACGGCCGGCTACCTGTTGCTCGCGCCGGGGCCGGCCTACGTGCCGAAGAACTCGCCGGCCACGCAGCCGCAGGCGTTGTCGGCCGATGACGTGGCCCATGCGTACGCCCAGGGCTTCGAGACGCTCGACGCCACCGCCGCCGCCAAGGTGACCGACGACCCGACGGCGGCCGCCGCGGCGCTCACCCTGGTGTTCAAGAACATGAGCAATGCTCGGCTGACCGCCGGCCTGGCCGGCAACGCGACGGGCGACACGGCCAGCATGAGCGTGGACTGGCACTCCGGCCAGCTCGACATGGCCTACCAGGTGCCGCTGAAAATGGTGCAGGCCAACGGAAAATGGGTCGTGCACTGGTCGGACGCGAACATCCACCCCGACCTGGCCAAGGGCCAGTCGCTGGCCCTGCGGACCACGCCCGGCGGCTCGTCGCTGACCGACCGCAACGGCCAGCCGATGACGCTGGACTCGGTGCCGAAGTCGGTCAAAGCCGGTGTGCAGCAAGCGATCGGCGGCGACCTGCAGGCGGTCGACGGGCACTCGATCACCATCGTGGACGCGACCGGCGCCGACGTGAAGACGTTGGAGCAGAAGGAAGGCACCAAGAAGGCGGGCTACGCGCTGACCATCGACGGCAACGTCCAGGCCGCGGCGCAGAAGGCGGTCGACGGCTTCCAGGGGGCGGCCACCATCGTCGCGTTACAGGCGTCGACCGGCGAGGTGCTGAGCATTGCCACCAACACCGCGTTCGACAGCAGCAACCTGAGCCCGCTCACCGGCACGTTCCCGCCCGGCTCCACGATGAAGATCGTGACGGCCACCGCGGCCATCGAGCACGGCCTGACCGCCAACTCCACGGTGAACTGCCCCAACACCGTCCAGATCGGACCTCGCACGGTCCCCAACGAGGACACGCTCAAGCTCGGCTCGCCGCCGGACTACGCGACCGCGATGCACGAGGCGTTCGCCTACTCCTGCAACACCACGTTCGCCCAGCTGGCGGCGAACCTGGGCGCGAACGACCTGCCCACCGCCGCCCGCCAGCTCGGCCTCGGCGTGGACTTCGACATCCCGGGCATGACCACCAACACCGGACGCATCGATTCCGCGACCGA
The DNA here is from genome assembly GCA_035492655.1 of Kutzneria sp. Lineage (GTDB taxonomy): Bacteria > Actinomycetota > Actinomycetes > Mycobacteriales > Pseudonocardiaceae > Kutzneria. The sequence goes on along the minus strand of DATJJB010000078.1, from coordinate 8,803 downwards.
CGAGGTCGATCGCGCGGTCGACGGCTTCGGCCAGGGCACCGACCTGGTCAGCCCGTTCGGCATGGCGGTGGTCGCCGCCACCGTCCACAACGGACAAGCGACGACGCCGATTCTGTTGAGGGGTCAGCAGACCACCGCGACCGGGCAGGTCGCGGCGCCGTCGGCGGGCGTGCTCAACCAGGTGCGCACCATGATGCGTGAGGTGTGCACGGTGGGCACGGCCCGCGGGCTGGCGGCGCTGTCCGGCACGTACGGCAAGACCGGCACGGCCGAGGTCGGCGACGGCCCCGCGCACGGCTGGTTCGTCGGCTACCGCAACGACGTGGCCTTCGCGGTGCTGCTGCCGCACGCGGACTCGTCCGGACCCGCGGTGAACGTGGCCGGCACGTTCCTGCGCGCGATCGGCTGAAGCCAACTGATCACCCGGACGGCGAAGATCACCCCAATGGTGCAAGGGGCACAGTCGTCCGGGTGCAGCCTCGCCCTACTTCTTCTTGGTCCTGGTGGCACCGCCCCGGCCCCGAAGAGTCACGCCGGACTCGGACAACACCCGGTGCACGAAGCCGTAGGACCGCCCGGTCGACTCCGCGAGCGCGCGGATGCTGGCGCCCTTCTCGTACTTCTTCTTCAGGTCAGCGGCCAGCTTGTCCCGCGTGGGCCCCGTGATCCGGGCGCCCTTCTTCAGGTCAGCCACCTTGTCCCGCCTTCCGTGGGAGTGCAGGTCGGGCCGTGTTCGGCCCCTGTCGTCGCAATGATCGAACACGACGGGCCCGAACGCCAGACGATCAAGCAAAATCATCTCTCGGTGATCGTTGAGTTACGTCTGGCTGATCACCGGAGTGATGGAAGTGATCAGTGTTTCCATTGTGGCAGATCAGCGGCTCGACCAGCGGATCACGCCAACTCGATCAACTCGAGGTAGTCGTCGGACCAGTGGTCCTCGGTGCCGTCCGGCAACAGGATCACCCGCTCGGGTTCCAGAGCCTGTACCGCGCCCGGGTCGTGGGTCACGAGCACCACGGCGCCCTCGAACCGGCGCAGCGCGTCCAGCACCTGCTCGCGGCTGGCCGGGTCCAGGTTGTTGGTCGGCTCGTCCAACAGCAGCACGTTGGCCGCGCTGGACACCAGGCCGGCCAGCGCCAGCCGGGTCTTCTCGCCGCCGGACAGCGTGCCGGCCGGCTGGTCCAGCTGCTCGCCGCTGAACAGGAACGTGCCGAGCAGCGAGCGCAGCTGCTGCTCCTGGGTGTCCGGCGCGGCGTGCCGGATGTTGGCCCAGACCGACGCGTCGTGGTCGAGGGTCTCGTGCTCCTGCGCGTAGTAGCCGATCCGCAGGCCGTGCCCGGGCACCAGCCCGCCGGCGTCGGCCTTCTCCATGCCGCCCAGCAGCCGCAGCAGCGTGGTCTTGCCGGCGCCGTTCAGGCCGAGCACCACGACCTTGCTGCCGCGGTCGATGGCCAGGTCGACGCCGGTGAAGATCTCCAGCGAGCCGTAGGACTTGCTCAGCCCCTCGGCCATCAGCGGCGTCTTGCCGCACGGGGCCGGCTGCGGGAAGCGGATCTTGGCCACCTTGTCGGCGGTGCGCTGGTCCTCAAGGCCGGACAGCAGCTTCTCGGCCCGCTTGGCCATGTTCTGCGCGGCGACCGCCTTGGTCGCCTTGGCCCGCATCTTGTCGGCCTGGGCCATCAGCGCGGACGCCTTCTTCTCGGCGTTGGCCCGCTCGCGGCGGCGGCGCTTCTCGTCCGAGGCGCGCGCCTCCAGGTACTTGGACCAGCCCATGTTGTACATGTCGACCTCGCCGCGGGTGGCGTCGAGGAACCAGACCTTGTTGACCACGTCGGCCAGCAGCTCGACATCGTGGCTGATCACGACCAGGCCGCCGGTGTGCTGCTTGAGGAACGAGCGCAGCCACGAGATGGAGTCGGCGTCGAGGTGGTTGGTCGGCTCGTCCAGCAGCAGCGTGGTGCCGGCCTTGCCGCCGACGCCGGACTCCGAGGCGCCGAACAGGATCCGGGCCAGCTCGACCCGGCGGCGCTGGCCGCCGGACAGCGTGCGCAGCGGCTGGGCCAGCACGCGGTCGGCCAGGGCCAGGTTGGCGCAGATCCGGGCGGCTTCGCTCTCGGCCGCGTAGCCGCCGAGCGCGCCGAAGCGCTCCTCCAGCCGGCCGTACTTGCGGACCGCGGTGTCCAGCGCGTCCTGGTCGACCAGCTCGGCCATCGCCGTCTGGGCCTTCTCCATCTCGCGCAGCAGCTGGTCGAGCCCACGGGCCGACAGCACCCGGTCCTTGGCCGTGACGGACAGGTCGCCCTCGCGCGGATCCTGGGGCAGGTAACCGAGTTCGCCGCTGCGGCGGACCTCGCCGGCGTAGGGCTGGCCCTCGCCGGCCAGCACCCGCAGCGAGGTGGTCTTGCCGGCGCCGTTGCGGCCGACCAGGCCGATGCGGTCGCCCGGCTGCACGCGCAGCGTGGCGTCGGAGAGCAGGATGCGCGAACCCGCGCGCAGTTCAAGGTCAGTGACGGTGATCAAGGCAGACTCCGGGTCGATGCGATCGCGGGCAGGGCTCGTCCGCCCACCGGCTCGCGGCCGGCGGGCCCGGGGCCGCCTAGCAGATCAGCTTGATCACGGGGTCCAGTTTACGGGCCGGCGCGAGCCGATTTCGCCAACCCCCGCACTTCACCGCGCAGTTGTGACGCGACACACAGCTACGAAGCGTCAAATGTGAATGTCTTGACTACTCCATTCGAGCTATGCCTACACTCCGCCGGACGCAGGAAGTTGCTAGATCAACAACTTTCCGTGATCACCAGCATTCACCTGAGATCACGTTCCGCCGCCAATGATCTCTTTCCGGGGTAAGCGCTTTCCCTGTGTGCCCTCGCGCGCCCGGAATCCGACCGGTGAGGGGAATTCCTTGCTCCGAAAGCACAAGTGGCTGCCGTTGGCCGCCGCGACCCTGCTTGCCGCCGTGCTCACGCCCGTTGCCACCGCCGCGCCGGCCGATCCGGTCCTCGCCGGCGGCTCCAACTACGACTTCTACTCGCTGAGCGGCGGCTGCGACCGCGAGCCGTACGGGACGGTCGACAGCTTCGAGCGGGGTCGGGACACCATCACCGCGCAGCTGGGCCAGATGTACGACAGCGGCCAGCGCCGGCTGCGGATCGGCATCTTCCACCAGCACGCCGCCGACTCCGGCACCGTCATGGACTCCAGCTCCGGCGATCTCTCCCCTGTCGATCGCCAGCAGCTCGTCGACCTGCTCGCGGCCGTGAAATCGGCCGGCTTCCAGGAGATCGAGGTGGCATTTCACCCGATCGGCGCCGACGACCCGCACGGCTGGGACGCCATGGACGAGTCGGCGTACCAGGAGGACTGGGGCGTCATCTCGAACCTGCACCCGCTGATCGCCGCCGCCGGCATCCCGTACCGCATCGACCTGCTCAACGAGGGCATGCCGATGTCGTCCGAACCGGTTTTGCGCTCCTATGCCCAGCGCCTGTGGGGCGACTACACCTCGCGCTTCGGCAGCGACGACACCGTGGGCTTCTCCATGACGGTGTGGATCGCCGACCGGGCGACGCAGCTGTCCGCGGTCTACGGCGACAACCCGCCCGGCGTGTTCGACGTGCACCTGTACGGGGACAGCTGGAACGGCGACGAGTACAAGCAGTTCGTCGACGCCGACCAGAAGATGACCTCGCTGGGCTACCACCAGCAGTGGATCATCGGCGAGACCTACTTCGACGACGGCGCCGCGGCCGACGGCATCCGCCGGGCGATCGCCGACACCGGCCGTTCGGTCCGCTACCTCACCCAGTGGCCGCTCACCCGGGCCCAGAAGTGCTCCGACGTCGACCAGGCCCCACCCGTCTCCTTCGCCGCCTACACCGCCGCCGGCTTCTAGTCAAGGCTGCACTGTTCGGAAAGGACCATTCCTCACGTTGGACGTCAGGAATGGTCCTTTCCAAACGCCGCCCGCCAGCGCTCGGCCGGGGTGGGTCTGCCAATCTGGCGTCGTGATTCGTCGGTGGTTGCCGGTGGTGCTGGCCGTGCTCGTGGTCGTCGGGACGACCTTCGTCCGCCCCACCGGCAGTGTCTCGTTGGCCGGCGGCTCCAACTACGACTTCTACGGCTTGGCCAACGGCTGCGACCGGGAGAAGTTCGGCACGGTCGACAGCTTCGACCGGGGCCGGGAGGTCATCGAGAGGCAGCTGCGGCAGATGTACGACAGCGGCCAGCGCCGGCTGCGCATCGGCATCTTCCATCAGCACGGGCCGGACAGCGGCACGGTGATGGACTCCAGCACCGGCGACCTCTCCCCCGCCGACCGCCGCCAGCTGACCGACCTGCTGGCGGCGGTGAAAAAGGCCGGGTTCCAGGAGATCGAGGTGGCCTTCCACCCGCAGGGCGACGACTCGCCGCAGGACTGGGACGCCATGAACGAGCAGGCCTACCAGGAGAACTGGAGCCTGATCGCCAAGCTGCACCCGCTGATCGCCGCCGCCGGCATCCCGTACCGCATCGACCTGCTCAACGAGGGCATGCCGATGAGCAACGAGACCGTGCTGCGCCAGTACGCGAAGCGGCTGTGGGCCGACTACACGCGGGAGTTCGGCAAGGCCGACACCGTCGGCTTCTCGATGACGGTGTGGATCGCCGACCGGGCCACCCAGCTGCACGCCGTCTACGGCGACAACCCGCCGGACGTCTTCGACGTGCACCTGTACGGCGACTACTGGAACGGCGACGAGTACCGCCAGTTCGTGGACGCCGACAAGAAGATGACCGCGCTGGGCTACCACCAGCCGTGGATCATCGGCGAGGCCTACTACGACGACGGCTGGGCCGCCGACGGCATCCGCAGTGCCATCGGCGCCACCGGCCGCCAGGTGCTGTACGTGACCCAGTGGCCGCTCACCCGCGACCGGCGGTGCGCCGACGTCGACGTGGCCCCGCCGATCCACTTCCTGACCGGGCGTTAGGGCACCAGCGGCCGCACCTGCTCGGCGACGAAGCGCACGAAGCCGACCGGGTCGGGCTCGTCGCCGGTGGGCTGGATGATCACGGTGTCAGCGCCGGCATCGGCCAGTTCCCGGACCGCCGCGGCGACGGTCTCGGCGTCCCCGGCGACACCGGCCTCGGGGTTGCTGCGACGCAGCCGCTCCAGCGCGCCGGGGCCGGTGGCCACGTGCAGGGCGGCGATGATCTCGTGGTCGATGAACTCCCGCAGCCGGCGGACGCCCTCGACGGTCTCGTCGGCGACCAGCAGCGTGCCGTCGGCGGACTCGGCGGTCAGCCGCAGGGTCTTGGGCCCCTCGCCGCCGGCATAGACCTTCACCGGCGTCGACGGCGGCCAGTCGAGGCGGACCTTGTCCAGCTTCACGTACCGGCCGTCGACCGTGACCTCCTCGCCGCGCAGCAGCGCCCGCAGTGCGTCGAGGTACTCCCGCAGCAACGTCATCGGGGACGACACCCGCGCGCCGGCCTGCCCCATCCAGCCCTGCACACCGTGCCCGACGCCGAGGATCACCCGGTCGGGGAACAGCCGGTGCAGGGTGGCCACCTCCATGCCGGCCAGCGCGACGTTGCGCAGCGGCACCGGCAGCAGCCCGATGCCGACGCGCAGCCGCTCCGTCCAGGCCAGGGCGGCCGACGCGGCGGCGATGCCGCTCTCCGAGAAGCAGTCCTCCCACACCCACAGCTGGTCGAGGCCGGTGGCCTCGGCCGTCTCGGCCATCGGCCGCAGGGTCTCGGGCGGGAACTGGGGGCGGAACACGGTGCCGAGGGCAGTCATGCCGCCTTCCTACCAGCCCCCGGTCCGGTTGATCACGTCAACGAGCGTGCCCGGGTCCTCGACGTGCAGGTTGTGGCCGAGCCCGGCCAGCACCTCCACGTGCTCGGCCAGCGCCCGCACCTGCTCGGGCGAGCTCATCGGGTCGTTCTCGCCGGTCACCATCAGCACCGGGCACTTGGCCGCGGCCAGCAGCCCGCGCATGTCCGGCCGGCCGACCGCGAACGTCGCCGGGTCCAGCGCCAGCCGCCAGCCGTCGCCGGTCGCGGCCAGGCCGTCCGGGTCGGCCGGCATCAGGCCGCCCAGTCCGGACACCTTGAGGTAGCGCTGCGCGGCTTCTCCCTTGCTGCCGAACATCTTCACCGGCCGCTGCGCCATCGCCGCCGCGCCGGCCAGTTCGTCGTCGGTCCACTCGACCTTCACGCCGACGGCCACCGCGCGCCGCACCTCGACCCCGTACCAGCCGCTGGCCAGGACGATCGCCAGCACGCCGCCGAGCGAGTGGCCGATGACGGTGACCGGCTCGCCGGCCGGCAGGTGCTCGGCCACCGCGCCGGCCATGGCCCCGAACGAGTACCGCTTCAGCCGGCCGGATCTGCCGTGTCCGGGCAGGTCGGGGGCGATCCAGCGGCGGTCGAGCCGCTCGGTGAGGCCGTCCCACACCGCGCCCGTCGCGCCCAGCCCGTGCAGCAGCAGCACGGTCGGTCCACCGGTTCCGCCCGTTCGCACCCTCAACGTGTCCACCGGGCGGATCTTTCCCCACCACGGCCCCGGCGGGCTAGCGTCGTGGCCGTGGACGCGGGCGTGATCAATGATCCGGAGACGTACGTGCACGGTGTGCCGCACGAACTTCTCGACTCGCTGCGGGCGCGGGCGGCGGTCGTTCGGGTGGACGACTTCTGGGTGGTGCTGCGGCATGCCGAGGTGCGGCAGGTGCTGCGCGACCCGCAACTGTTCTCGTCGCAGCTGGGCGGCACGCAGATCCGGGACCCGTCGACGGCCGAGGATCTGCGTTACGTGCGGCGAATGATGCTCAACATGGATCCGCCGGACCATCCCCGGCTGCGCGGGCTGCTGGCTCGTGCCTTCACGCCGCGGGCGGTGGCCCGGCTGACCGATCGGATCACCGTATGGGCGGACGATCTCGTAGCCGCGGTGCAGGGCGACGGCGAAGCGGATCTGGCCAAGCAACTGGCCGATCTGCCGCTGCTGGTGCTGGCCGACGTGTTCGGGGTGCCGGAGCAGGACCGGCGGCTGATGTTCGACTGGAGCAGTCGGGCCATCGGCTTCCAGGACGCCGAGTACGCGTCCATCGACACCGTCGACCTCGCCGGCGTGACGGAGATGGCTCGCGCGGCGTTGGCCGTGCGGCCCAAGCCGGGGCCTGACGGGAGGATGCCCGATCCCCGTACCCGGGCCGGCATGCCCGACCTGTACGCCTATGCCACGGCGCTGGGCGAGCACAAGCGGGCCGAGCCCGGCGACGACGTGATGAGCAACCTCATGCGTCACGTCGACGACGACGGCGGGCGGGTGTCGATCGAGGAATTCGAGAACCTGTTCTGGTTGTTCTCGGTGGCCGGCAATGAAACCCTGCGCAACGGGATCCCTGGCGGACTCATCGCGTTGATGTCGCATCCGGCCGAGTACCGGCGGCTGCTGGCCGACCGTTCGCTGTTGCCGACTGCCATCGACGAGATGCTGCGCTGGTGGACACCCGTGATGCACTTCCGCCGCACGGCAACCGCCGACACCGCACTGTCCGGAGTGGACATTCGGGCCGGGGACAAGGTGGTGGTGTGGTTCTCCTCGGCCAACCGGGATGAACGGGTGTTCCCCGACCCGCACCGCTTCGACGTCGGCCGCACGCCCAACGACCACCTCACGTTCGGCCACGGCCCGCATTTCTGTCTCGGCGCCCAGCTGGCCCGGGCCCAGATGACCGCCGTCTTCACCGCCGTGTTGGACCGATTGGGCGAGATTCGCCCGGCCGGCGACCCGGTGCGGCTACGGTCGAGCTTCCAGAACGGGGTGAAGAGCCTGCCGGTCGCCTGGAAGGGTTGAGACGTGCTCAAGTTCGTCGTCGGGGTGGCGCTGGCCGCCGTCGCCACCAGCTGCGGGCCCCAAACCCAGCCGGGAGGCCCGCCGGTCACACCCACCTCGTCGTTCGTGCAGCACTGGGCCATGCCCAACCTGGTCGGCTCCGGCCTGCAGGACGCCCAGGACGCCATCCAGAAGCTGACCGGCAACAAGATCTTCTTCACCAGCTCGCACGACGCCGGCGGCCGGGGCCGACACCAGGTGCTGGACCGCGACTGGAAGGTGTGCAACCAGAACATCGCCGCCGGCACCCAGATCCAGGCCGGCGTGAAGATCGACTTCGGCGTGGTCAAGCTGTCGGAGCGGTGTCCCTGAACACCCGGGCGGCGATCTGGTTGTCCCGCCAGGTCTGCACGCCGCCCGGGACCATCACGACCATCCCGACGATGATCATCCAGAAGGCGACCGGTCCCCACGGCGACGGGTCGATGATGTCGGCCCGCAGCCCACTGGCGAAAAGCGGGATCATCACGACCGGGATCCACGCTTGTATCCGGATCAACAGCTGGCGGCGGGCCCATTCCCGGGCGACACCCAGCAGTTCGACCGGCACCGGCTCGCCGCGGCGCATCGCCCGCATCAGCCGCCGCCAATCCGACCGCGGCACGGACTTCCACGGCCCGAACGAGAACATGCGCATGCCGTGTCGCCGGAGCACGACCGTCATCCGGATCAGGATGACCACCAAGGCCACCATGCTGACAAGTTCGGTCACCAAAAAAATCGGCCCCCACATGGGCGGGATGCTACGCCGCGGGACCGCGCAGAAACCGCCGAGCGGCAACGTAGTACTGCCACAGCATGAGGCTCATCGCGACCAACACGACCAAACAGACGACCAGGACCCAGACCACGGACGCCAGGACCTCGCTGCCACCCGTGACGGCGTTCAGCAGCAGCGCGAGCAGCGCCACCGAG
>DATJJB010000077.1:0-2902 GCA_035492655.1 Kutzneria sp. | reverse complement strand
CACCGCCAAGCCCTACCGCGAGTCGGTGGACTGGGACCCGGTGAGCCGGATGCAGCACGTGGACCTGTACACCTGGCTGCGCGGCGACATCCTGGTCAAGGCCGACAAGATGACCATGGCCAACTCGCTGGAGCTGCGGGTGCCGTTCCTGGACCACGAGGTGTTCAAGATCGCCTCGCAGGTGCCGATGGAGCAGAAGATCACCCGCGAGACCACGAAGTACGCGCTGCGGCGGGCCATCGCCGACATCATCCCGGCGCACGTGATCAACCGGCGCAAGCTGGGCTTCCCGGTGCCGATCCGGCACTGGCTGCGCGAGGAGATGCACCCCTGGGCGGTCGACATCGTGCGCCAGTCGCAGACCGACCACCTGATCGACAAGCAGGCGGTGCTGGCCATGATCGAGGAGCACCGGACCGGCGGCATGGACCACAGCCGCCGCATCTGGGCGCTGCTGATGTTCATGATCTGGCACGGCATCTTCACCGAGGGCCGCATCCGCCCCCAGATCCCCGAGCCCCAATACCCCGTCCGCCTCTGACTGTCAAGGCTTAGATGTTTGGAAAGGACCATTCCTCACGTTGAACGCGAGGAATGGTCCTTTCCAACTATTAGGGCCAGGCTCAGGCGGGGAGGATGGCGGCTACCTCGGCGGTGGCGGTGGGGCCGAAGGCGTCGGAGAAGCGGCTCAGGGCGTTGGTGCGGTCGAAGGACCACTCCTGCGGGCCGTTGACCTCCAGCACGTGCACGGCGACCAGGGCGCCGAGCTGGGCGGCCCGCTCGAGGCCGAGGCCGCGGCACACGGCCGCGAGGAAGCCGGCGCGGAAGCCGTCGCCGACGCCGGTGGGGTCGACCTTGGCCAGCTCGGGCACGGCCGGCACCTGGAGCGAGCCGACCTCGCGGCCGACGATCTCCACGCCCTTCTCGCCCAGCGTGGTGACGCGCATCTCCACCTGCTCCAGCACGTCCGCCTCGGACCAGCCGGTCTTCTGCAGGACAAGGCCCCACTCGTAGTCGTTGCTGAACAGGTACTTGGCGCCGGCCACGAACCGGCGCACCTGGTCGCCGTCCATCCGGGCCAGCTGCTGCGACGGGTCGACGGCGAAGGCCAGGCCGCGCTGCCGGCACTCGTCGGCGTGCTGGATCATCGCGCCCGGGTCGGTCGGGCTGAGCAGCACCAGGTCAAGGCCGCCGGAGCGGTCGGCGATGGCGCCGATCTCGACCATGCCGGTCTCGGCCATCGCGCCGGTGTAGAACGAGGCGATCTGGTTCATGTCGTCGTCGGTGGTGCACATGAACCGGGCGGTGTGCTTGAGCTCGGACACGTACACCGAGCGGCAGTCCACGCCGTGGCGCTCCAGCCACGCGCGGTAGTCGTCGAAGTCCTTGCCGACGGCGCCACCGAGGATCGGCTGCTGGCCGAGCACGCCCATGCCGAAGGCGATGTTCGCGCCGACCCCGCCCCGGCGGACCACCAGGTCGTCGACGAGGAAGCTCAGCGACACGCGGTCAAGGCGCTCCGCGACCAACTGCTCGGTGAATCGGCCGGGAAAGTGCATCAGGTGGTCGGCGGCGATACTGCCGATGACAGCGACGGGCACTGTGTTTCTCCCCGATCTTCACTGGTGGGCCACCCGGTCGGGTGGACCTGCTCCGAGTTCGAAAGACTACCGATTGGTAACGGATACCGGTCATGCGTCCCTCGAACTACGGTCGTGACGTGACCGCTTCTGAGCCCGTTTCGCTGGACCAGCTGATCGACGACTGCGCCGACATCCCGGGCGCGCTGCGGCAGCTGACCCGTCCGCTGCCCACTCCCCGCCAGGCCACGCCGTGGCAGGTCGACGAGGCGTGCGCCGCGCAGGTCAGCGGCCTGGACGACTACTGACAGCGAGAAGGGCCGCCCCGACTGCCGGGGCGGCCCTTCTCGCTGTTCAGGCCTCGCTCAGTGGAACGAGTCGCCGCAGGCGCACGAGCCGCCCGCGTTCGGGTTGTCGATGGTGAAACCCTGCTTCTCGATGGTGTCCACGAAGTCGATCGTGGCGCCCTGGAGGTACGGCGCGCTCATCCGGTCCACCGCGACCTTGAGGCCGTCGAAGTCACGGAGCAGGTCGCCGTCGAGGCTGCGCTCGTCGAAGAACAGCTGGTAGCGCAGACCCGCACAGCCACCGGGCTGGACGGCGATGCGCAGGTGCATGTCATCGCGCCCCTCCTGGTCGAGCAGCGCCTTGGCCTTGCTGGCGGCCGTGGCGGTGAGCTCGACGCCGTGCGTCGTCTGCTCCTCGGCCTGCGCGCCCTGCGAGGCGGTGTCCTGGACGGTCATGGCTCTCCCTCGACGTCCTGCGTATGTCGGTCCTGGAACGTCCAACGCAAGACGGGTCGGCGTTCATTCCTGCCCACCATGGTAGGACAGGTCAGCTCCCATTTGCCCGAGACCACTGGCCGGCCACGTCCGCCGCGAGGGCGGCCAGTGTGCCGGCCGGGTCGGCCATCGCGGCGGCCACCGAGCCGGCGTGCTCGGCCACCGCGTACGACTGCTCGACGCCGACCGCGCCGGCTTCCCGGCGACCAACGCTGACCTGGCCGGCCAGCACCAGGCACGGGACGCCCCGCTCGGCCGCGCCGGCGGCCACCGCGGTGATCAGCTTGCCGCGCAGCGACTGCCAGTCGAAGCTGCCCTCGCCGGTGATCGCCAGCCCGGCCTCGTCCAGCGCCTCGTCCAGCCTCGTCAGCGTCCTGACCAGCGAGGATCCGGACGTGAACTCGGCGCCGAGGGCCAGCAGCCCGGCCCCCAGGCCGCCGGCGGCGCCCGCCCCGGGCCGGTCGCGTACGTCACGTCCGGCGGCGGCCAGCACGTCCGCCCCCCTGGTCAGGCCGGCCTCCAGCCGCTCCACCGCGGCCG
>DATJJB010000076.1:0-4861 GCA_035492655.1 Kutzneria sp. | reverse complement strand
GACCGACGCCGAGGCGTTCCGGCCGACCTACCAGGGCCGCAACACGCCGAACATGGGCCAGCTGATCGGCGCCCGCGAGTGGGAGACCCTGTACCACGGCTGGAACTGGGCCGATGTCGTGCAGGACATGGGTTTCGTGCGCGACGACGGCAAGACCATGGTCGCGCAGCCGCACCTTGACCTGAACCCGAAGAAGATGTGGACGCTGGACCACCTTCGGCGGATGCCCCCGGTGCAGAGCCCGAACGTGCTGCTCAACCAGATGACCGACGAGGAGCGGGCCGCGTTCCGGGCCGACTACAACCGGCAGGGGCCTGCCGGCAGGCCGGCGCCTGCCCGGGCCTGACACGCGGTCGAAGAGGGAGGCGACCTCCGGCCGCCTCCCTCGCCCCCAGTGAAAGGCCTGCCATGGGCGACAAGCACCGCATCCGCTTCGAGCCGGTCGGCATCGAGATCGAGGCCGACGAGGACCAGACCATTCTGCGCGCCGCCGCCGAGCAGGGCGTGATGCTCATGCACGGCTGCAAGGAAGGCCAGTGCGCGGCCTGCAAGTCGTTCATCCTCGACGGCGACGACGTCGAGCACGACCGCTACTCCACGTTCGCGCTGCCCGACTACGAGAAGGAGGAGGGCTACACGCTGCTGTGCCGGGCGCACGCGTACGAGGACGTGACCATCGAGCTGATCAACTACGACGAGGAGATGATCCGCTCCGGGCTGCCCATCCAGCAGGCGGTCGTGGAGGTCGTGTCCAAGGACCGCGTCACCCACGACATGGTGCAGCTGGTGGTGCGGCTGGTCGAGCCGGCCGACCTGAAGTACTTTCCCGGCCAGTACCTGGATTTCGAGGTGCCGGGGCGGGACGCCACCCGGTCGTTCTCGATGGCCACCACCTCGGCCGCGGGCGGGCTGCTCGAGTTCGTCATCAAGATCTACCCCGACGGCCTGTTCTCCGGCGTGCTGGACGGCGAGGTCGCGGTCGGCGACCGGCTGGCGGTGACCGGGCCGTTCGGGGTGTTCACGTTGCGGGAAGGCACTTGCCCGCTGGTGTTCCTGGGCGGCGGCGCCGGCATCGCGCCGATACTGGCGCTGCTGCGGACCATGGCCGAGCGCGGCATCGACCGCGAGGCGGTGTTCTACTACGGGGCCCGCTCCCGGCGTGATCTCTGCTTCGAGAAGGAGATCGCCGAACTGGCCACCCGGTTGCCCCGCTTGACGTTCGTGCCGGCACTGTCCGAACCGGACGGTGAGCCGTGGGACGGCGAGGTCGGGCTGATCACCGACGTGGTCCGGCGGCGCGAGTCCGACCTGTCCGGGGCCGACGCCTACGTGTGCGGGCCGCCGCCGATGGTGGAGGCGGCGCTGGAGCTGCTGCCCGCCCTCGGCGTGGCCGACAAGCGGGTCTTCTACGACAAGTTCACCACGACCGGCGGCTGAAGGAGTTAGCCGATGACAACCACCGCAGAACCCACCACCGAACGCAGCGTGCCCAAGCCGGTGTTCACCGACGCCGAGGCGGGCGCCAAGGTGTTCCCCGACTCCGACGCGCGCCGCTACAACTACTTCAAGCCGGCCAAGCGCAAGCAGAGCCACTACGAGGACGTCACCGTCGAGGTGCAGCCCGACCCGCGGCACTACCTGTCCCAGGGTTGGCTGTACGGCTTCGCCGACGGCAAGGGCGGCTATCCGTTGGAGTGGACGGCATTGCGGGCCTGGGGCAGCGACCGGCCGGTGCCGGAGCGCTATGCCGGCTCCGGCGGCCAGGGCTACGAGTGGCCGGCCCACGGCTGGCACGAGTTCCGTGACCCCAACGAGGAGTGGGAGCTCACGCTCTACCGCTACAACTCCAACGTGGTCCGCCAGCTCAACCAGAACATCGAGGCGGCCCGCCAGGCCAAGGCGTTCGACCAGTGGAACCGCAACTGGGTGCAGTTCGTGGCCCAGCACGTCGGCGCGTGGATGCACGTGGACCACGGCCTCGGCCTGTACCTGTTCGCCAACGCCAACCGGCGCGCGCCGACGAACATGCACAACAACGCGATCTCCGTGAACAGCATGCACCGCATCAGGGCGGCGCAGGACCTGGCGCTGTACAACCTGACGCTGAGCGAGGAACTCGAGGGCTTCGACGGCACGGCGCACCTGGCCACCTGGAACTCCGACCCGGCGTGGCAGGGCGTGCGGGAGGCCGCCGAGCAGCTGACCGCCATCTGGGACTGGGGCGAGGCGATCTTCGCGGCCAACATCGTGTTCGAGCCGTTGGTCGGGGAACTGTTCCGCAGCAACCTGGTCCAGCAGGCGGCGCCGTCCAACGGGGACTTCATCACGCCGACCCTGATCGGCGCCGAGGAGTACGACTTCGCCGAGCGGGACCTGCGCTACACCAAGGCGATGTTCCACCTGCTGGTCAACGACAAGCAGTACGCCGCGGAGAACAAGAAGCTGTTGGGGCAGTGGCTGGAGACCTGGGTGCCGCGCTGCATCCACGCCGCCCGCACCCTGCAGCCGCTGTGGTCGCAGCCGGACGCCAAGCCGCCGCGCTTCGAGGACGGCCTCGACCGGGCCAAGAGCCGGTTCAGCGCGATCCTGTCCGAACTGGAACTGACGGCACCGAAGGAGTTGGGCCAGTGACCACCTTCACGACGGCCGAGAGCCCGTTCAAGCAGAACAACACCGCCTCCAACATGTGCGGCTTCACCCTGATGAACAACCAGGTCGGCGCGATCGTCGCGGAGGTGATGGCGACCAAGGACAACGTCACCGTGCTGCCGCTGCCGTCGATGATCCGGGTGGACGCGGTCGGCCGGATGGACGTGGTGTACAGCGAGATCGACGAGGCGGCCGGCGAGGAGGAGGGCTGGTTCAACGCGGCCGAGTTCGAGGAGAGCATGTCCACCCACTACGGGCGCATGATCCACGAGGACGACCGCACGATCATGTTCGCCAATCCCGAGGACGCCGCCGAGTACCTCGACTTCGACCTCGTGGCCCGGTCCTAGGAGGCAGTGTGTACGTCAAGGACGGTGTGAAGTACTTCGTGGTCGACGGCCACACCCACTTCTGGGACGCCAGCCCGGCCAACTGGGTGCCCGGTCAGGAGCAGTACGCCAAGGGCTGGATCGAGTGCTTCCACGCGTACCAGAGCCTCGGCCCGGCCGAGACGCACTGGCCGCTGGAGAAGTTCCAGAAGTACTCAGAAGAGCAGATGATGACCGATCTGTTCGACGAGGGCCACGTGGACGTCGCGATCTTCCAGCCGACCAACCTCCGGCAGTGGTACACCGAGGGTTTCAACACCACGGAGGCCAACGGCGCGCTGGCCGAACGGCATCCCGGCAAGTTCGTGGTGAACACCAACTGGGATCCCCGCGACGGCGAGGACGGCCTGAAGGCGCTCGAGGAGCGAGCCAAGCGCTGGGGTTGTGTCGGGGCGAAGCTCTACACCGCTGAGTGGAAGGGCGACTCCCGAGGCTGGAGCCTGAAGAGCCCGGAAGCCGCGCGGTACCTGGAGAAGTGCCAGGAACTGGGCATCCGCAACATCCACATCCACAAGGGCCCGACGATCTGGCCGTTGGACAAGGACGCCTTCGACGTGTCCGATGTGGACCACGCGGCGACCAACTTCCCGGAGCTGAACTTCATCGTCGAGCACGTCGGTCTGCCGCGGATCGAGGACTTCTGCTTCATGGCCACGCAGGAGCCCAATGTCTACGCCGGACTGTCCGTCGTGGTCGGTGGTCTGATGCACGCGCGCCCGCGGTTCTTCGCCAAGGTCATGGGCGAGCTGCTGTTCTGGCTCGGCGAGGACCGGCTGGTGTTCGGCGCGGACTACGCCATCTGGGAGCCCAAGTGGCAGGTGGAGGGCTTCGTCGACTGGCAGATGCCGGACGGCGAGGAGTTCTCCGACTACGGCAAGCTTTCCCTGGCCGCCAAGAAGAAGATCCTCGGCCTCAACGCGGCCAAGTTGTACGACCTGAAGGTGCCCCCGGAGTGCGAGGTCGACGCGCCCGAGGTCGAGCCGGTCGGTGTGCCGGCGTCATGACCTCCGCGACTCGCACCCCCGACCAGGCCGCCGCCGTGCTGGCGGCGGTCTGGTCGGCCCTGGGCACCGTGCTCGACCCCGAGCTGGACGAGCCGTTGACCCAGCTGGGTTTCGTTTCGCACTGCCTGGTCACCGAGGAGGGCGAGGTTCGCGTGCGGCTGCGGCTGCCGACGTATTTCTGCGCGCCGAACTTCGCTTATCTGATGGTGGCGGACTCCTATGACGCCGTCCGCGCCGTGCCCGGCGTGACCGCGGTGTCCGTGAAGCTGGAGGACCACTTCGCCGCCCAGTCGATCAACGACGGGGTGGCGCGGCGGGCCGGCTTCATGGACTCCTTTCCCGGTGAGGCTGTTGGTGAGCTGGACGACCTGCGCGCGGACTTCCTGCGCCGGGCCGTGCTCGCCGGCACCGACCGGGTGTGCCGGGCGCTGATCGCGGCCGGCGTCGACCGTTTCGACCTTGTCGAGCTGACTCTCGGCGACGCACCGGAGGGCGCCGACCGAGAGCGGTTGCGTTCCCGTAGAAGGGAACTCGGCCTGCCCAGTGGCGATGCGGATCCGCTGGTGCTCGATCCGGCGACGGGCGAGGCGGTCACCGACATCCGGGCCCACCTCGGGCTCGCCCGGCTGACACGGGTCAGCCAGGAGGCCAATTCCGGGGTGTGTCGGGGAATGCTGCTCGGCCGTTACGGATTGAAGGAGGAGCAATGAAGGCCGTTCGGCTGCACTCCTACCACAAGCAGCCCGTCGTCGAAGAGGTGCCGGAGCCACGCGCCCGGGATCCGTTCGACGTGGTGGTGCGCATCGGCGGCGCCGGTGT
>DATJJB010000075.1:0-3927 GCA_035492655.1 Kutzneria sp. | reverse complement strand
CCGATGACGAGTTGCACGTTGACGCTGCGCCGGTGGTTCTTCGACACGGCAGCACGTTGCTGGTCGTGCACGGGGATGAGGGTGCCGTCGAGGACCCGGATGCAGCGCCGTCCGTGGCTGGGGTGGGTCCGAGGTTGGGGTAGGCCGGCCAAGACCAGGAGCAGATGGCGTTGGATGCGCACGGTCATCGACTGGCTGATGCCGAATGAGTTTGTCCGAACTTCGTTCGTGCAGGTGGGCGGGTCTTGACGAGATCGTGATGGCGGTCGAGTCGTTGTGGCACAGGGTGATCATTTAGGAGGCCAGGGAAACGATCTTTACGGGGTGAACCGGGTCACGATGTGGTCACGGGTCGGGCCGGGGCCGAACGGGTGCATGGCATCTCTGAGTAGTCCCAGCTCAGGCCCCGTGACCGAGCGTTGGCGCCCTGGACGCCGCTCCTGCTGCATGACGGCGACTGCGTTACTGGATCTCCCGTCAGCGATCTTGATCGTGTTCGTGGGCGGGGCTGTGGGTAGGCCCGGGCGGGGGTGGTGCAGACTTGGTCGGTGAGTCCTGCCAGCCGTGGCCCTCGGGGCAAGCAGAACACGAAATCCGGTCGCCGTTCCGACCTCGTTGTGGTCGGCAAAGCGGAGGAGAGGTGCGACTGTCCCGCGTGTTCGGGCGGGGAGTTGGATCCCGAGCAGATGCTCGCCGAGCTGGTGGACGGTGCCGCTGACCTGGCTGGCTGCGAGGATCCGCTGGAGGCGGAGTTGGCCGGCGCGTTGTTCGTGGCGATGGCGGTGGCCGGCGGTGACGAGACGGTACTACCCGCTTTCGTCCAGGCGTTCATCCCGGCGATCGAGGCGCGTGGTAACGACGCGGCCCTGATGATGTTGACTGCGATCGGTGCTGCGGCCGGCGGCGGTCCCGACCAGGTGGCCAAGGCCGCTGTGGCGGCCGCCGGGCGGCTGGCCGCCAGCGGCGTTCCTGTGCCGGCCTGGGCCCGGGACTTGGAGGAGCCGCTGCGTGCCGGTCCATTTACGCGGCTGTACGACACCGAGGGGACCATGTCGGTGTTGGTCGGGGTGTTCCAGCGGGCCGGACGCGAGCACGCGGTCATGGTGGTGGTGGATCACGACGACTGTGGCGCCGCCGAGGACATCTTCATCGTGGACGCGGCCGACCTGCCGGTGGCGCTGAAGGACATCCGCGACGGCGGCCGGCACGATGGCCTGACCATCAAGACCCAGGCGCTGGGGGCGCCAGAGTTCCGCTGGTACGTCGAGCAGGCAATGCAGGCGCGTGCCGTGCACGACAGCGAGAACGGCGACGATGGCGGGCAGGACGTGTCAGAGCTGTTCGACGAGGAGGAGGGGCCCGGGTACCCCGTGTTGGCGGTACTGGTCCGGGTGCGGTTGGCTGTTCTGCCGCAGCCGCGTAAGCCCAAAGGCGCGGTCGTGTCCGGGCATAGCACCGGTGGACAGGACGCGATGCAGGTACTGCAGCAGTTCGCCGACATGGTTGCCCGTTCGGGTGGCCCATCCGCTGTCGGTCTGGACTTCCTGGCGGCCGGCCGGGCGCAGCCGGCGAAGCTTCCCGCCAAGCGGAAGAAGCCCGCCGGCCCGGCACCGGTGTACCAGCTCAAGGTGAGTCTGCGTGGCGCGAAACCACCCATCTGGCGGCGGCTGTTGGTGCCTGCGGACATCAGCCTGGCTGGGCTGCACGCCACCATCCTGGCGGCCTTCGGTTGGCACGGCGGGCACATGCACGTGTTCGAGACGACGTACGGCGACTTCGGGCGCGCCGACCGCGAGTTGGGGCACCGGGCGGACGGGTCGGTGACGTTGGAGCAGGTCGCGCCGCAGGCGAAAGACAAGATCCGGTACACGTACGACTTCGGGGACGACTGGGTACACGACATCGTGGTCGAGAAAGTGCTCGACCGGGATCCGTCGACGGCCTATCCCCGGTGTACTGGCGGGAAGCGGGCCGCCCCGCCCGACGACTGCGGTGGGATCTGGGGTTATGAGGAACTGGTGGAGGTGCTGGCCGACCCGGCGCACCCGGAACACGAGGAGCGGCTGCAGTGGCTGGGGCTGGCCGATGCGAGCCAGTTCACGCCGGACGCCTTCGACGTGGAGGCGGTGAACCGCCAGCTGGGCGCCCTCCGCTGAACGGCCGGGACGCATGCGGCTGCTCGCGCCGCGGTCACTCTCGGCCGAGGAGTCCGGGAAGCCGGATTCGCTGAGGAATGAGCTTGTCCAGACTTCGTTTCCGCACGTCGGTGTGGGTTGACAGGGCGGCGGTTGGCGGTGGTCAATCCCCAGCCATTGGCGATGATCAACTTTGGTTGACGGGGGCCTGTCATGATCGACGCAGCGGGCGACGATGTGATCTCGGGCCGGGTGGACCGGCGTGGAAGATCGCGAACATGGGGCAAGCCCCGGTAGATCCGTTCTGTGACAAACGACCAACCAGGGGCTTGCGCGCCCATCGTCTATGGTGTCGCTCTCAAGACGCCACCCGAGGTCGTGGCTGACTTCGCCGCGGCGCTGGGCCGCTACCACCGGCGGATCGGGTCACGTTGGCGGGCCCACGAACTGATGATCCAGGTGGTGGTGACGTTGGCGTATCTGGAGGGTGGGCACACCTACCGCAGCCTGGCCGCGGGCAACGGCATCCCGCGCAGCACCTGTCACACCTATGTCCAGGAGGGCATCAAGGTCCTGGCGCGGCGGGCGTTGCCGCTGACCGAGGTGGTGCGCCTGGCGGTCAACGCCGGGTGGGACTACCTGATCGTGGACGGGGTGAACATCCCGACCGAGCGGGTCGCCGCGGCGTTCACCCGCAAACAACACTGGTTTTCCGGCAAGCACCACCGGCACGGCGCGGCGGTGCAGACCGTGGCCGCCCCGGACGGGGAACTGCTGTGGGTCTCCGGCGTCCTGCCCGGCAAAACCGTGGACATCACCGCGGCCCGCCGGTTCGGCATAGCCGAGAAGGTGTTGGCATTTCTGGGGTTGCTGGCCGATCTGGGCTACATCGGCCTGCACCCCGACGCCATCGTCGGATACAAGCGCACCCGCAGGGACAAGACCCTTCCGGCGGGTAAGAAGGCCGCCAACGTCGCCCTGGCCGGGCTGCGGGCGATCGGCGAACGCGGCAACGCCCAACTCAAACAGTGGAAAGTGCTGGCCAACGATTTCCGCGGCAATCCGCGGCGTATCACCAGGATCGTCAAGGCGGTGCAGGCCCTGCAGTACCTCATCCGTGAGCCGTTCGGCCCGGCCCGACCCGTGACCACATCGTGACCCGGTTCACCCGTAAAGATCGTTTCCCTGGCCCCCTAAATGATCACCTTGTGCCACAACGACTCGACCGCAATCACGATCTCGTCAAGGCCCGCCCACCTGCACGAACGAAGTTCGGACAAGTTCAATACGGCGGCGACCGCCCGGGTCGTGGGGTTCGTGCGTAGCCCTGCGGTGATGAGCAGGGCCCGGTCAGGCAGCGTAAGCGGCCACGGTTGGCCGGTGGCGGCGGGCTGGGCCGCGGCGACCCGGGTAGTGAGGGTGGCGAGCGCAGCCGGGGTGAGGCCGGTCAGTGCGATCAGCCGTGAGTATCGACGCGAGACGGGTTGCCATGTCCGGGTTGTCGGTGACGGAACCTTCGTACGTGAGTTCTATGATGAGTCCTGCCGATAGATCAACCGTGGGGTTTCGGACGCGGGCGGGAGGTGACCGGCATGCCCGACGTTGTGCTGGTGTCCGCGCCGGTTCGCCGGACCCGGGCAAGTCCAAGGTCAGGAACTGGCGGCGTGACGGACACGCCCCTGTCGCCGTGAACCGCCTGGAGGTTGACGCTGGTGACCCGGCTACCCGCAACCGGGTGGAGGGGTTGTTCACCGCGGTCCATGCATTGCGCCGGGCCCTGCAGCGGCAGGCT
>DATJJB010000074.1:0-60836 GCA_035492655.1 Kutzneria sp. | reverse complement strand
GGACCGGCCTGGATGAGCAGGGCGACGCTGGCGCCGGGAGTGGCGGTGATGGGGAAGACGGCGGCGAGGAAGCCGGCGACGGCGTACGGGTGGATCACACGACGCGGAAATGCGTCGTGATCCGGGAGCCCTCCACGACGTGGAAAGCGACGCCGGGCGGCTGGTCCCAGTTGTCGAAAGAACCGCCCTCCCAAGGCAGCCGCACGGCGAAGGTGACCGCGGGGGCGACGATGATGGGACGACCGGCGAAAGAACTGGCGCACGCGGTGTGGGCATGACCGGTCAACACGGCGATGACCTGCGGATGGGCCTCGACGAGAGCCGCGAGGCGGTCGGGCTCGTGCAACAGGATGCGGTCGATCACGGGATGGTGCATGAGGACCGGCGGATGATGCAGGGCGATCAAGGTCGGGGTCTGGTCCCGAAGATGATCGAGAATCCAGCCGACGGTCTCGTCGTCGAGAAAACCGTGATCATGCGCCGGCACGATGCCGTCCACCATCAGGATGTTGACGCCGGCGACATGATGCAGGCGGTTGACCGGACCGCCGGACGGCTCCTCGTCGAGCAGGGCCTTGCGGTACGGGCCACGGACATCGTGATTGCCGGGGCAGGTCAGCACCGGGAACCTGGCCCCCGCCAGCAGGCGCGAGACCTCCTCGTACTCGGGCTCGGTGCCGTGATCGGCGATGTCGCCGGTGACCAGCAGGGCGTCCACGGGCTGGGCGAGGCCGTCGAGATAGTCCATCACCCGCCGAGCCCGCGACGTGGCCCGCTCGGAACCGTCCACATGCAGGTCGCTGATCTGCGCCAACAACACCATGTCATCCCCCTGACAAGCCGCCCCCACGCACGGTAGCAGGGCGCTCAGTTCGGGTCGCGTGACGCCAGGGTGGTGAGCGCGTCGTCGACGCTGACCCAGCAGCTCTCGGTGCCGGGCAGCACGACGTCGTAGGTCCCGTCCAGGAACTCGGCCAGGTCCTCGGCGTAGCCCTCGAACACGGCCAGGCCGGCCGGTGCGCTGAGGACCAGCACCACGATCTCGACGGCGTCGGCCGCCGGGCCGATCCGCACGTCGCCGACGCCGGACTCCTCGATCAGCCCGTCGGCCAGCAGGTCACGGGCGAAGCACCACTCCACGCAGCCGGACGGGCCGGCGCGGAAGGCCGCGGTGACCGCGTACGGGTCACGGGTGTCGTAGCGCAGGTCGACCTCGACGCGCACGGGCAGGGACTGCGGCACGAGCAGGTCCAGCGTGACGGTCGAGCGCAGCGTCCGATGGTTGTTCCGCACAATTCACCTCCCCTCGGATGTGCCCGACGGACTATGCACCTCCCGCGCCGGCCCGCACAGCCGCCGTTCCGGGATCCGGAACCTTTTTGCGACCAACGGCGCGGGGACAGCGCCCAGCGATCGCCGCTACGCTGCGCGCATGACCGCTTCCTCCCTGCCGGAGACGGATCCTGTCGCCGCGCGACGCCCCCAGTACCTCGCCGACCTCGCGGCCGGGCTGGACCGCTACTTCGAACCGCGCCGCGACGACTGCCCATGGTGCGGGTCGACCAGCCTGACCACCCGGCTGCGCACCGTGGACCTGTTGCAGCACAAGCCCGGCCGGTTCGAACTGGCCGAATGCGCCGACTGCCACCACATCTTCCAGAACCCGCGGCTGAGCCTGGCCGGCCTGGAGTTCTACTACCGCGACTGCTACGACGGCCTCGGCGAGCAGCAGATGGCGGCCATGTTCGAGGGCAACAGCACCGGCCTGCAGGAACGCGCGGCGCTGCTGACCAAGCACCACTCCCCCAAGCGCTGGCTGGACGTCGGCACCGGGCACGGCCACTTCTGCAAGGCGGCGGCAGAAGTGTTGCCGGACACCGAGTTCGACGGCCTGGACCTGAGCGCGGGCGTGGAACTGGCGCAGGACAAGGGATGGATCACCAAGGCCTACCGGGGCAACTTCCCCGAGATGACCGCCGAGCTGGCCGGCAACTACGACGTGCTCAGCATGTTCCACTATCTGGAGCACACGCTCGACCCCAAGGCTGAGCTGTCCGCCGCAGCGGCGGTGCTGCCGCCCGGCGGGCACCTGGTGATCGAACTGCCGGACCCGGAGTCCAAGTGGGGCCGGGTGCTCGGCCGGTACTGGATGCCGTGGCTGCAGCCGCAGCACCTCAACCTGATGCCGATCGGCAACCTCAAGCAGGCGGCCGAGCAGGTCGGCTTCACGGTGGTGGACGAGCAGCGGGCCGAGCCGCACGGCTCGATGGACATGGTCGCGGCGACCATGTTGTGGGCCAACTGGGTCGTCGGCGGCAACAACGTGCCGTGGCACCCGAAGCCGCCGAGCGCGCTGCACAGGTTCGCCCGCAAGGCCAGCATGGTGATCACGGTGCCGCTGATGGTGTTGGCCTTCATCGGCGACAAGCTGCACGCGCCGTGGGGCCGCAAGCACGGCTGGTCCAACGCCTACCGAGTGCTGCTGGTGCGCAACTAGTCCAGCAGTCCGGTTCGGACGGCGTGCAGGGCGGCCTGGGTGCGGTCCTGCACGCCGAGCTTGGCCAGGATGGCGCTGACGTGCGTCTTCACCGTCTTCTCCGACAGCACCAGCGACTTGGCGATCTCCCGGTTGGAGCAGCCGCGGGCCAGCTCGGCCAGCACCTCGCGCTCGCGGCCGGTGAGGTGCACGCCGTGCGGCTGGGCCTCGCCGGCGGCCAGCAGACGCGCGACATCGGGATGCAGCAACACATGTCCGGCGTGCACGGCCCGGATGGCGGCGGCCAGCGCCGGCGGGTCGACGTCCTTGTAGACGTAACCGGCGGCGCCGGCCCGCACGGCCGGCAACACGGCCACGGGATCGGTGAAGCTGGTGATCACCAGGACGCGCGCCGGGCTGCCGGCGTCACGCAGACCGTGCAAGGCCTCCACGCCGCCGCTGCCGGGCATCTTGAGATCCAGCAGCACGACGTCGGGTTTCAGCGACAGCGCGGCGTCCACACAGGACTGACCATCGGCCGCCTCGCCGACCACGGTGAGGTCGTCCTGGAGGTCGAGAAAGGTCCGCAACCCTTGGCGCACCACGGGATGGTCGTCCACGACGAGCACCTTGACCATGTCAGCCACCGGTCGCCACCTCCACCCGCACCGTGGTGCCACCGCCGGGCGTGGACGTGACGGTCAGCCGGCCGCCGACCGTCCGCGCCCGTTCCCGCATCGACGTGAGCCCCAGTTTCCGCGCCGCCTGCTCGGACCGTTCGGCGTCGAAGCCGACGCCGTCGTCCCGAACCTGAAGCACGACCTGCCCATCACCAGCCGAGAGGTCGATCTCCACGTGCGCGGGCTCGGCGTGCCGCAAAGCGTTGTGCAGGGCCTCCTGCGCGATCCGGTACAGGGCCTCGCGGCGCGCGGACGTCAGCTTCGGCACCGGGCAGCCGACGAAGGCGACCTCGGCCTCGTGCACCCGGTTCAGCAGCTCGGCTTGCTTGCGCAGGGCGGCATCCAGGCCGTCGCCGGACAGGTCGACCGGCAGTAGGCCGACGACCACCGCGCGCAGCTCGTCGGTGACCTCGGCGGCCAGCCGGCGCACGTTGTCGATCTCGGTGACCGCCCGGCCAGGGTCCCGGTCGACCAGTGCCGCGGCGGCGTCGGCGGTGAGCCGCAGGGAGAACAGCTTCTGCGTCACGGCGTCGTGCAGCTCGCGGGCGATCCGGTTGCGTTCGGCCACAATGGACAGTTCACGGCTGCGCTCGTACAGCCGGGCGTTGATGATGGCGATGGCGGCGTGCCCGGCCAGCAGCCGCAACAGCTCCTCGTCCTCGGCGCTGAAGCCGCCGGGCGTGTTCTTGTTGGCCAGGAACAACTCGCCGAGGATCTCGTCCCCGTCGGTGATCGGCATGCCCACGAAGTCGGTCAGCACCGGATGCGCCGCCGGCCACCAGTCGAACTGCGGATGCTGGCGGATGTCGCTCAACCGCACCGGATTCGGGTCGCGCAGCAGCACGCCGAGCAGCCCGTGCTGGCGCGGCACCGGGCCGATCGCCTTCCACTGCTCGTCGGTGATGCCGTCGGCCAGGAACTCGGCGAAGGAGCCGTTCTCGTCCGGCACGCCCAGCGCCGCGTAGCGGGCATCGAGCAGCCGCCGCGCCGAGGTCAGGATGGTCTGCAGCACCTCGCGCACCGACCGCCGCGCGGTCACGGCGAGCACGGCCGCGCTCAGTTCGCGCAGCTCGTCGCGGTCGCAGGTGCCCATGACGCAACCGTACCCACTGAAACCAGCCGGCGGATCGGGCGGCGGTCCTAGGTCCAAGGTCGTAGGCCGGGCGGGCCCGTCGCCCGATGGCACGGCGTCCGCAGCTGAATAGCGTCGTTGACGAGCACAAACGACACCCGAGGAGGTGACGGGGGATGCCCGTCGCGATCATCACCGGCGCGTCCCGCGGTCTGGGGCTCGCACTGGCCAAGGGCCTGTCCGACGCCGGCTGGAGCCTGGTCCTCGACGCCAGGGGGGCCGAGGACCTGCGCACCGCCGCCGGCCAACTGAACGGGCCGGTACAGGCGATCCCGGGCGACATCACCGACCCCGCGCACCGGGCCGCGCTGGTCACCGCAGCCGACGAGCTCGGTGGCCTGGACCTGCTGGTCAACAACGCCGGCGTGCTGGGGCCGAGCCCGCTGCCGGCGCTGGCCGAGTTCCCGCTGGACCGGCTGCGCGAGGTGTTCGAGGTGAATGTGCTGGCCCAGCTCGCGCTGACCCAGCAGGCGCTGCCGACGCTGGTGGCGCGAAAGGGCTCGGTGGTGTTCGTGACGTCCGACGCCGCGGTCGAACCGTATCCCGGGTGGGGTGGATACGGTTCGGCCAAGGCGGCGCTGGAGCAGATCGGACGGGTGCTGGCCGTGGAGGCGCCCGAGCTGCGGGTGTGGGTCGTCGATCCGGGCGACCTGCGCACCCAGATGCACCAGGACGCCTTCCCCGGCGAGGACATCAGCGACCGGCAGCTGCCGGCGGCCGTGGTGCCGGCGTACGTGAAGCTGGTGACCGAAAGGCCGGAGTCCGGCCGGGTCCGGTTGTGAAACCGATAGCACTGTGGTTGCCGTACGAGGTCGACGATCTCGGTGCGGCAACGGAGTTCTACACAGTCCGTCTTGGACTGTCCGAAATGGATCGATTTGACGGCGGGGTCGTGCTGCGGGCCGCCGACGGCGCTTTCGTGGAGCTGGCCACCGCCGGTTCGCCACGGCCGGCGCCGCTGGCGTTCGAGCTGGCCGCCGACGGCGAGGTGGACGCGGCGTTCAACGCGCTGCGCCCACGGTCCGACGAGCTGGTTCGCGGGCCGGGCCGCTATCCCCGAGGCCACTACGGCTTCGAGGTGCGCGGCCCGGCGGGGGCGACCGTGATGATCTGGAGTGAGCGATGACCGCAACCGTGGAGTTCACGCTGCCGGCCGAGTTGGAGGCGCACGAGCCGCCCGAGGCTCGTGGGCTGTCCCGCGACGCCGTCCGACTGCTGGTCGGCCGGCGGGCCTCTGGGGAGATCAGCCACCACCGGTTCGACGAGCTGCCGACGCTGTTGACGCCGGGCGACGTGCTCGTGGTCAACACCTCGGCGACGCTGCCGGCGGCTGTGCCGGTACTGGACTCTGACCTGCGGCTACACGTGTCGACCAAGCAGCCGGACGGCAACTGGCTGATCGAACTGCGTACCGCCGACGGGCCGTTCCGGGACGCCGCGGCCGGGGAACGGCACACGTTGCCCGGCAACGTGACGGTGACGCTGCTGGCGCCGTACTCCCGGGGTCGCCTGTGGACGGCCGCTTTCGATGTTCCTTCCGTGCCAAGGTATCTGCTCGACCATGGCGTGCCCATCCGCTACGGCTACGTGCCCCGGCAGTGGCCGTTGCCGTTCTACCAGACGGTTTTCGCCGAGCACCCGGGCAGCGCCGAGATGCCGAGCGCCGGCCGGCCGTTCACCGACCGTGTTGTCACGCGGCTGGTCTCGGCCGGCATCCAGTTCGCGCCGATCCTGCTGCACACCGGCGTCGCCTCCCCCGAGGCGCACGAACGTCCTTACCCCGAGCGGTTTTCCGTGTCGGCGACCACCGCGCGCATCGTCAACCAGGCGCGGTCGGCCGGCCATCGGATCATCGGCATCGGCACCACCGCGGTGCGGGCGCTGGAGAGCGCCGTCGAGGGCAGCCAGGTCGTGCCGGCGCAGGGCTGGACCGACCTGGTGATCACGCCCGAGCGGGGCGTGCGGGTGGTGGACGGGCTGCTCACCGGCTTCCACGAGCCGATGGCCTCGCACCTCGACATGCTGGCCGCGATCGCCGACGAGCCGCTGCTCATGGCCTGCTACGCCGAGGCCGTGCGGGCCGGCTACCTATGGCACGAGTTCGGCGACGTGAACCTGCTGTTGCCGTAGAATTCGTCACGGTCGGTGACCGGGTCGTTCGGGTGAGCTAACCGCATGGTGAACTGAGTCTCATCGAACCCGTGTTTCGGCACCTCGACCAGCGGGCGGCGGTGCGCCACCGGCTCGGTCGCCAGTAGGGTTGCCCGGTGCGTATCAGCAGCGAAGGAACGGAGACCGTGGTCCTCGCCGTGTCCGGCGAGGTTGACCTGGGCACCGCGCCGGACCTCGAGGAGGCCGTCACCGCGGCCGTCTCGACCGCCGGCGCCCACGCCGTGAGAATCGACCTCGCCCAGGTCTCCTTCATGGACTCCACCGGCCTGCGCGTGCTGCTGTCCGGCCGCCAGGCCGCCGAGCAGCGCGGCATCGCCTTCACCGTGGCCAACCCCCAGCCGCACCTGCTCAAGGTGATGCGGGTGACCGGCATCGACGGCCTGCTCGGACTGTCCTAATCGGACTGGTGTCGCCAGCAGATGCCATAGCTGAAGCCCTGTTCCGGGCGTTCGAACCGGGCCGCGACCTCGTCCGCGCCGTCGAGGGCGAGCAGCGGGCCGGTGGGCGTGCCCCGGTGCGGCAGCGTGCCCGGTCCGGCCCGGTCGGTGCGCCACACGGCCAACGGCCGCCGGTGCGCGCCGAATCGGACACGCGTCTCGAACAGGGCGCAGGTGACCAGTGGGGTGAAGACGTAGTGATCGGCGATGGGCTGCCCGTCGCGGACCTGGAAGACGATGGCGTACGTGTGCGTCTCGTTCCAGGCCAGCGGCCTCGGCAGCCGGAGCAGGTAGCGGAAGTGGACGGCGTTCAGCCGTTCCGCCTTGACGATGCTGGCGCCGTGCTGGATCTCGGCCTGCACCGCACGGTCGATATCGGCCCCGTCGCGTCGGCGCGGCACGCTGAACCGGGCGACGACGTGGTCGAGGCCATCCCGGGTGGCGACGATCGTGCGCTCCTCGATCACCTCCGGGTTCGGCCGGTCCAGCCGCACCAGCACCCGCAGCCGGCGCACCGCCCAGCCCCGCTCCGGGTCTGACGGGTCGACGGTCCGGGCGATCAGCTGGGCCAACTTCACGAACGCGTCGTCCACGCGACGACGGGCGGTGCGCTCGGACAGCCGGTGGTCGGCGGCCAGCAGCGCGGTCCGCCGGGACAGCGTGGCCGCGTGCAGGTCGCGGTCCAGGCCGAGGGCCACCAACACGGCCTTGCGGTCCTCCGCCGGCAGGTCGACATCCGTGAGCAGCCCGATCGCCTGGCTCACCAGCCGCCGGACCTCCGCGCCGCCGCAGTCCGGCGGGATGTCGGCCCAGCGCGCCACCCCCCGGCCGATCCGCTGGTGGACGTCGGCCCGGTGCAGCCCACGGCCCCGTCGCAACGTCGTGAACTCGGCGATCAGGTCGGCCTCGGTCATCCCCGCCCCCTTCGGCCACAACCGGCGCAACATGGCCAGGACCTGGCCAGTTCCGACGCGGCGGCCACGCGACCATCCAGCTTCGATGCTATGAGCGGCCGGCCCGGCGGGGTGCGGCGTTCACCCGGAAGGCGGTGGAGTCCGTGCAGCTGTTTCGGTCCCGACGGCCGCAGGAGCTGCGGGTGTGCTGCGCGGCGGTGCTGCGGGTGCGGGAGGACGACCGGATCGTGCTGGTGGAGTCCGCCGCGCGGCCGGGGGCGTTCGCGCCGCCGGGTGGAGTGCTGCGGTTGTCGGAGCCGCTGGCGCACCTGGGTTTTGCCGCGGACGACGACCACCACCTGCGCGGATCCCTGCCGACGCGGTCGATCGAGGGATTCGTGCGGTGGTTCGAGAGCGGGACGGGCCGTGAGGACGGGGAGGAGTGCCTGCGGCGTGCGCTCGCCGGGGTTCTGGCCGAGTTCGGGGTGCCCGGCCAGAACCTGAGCTTTGATCGGTTGTTGACCCAGGTCGAGTGCTCGGCCGTGGAGCTGCGAGGATTCGAGTTCTACGACCTGGCACCGGGTCCGGCCCGCGACCGGCTGCTGGCGCTGGCCGCCGATTCCCGTGTGCACGCGCTGTTGTCGGCCACGGCCGCGCAGGTCGCGGCCGGTCGGGTCGGCACGGCGGTCATCGCGCCCCACACCCGCTACCTGACGACCAAGGTGGCTCAGCACGCCCGCTGATGCCGGCCGGGCAGGTCCCGGCCGGCGGAATTCGGTCAGCTCCTCGCGATTCCCGCGATGAACACGATGACGTGGCTCTCCATGATTTCCCTCCCTCTGACGACAACGTCAGAATGCGACGGGAAGGCCTTTCGCACAGTGCCGCGTGGCACGCGCCGAATGTGCCGTGTGGCTCACGGGCGGGCCAGCGACCGCAGCACGTCCGGCCGGCCGACGATGATCCGGCGACGGCCCGTCACCAGCACTCCACGGGCTCGCAGCATCGCCATCGCCCGGGCCACCGCCCGTCTCGACGCCCCCAGCTGGTTGGCGATCTCCTCCTGGGTGAACGGCGCGTCGATCACGATGCCGTCCGCCGTCGGGCGGCCCCGCTCCGCCATCAGCCGGGCCAGGTGCCCGGCCAGCCGATGGCTGATGTCCAGCGCCACCGCCCCCACCCTGGCCCGTTCCGCCTCCCGCAGCCGCACCGCCAGCGACTTGATCACGCCGATCGCGATCTCCGGCCGTTTCCGCAGGCAGGCCTGGAACTGCCGCGCCGTCAGCTGCACCACCGTCGTCGGCTCCACACTCCGCACCGACGCCGTCCGTTCCCACCCGTGCAGCGCCGCCAACTCCCCCAGCACGTCCCCGGGCCCGCGCAGCGCGTAGACCAGCTCCCGCCCGTCCGCCAGCAGCGTCGACACCCGCACCCAGCCGTCCACGATCAGGTGCAGGAAGTCAGAGGGATCGTCCTCCCTGATCAGCACCTCGTCCGCGGCGAACACCCGCTTGATGCCGCTGGCGAGCAGGTGTTCCCGCTCGGCCTCGGGCAGGTACGACAAAAGACTCCCCCGCGCCGGCTGCATCACGAAGCCCCCTCCCGGTGTGCACGACCACGGTAGAGCGTTCGTGGCGAAGGGATTGCCCGCACGACCACCGGCGGGTACCGCAATCGTGAGCCGTGGTTACCGTGGCGGTGTCGAGCACTCGGACGAGAGGCACACGGTGACCGACGACGTTCACTCGAAAGCATGACAACGACGCGCGACGGTAGTCCTTCGCGGCCTCCATCCGAGAGTCTCCAGTCCTCGCCCCACTTTCGGTGGCCGCCCCCCGACGGCCCCGCACCCCGATTCTCTGCCCTTGACCAAGGAGCACAGACCATGACCTCCGCCATCGCCGACATCGTGTCCGCGGATGCGCTCGACTTCGCCGCCGACGGCGGCTTCGACGTGGTCAACCCGGCCACCGGGGAGGTGTTCGCGCAGGCGCCGCAGATCGGCGACCGAGCGCTGGACTCCGTCTTCGCCACCGCGCAGCAGGCCTTCCGGAGCTGGCGCAAGGACGAGGACGCGCGGCGCGCGGCCCTGCGCGCGGCGGCCGACGCGATCGAGAAGCGGGCCGGCGACCTGGTCCCCGTGCTGACGGCCGAGCAGGGCAAGCCGCTCAACGACGCCATGGGCGAGGTCTACGCGGCGGCGATGTGGCTGCGCTACTACGCCGACCTCGAGGTGCCGCGCGAGATCATCCAGGACGACTCGGTCGCGTACCAGGAAGTGGTGCGCAAGCCGCTCGGCGTGGTCGCCGGCATCACGCCGTGGAACTTCCCGCTTGCGCTGGCCACGTGGAAGATCGCGCCGGCCCTGCGCGCCGGGAACACCTTGGTGCTCAAGCCTTCCCCGTTCACGCCGCTGGCCACGCTGGCCATGGGGCAGGTGCTGCGGGACGTGCTGCCGGACGGCGTGCTCAGCGTCGTCACCGGCCGCGACCCGCTCGGCGCCGCCATGGTCGCGCATCCGGTGCCGCGCAAGGTCAGCTTCACCGGCTCCACCGCCACCGGCAAGAAGGTCGCCGCGTCCGCGGCCGACGACCTCAAGCGGGTGACCCTGGAGCTCGGCGGCAACGACCCGGCCATCGTGCTCGGCGACGTCGACGTGGACGCCATCGCGCAGGAGCTGTTCTGGAGCGCGTTCCGCAACAACGGCCAGGTCTGCCTTGCCGTCAAACGGGTCTACGCCCACGAGTCGATCCACGCCCAGCTCGTCGAGGCCCTCGCCGCCATCGCGTCGACGGTCAAGGTCGACGACGGCACCGTGGACGGCGCGCAGCTCGGGCCGATCAACAACCGGCCGCAGTTCAGCCGGGTCAGCGAGCTCGTCACCGACGCACTCGGCCGCGGCGCCCGCGCCGTCACCGGCGGCGCCCCGCTGGACCGTCCCGGCTACTTCTTCGCCCCCACCATTCTCGACCAGGTCTCCGACGGCGTGCGCATCGTCGACGAGGAGCAGTTCGGGCCGGTGCTGCCGGTGCTCTCCTTCCGTGACGAGGACGACGCCATCGCCCGGGCCAACCACACCAACTACGGCCTGACCGCCTCGGTCTGGTCCGGCGACGCCGAGCGGGCCCATGCGCTGGCCACCGAGATCGACAGCGGCCAGGTGACGATCAACAGCCATGGTGCCGGCGTGCGGCCCAACCTGCCGTTCGGCGGCCACAAGTGGAGCGGCCTCGGCGTGGAGAACGGCCCGTGGGGCCTGTACGGCTTCACCGAGATCCAGGTCGTCGCCGGTCCCCCGCGCCAGCACTGATCACCCCGGCGGCCGGGACCTCGTCCCGGCCGCCGACGGTGCGGAATTCGGCGCAGGGGATAAAACTCGAATTGTAGGGTTGCCTACCGCCGTTCAGGCGACAATGACAATTCACCGTGGCGTCGAATGTTACGATCCGTACATGCAGTCAACTCCGGCACTCACACCATTGTTAATGAATGCAAGACCGCTCGCCGACGTCCTCACGGTAAAACCGGAGAGATGGGGAGAATTAGCGGCGAAGTTGGCGGTCACCTATCCGCAGGTGACGGGCGAGGACGTGGTCTACACCCTCGGCACGGTGTACTACGCGTTCAAGCAGAACCGGCTCGTGGTGCCGTACTCCCATGACGGCAACGAGAAGCTGGTCGAGGAGGTGGTCGACTTCCTCGAAGCGTTCATGACCGCCAACGGGCAGTGGCCCTACCTCAACGACCAGCCCTGGTACAAGAACCATGGGCACGTCATCGGCATCGACATCAACTTCTACCCGAACCGGGCGCAAAAGAGTTACAAGGTGACGCCGCAGTTCCACAAGGACACCGGCGGCAACAACATCTTCGTCAACCTCGTCTTCGACAACGCCAATCCCATCGAGGCGACCGAGTGGTTCGTCGACGTCGAGGAACCCGGCGGTCTGCGGGCGAAGTGGCAGGAGCGGCTGCTGCCGGCGGAGCACCGCAAGGAGCTGGCGGATCTGCGGGCGTACCTGCGGGACCACCGCGGCGAGCAGCAGAGCCTGCTCGAGGTGCAGGGCGGCGTGCTGGAGGGCCGGCACATCTGCGTGTCCTGGGTGGACGACCTGGTCTGGCACGCGACACCGACAGTGAACAAGCGCTACGAATACCACGCCGCGACCGCGAATGCCGACTACGACGCCACGAACGCGGCCGCCACCTATCTGGCCACCGCGGTGCAGCCCTACCGCTCGGTGGACAACTACAACACAGATGACTACCGCGTGCTGATGTACCAGAGCAGTGGCAACTTCTACATTCACCTGGTCGAACTCATCGGCACGATCGCCGACGATCCCGACACCAGACTGGCCGCCTGGCTGAACTCGGTGAAAAAACGACAGCAGGACATCGACTGCGACGTCGCCGTCCAGGCCTGGATGGCAATCTACGCCAAGGATCGGGCGACCTTCGAGAAGGACGTCACATTGCGCGATCGAGCGTCGTGGCGGCTGACCGGAGGCGCCGCAGAGGCCACCGCATACGACGTTCGACTGGCGAAGGACACCGCCATCGGCGAATCGCCCTCCATCACCGAACCGCCGGTCGGTCTGGCCAAGCTCCGCCGGGCCAACAGCGCCGGCTCCGAGGAGTTCAAGAAGCGCCTCGCCGACGTCGCCGCGGCCAATGCGAAGGTGCCTCGGCGCTTCATCCGAACCTGGGTGCGAATTCTGCCGAAGACCAGCGAGGAGCTGAAGACCGCCGGCTTCAAGGTGCAGTGAGGCGGCGACCCACGGAAATTGCGTGGACACGTGCGGGGCCGGACGCCATGATCGCTCGAGCGTCCCGCGGAGCGGTCACAGCCCTGTGCGACGTGGCGGAGGAAGATCCCTGCGCCGGGCCGGCCGGGTGCACAACCCGGCCGGCCCACGCACACCGTCAGTCGCCCAGGTGCAGGGACTGGCCGGCGAAGATGCCCAGCTCCTCCTGCTGGGACTGACGTACCGCACGGCGAACCACGACACGGCATTTCCCAACGTCGCCGCAACCGTTTCCGACGATCTCCGCGGTCGTCCCGAATGGCGCGGCACGAGCCCGGAAGCGACCCAAGAGTCCACCGGCATCGTCGGCGTCGCCGCCGTGCTGGCAGCAGGGCATCTGGTCGCGGCGTTCGTCGACCCGGCGGCCTCTCCGTTCCTTGCGGTCGGCAACAGCGCGATCGACCTGACACCGTTGCAGCTCAAAGACTTCGCCGTTCGCACATTCGGCACCTACGACAAGCTGGTCCTGTTGAGCGGCATGGCCCTGTTCCTGGTGGCGATCGCGGCCACTGCGGGAGCACTCGGCGGACAGCGACCACTGGCACCGCGCTGGCCGTGCTGCTCGGCGCGCTCGCGATCACAGCCGTGCTGGCACGGCCGAACCTGACACTCGTGACGGTGGCGGCGCCGACGGAAGCCTTGTCACCGGCGTGGTCGTGTTCCGATGGCTCCACCTGCTCGCGGTACGCGCCCAGCAGGACAAGACTCAGCCCCAACCAGCCTCCGCGGGCCGCCGCCTGCTGCTCGGTTCCGCCGGTGCGGCCGTTGCCGGCGGCGGCGGTCAGTGGCTGGTCGGCCGCGTTGACGTGCAGGCATCGAGGTCGAAGGTCACGGCGTTCCTGGCCCGCTACGCCCGTCCGCCGATCCCGTCCGGCGTCGACTTCGCAGCGCAAGGCATACCGACCTTCCTCACCCCGAACGCGAGCTTCTATCGGGTCGACACCGCCCTGTCGGTGCCGCGACTGCGCGCGGAGGACTGGTCGTTGCGCGTGCACGGCATCGTCGACCGCGAGCTGCGTCTGACCTTCGACGACATCAAGGCCAGGAAGCTGGTCACGCGCACGATCACCATGACCTGCGTGTCCAACGAGGTCGGCGGCCCGTATGTGTCCACGGCCGACTTCACCGGCGTGCTGTTGCGGGACCTGCTGGCCGAGGCGGGCGTCCACGGCGGCGTCGACCAGGTTTTGTCCTCCAGTGTGGACGGCTGCAGTGCCGGCACACCGCTGGAGACGGTGATGGACCCGCACCGCGACGCGATGCTCGCGATCGGGATGAACGGCGAGGCGTTGCCCCCGAGCACGGGTTCCCGGCCCGGTTGGTCGTTCCCGGTGTCTACGGCTACGCCTCGGCGACCAAATGGCTCACCGACATCGAGTTGACCACGTTCGCCGCCAAGAAACAGTACTGGGTGCCTGGCACGCACCAGGTGCTCTGCCGCGCCACCGACACGAGCGGCCACACCCAGACCCGTGACCGGGTGAGCCCCGTCCCGAACGGCGCGACGGGCTGGCACACGATCGTTTTCACCACGACGTGACCCTCCCCGTGATCCAAGCGTTACCGACACTGTCGAACCGATCGCCGTCGAGCGAACGAACAACAGGTCAGAGAACGACGAAGCCAGCACTCAAGCTGAGCAATCCTCACCACAATGTTGATGGAGTGACTTGTCATGCGCAACACGCATCGTATTGCCGCTGCCGCTGTCATCGTCGCAGCCGGAGCGACCCTGGCTGCCTGTGGCGGCGGCTCGAACTCGGCGTCGTCCGGCAGCACGACCACGTCGATGGCCGCCCCGACCACCACGGCCAGCAGCAGCGCCTCGGACGGCGTGACCAAGACCAGCGACACCTTCGGCCCGGCCTGCGGTCAGATCCCGGCCAGCGGCTCGGGTTCCCTCAACGGCATGGCCAACGACCCGGTCGCCACCGCCGCCAGCCACAACCCGCTGCTGACCAAGCTCGTCGCCGCTGTCGGCGCCGCGAACCTGGGCGACACGCTGAACTCACAGAAGGCGATCACGGTGTTCGCGCCGTACGACCCGGCCTTCGACGCGCTGGGCGCGGACAAGTTCGCCGCGCTGGCCAAGGACCCGGCCACCCTCGCACCGATCCTGCAGTACCACGTGCTGCCGACCCGCATGGACGCCGACGGCCTGATCGCCGCCGGCTCGGAGAAGACGTTGCAGGGCACCGAGGTGAAGATCACCGGCGACAAGACCTCGGGCATGACGGTCAACGGCGCGAAGGTGCTGTGCGGCAACATCCCCACCGGCAACGCCACCGTCTTCGTCATCGACAAGGTCCTCACCCCGGGCAGCTGAACCCCGACGCAGTGCCCGAAGCCCCGGCGTGGCCCGCCGGGGCTTCGGTGTATTCGCTGGTGCATATCCGGGCGACAAGCTGACGCCCGACGCGGCCGACGACCACGACCTGCGCCCAGCTCGTGCTGGCCGCGGGCCGGCGGCGGGTGGTCTACGCCTACCGGGAGCCGATGTTGTTCGTCGCGGACTGCCGAGGCGTGGAGGTGCTGCTGGAGCAGGGCGTCGTGGTCGTCCAGCTACGAGCGCTGGCCGTGACAGCTCGCAGCGTCAACCGGCATCTGGCCCGATAGCACGCTGAACCGGAACACCCATCACAACCGAACATTCGAGGTGACCATCAGCATGGGCGCGGAGCCGACAGCCGGGAACCAGACCGCGGACGCGGACCTGGTCAAGGCCGTCGCCGGCGGCGACCGGCACGCGTTCGCGGCGCTGTACGACCGCTACTGCCGCCAGGCCTATTCACTGGCGCGGCGAGTCTGCGTGGATCCGGAGTTCGCCGAGGAGGCGGTGCAGGACGCGTTCTTGGCGGTGTGGCGGGATCCGCATCGGTTCGACCCCGCCCGTGGCGGGTTCGCCAGCTGGCTGCTCACGCTCGTGCACCACCGCTCGGTCGATGTCGTGCGGCGCCAGGCCGGCCACCGCAATCGCACCGTGCCGGGCGCGGAGGAGTTCTTCGAGCAGCTCGTGCCGGCCGAGGCCGGCGCGGACGAGAAGGCGATGAGCGGCGTGGTCGGGGGCCTGGTCCGGCAGGCGTTGGGCCAGCTGTCCGCCGACCAGCGCCAGGTCATCGGGCTGGCCTATCTCGGCGGCTACACGCAAGCCGAGGTCTCCTCGATCACCGGGCTGCCGTTAGGCACGGTCAAGTCCCGGACCTTCGCTGGCATCAAGCGCCTGCGACAGCTGCTGGCCGCACTGGCCGGCAGCCCCGACAACGCCCCCTGGACGGAGGTGCAGTGATGGACGTGAACCTGGGCGGCAGGCAGTGCCCGCAACTGGAGAACGCGGTGGGTTGGGCGCTGTACGCGCTGGAGCCCGCCGAGGAACACGCGATCCGCGCACACCTCCTGACGTGCCCGCAGTGCCGGGCGACGGCGCGCGACGCCGAAGTGGTCGGCGCTCAACTGGGCGCGGCGTTCGCGCAGCACGAGCCTCCGCCGGCGCTGCGGGAGCGTTTGCTGGTGGCGATCGCGGAGACTCCGCGAGTGGCGGTCAGGGCCACGCCCGCGCCTGTGTCGCTGGCGTCAGCGCGACACAACCGGCATGGGCGTGGACTGCTGGTCGCCGCGGCGGCGGTCGTGGTTGCGCTGGGCGCTGCCACCACGGTGCTCGGCGTTCAGGTCAGCAACCTGACCAGCCAGCAGCAGGCGCAGGCCGCCGGCGAGACGATGTTGCGGTCGATCGTCGCCGACCCCGCGGCGAAACGGGCCGTGCTGACCAACGCGGCTGGCAAACCCACTGCCATGCTGATCACCGCCGACGCCGGTGCTGTGATGGTGCCGCTGGCCATGGCGCCCAACGGCACACACGACCAGTACGTGGCGTGGGGACTCGACAGCTCCGGTCCCAGGGCGTTGGCCTCGTTCGACGTGACCGCCGACAGCATCGGACCGATGTTGCTGCGCTGGCCGTCCTCGGCGCACGACCTGACCCGGTTCGCGATCTCCGTTGAGCCGGGACGGACCCTGCCGGCCGCACCGACCAACGTCATCGCCAGCGGCTCGAACGCCTGATCACCGATGCGACTCGTCGACCGCCTGACCGCCATGGCCATGCACGCCACCGCGTCGTGGACAGTCTGTTACGGCGACAACCTGCGCTTCGCCGGCGACGATCTGCCGCCGCCCCGCCGGGTCCTGGTGCCCACGCGGCATGGTCCGGTGCCGGTGTGGGTGTATCGGCCGTCCTCGCCGGCGTGGTCGGCGCATGTGCATTTCCACGGCGGTGCGTGGTTGATGCGCTATCCAGGCATGGACGACTGGTGGTGCCGCTATCTCGCCGCCACCGCCGGGGTCGTCGTGCTCAATGCGGACTTCCGCGTCGGCCCGTACGTCACCTATCCCGTGGCGCAGCACCAGTGTCACGACGTGGCCGAGTGGGCCGCCCGCGGTGGCGGGGACCTTCGCCTCGACCGGGATCGGGTCT
Source organism: Kutzneria sp. (assembly GCA_035492655.1). Classification (GTDB taxonomy): domain Bacteria; phylum Actinomycetota; class Actinomycetes; order Mycobacteriales; family Pseudonocardiaceae; genus Kutzneria. The sequence continues at coordinate 43,767 of DATJJB010000074.1, read as the reverse complement.
CGGTCGGCGGGTTCTCCTCCGGCGGCGGGCTCGCCGCCTCGGTGTGCTTGCAGGCTCGGGACGCCGGCAACTGGCTGCCGGTGTTGCAGGTGCTCGGCGTTCCCGCGCTCGACCTCGCCGCCGATCCTGAGACCGGCGAGCACGGCATGCTCTCGGTCAGGCTGCGTGAACTCGTTCGCCGTGTCTACTTTCCGGATCCGGCAACAAGAACCGAGCCTTACGCCTCGCCGGTGCTGGCGTCATCGCTGGCCGGGATGCCTGCCGCGGTCGTGCTCACCGCAGAACGGGATGTGCTGCGTCGCGACGGCCACCGTTACGTCGCCCGACTGCGGGAGGCGGGCGTGGCGGTGGTCCACGAGGAGACGCCCGGTGTGGACCACTACTTCCTCACCGAGAACCCGATCCGCGCCCGGACCACGATGGCCATGATCGCCGACGCTGTCGCCGAGGCCCTCGGAACCCGTTGAGCCCTGACCTAGGCACCGTCGTTGCGCCGAACGGCTCCCCGAGCGCGTCCGATCGGACGATGACCTCTAGGGTGAACCGCGCATCCCGTGGTGTGCGAACACTAGAGGTGAGGACAACCATGGTGGCTGAGCCGCCCGTGCCGGCGACCCGCAGAAGTCGCGAGGACGAGCCACGTCCGGCCAAAGCCGCCATGACCGGCCCGCCCGACCTCGACCTCATCAGTCAGGTCCGCGAGGGCGACCGCCAGGCGTTCGCCGTGCTCTACGACCGCTACTGCCGGCAGGCCTACTCGCTGGCCCGCCGCATCTGCGTGGACCCCGAGTTCGCCGAAGAAGCGGTCCAGGAGACGTTCCTGGCGCTCTGGAAAGACCCGGCCCGGTTCGACCCCGCCCGCGGCTCGTTCGCCACGTGGCTGCTCACACTGGTCCACCATCGGTCCGTGGACGTGGTGCGTCGACAGGCCAGCCACCGCAAGCGCAACCTGCTCAGCACCGACGAGATCGTCGAGCGACTCACGCCGGCCAGCCCTGGCGCCGACGACCGGGCGCTCAGTGGTGTGGTGAGCGGGCAGGTCCGGGAAGCCCTCGCGCACCTGTCGGATGAGCAACGCGAAGTCATCGCGCTGGCCTACCTCGGCGGCTACAGCCAGTCGGAGGTCTCGGAGATCACCGGCCTGCCGCTGGGCACGGTGAAATCGCGGACCTTCACCGGCATCCGGCGTCTGCGGGGCCTGTTGTCCTCGCTGATGGGGGAATACCGCAGCAACGCTTGGATGGGGGTCCAGTGATGCAGGACGAGCGTTGCCCGCACCAGGAAAACGCCGTGGGTTGGGCGTTGCACGCGCTGGAAGTCGCCGAGCAGCAGGCTTTCGAGACGCACCTGCCCACCTGTGTCCGGTGCCATGAAACGGTGCGTGCCACCGAAGAGGTCGGCGCGGTACTGGGCTCGTCGGTGCCGTTGGAGGAGCCGCCGGCTGCCCTGCGTGACCGGCTGCTGGACCTGGTCGACCGGACGCCGCGGACCGTCCACACCGAACCGTCGCCCGCGGTGCCGTCGCCAGCGGCGACGCCGATCAGTCTCGACACGCGGCGGCGTGTGCCGCCGACGCGGCGGCTGCTGCTGGCCGCAGCGGCCGTGGCGGTGATCGCGCTGGGCGCGGCGACCACTGTGCTCGGCGTCAAGGTCAGCCAGTTGACCAACCAGCAGCAGGCGCAGGCGGTCCAGCAGTCCACCGTGAGCGGTATCGTCGCCGACCCGAGCGCCCGGCGCGCGGTCCTGAACACCAGCGACGGCAAACCGGCCGCAGTGTTGGTCATCGCCAAGTCCGGTGCCGCGGTGGTGCCGCTGGGCCTGGCTCCCAACGGCACGAATCAGACCTATGTGTTTTGGGGGCTGCCGACGTCGGGAAGCCCGCAGCCGCTCACCGTCTTCGACGTTCACGCCGACAGCGCGGGGCCAGAGACGGTGAACTGGCCGGCCGCCACCGATGGTCTGAAGACCTTCGCCATTTCATTGGAACCGGGCCACACCATGCCGGCCACGCCGACAACCGTGGTGGCCAGCGGCGCTGTCGCCTGACGGCTCCGGCCTCGCTACGACGCCCCGCTGTGGTGTGCGACGTCCCGCGCCGGCTGACCGCTCCCGGTTTGCCACCGGTCGTTGCGGGTACTACTGCTCTCGTAACACAACCAGTTTCGAGGTGGGAGCGGTGAGGGAAGCGCGGTCGCGGTGTCCGATCAACCTGTCGCTGGAGATCTTCGGCGACCGGTGGACGCTGCTCGTTCTGCGTGACGTCGTTTTCGGCGGGGCGCGGCACTTCCGGGAGCTGCTCGGCGGTGCGGAACGGATCTCGTCGAACGTGCTGGCCGACCGGCTGGCCGCGCTCGTCGAGCACGGGCTGCTCAGCCGGGCCGGGGACGCGTCGCACAAGCAGAAGGTCACCTACAGCCTGACCGAACGCGCGATCGACCTCGTCCCGGTGCTCGTGCAGCTCAGCGCCTGGGGGGTGCGGCACCTGCCCGTGGCCGACGCCTACGCGGCCCGCGCGGAAGTGCTCACCGCCGGCGGTCCCCCGCTGTGGGAAGCCTTCATGGACGAACTGCGCGAGGCTCACCTCGGCACCCGCCGCGGGAAGGCGCCGGACGGCCCGACCGTCGCCGAGCGCCTCGACGCCGCCTACGCGGCATCCGTGGCCGACCGAACGGAGTGACGATGCAAACCCGGCTCGACGAACGGTTCAGCGATCCCGGCACCGAGGCCACCGGCTGGGCCGAAACCGCGCGGGCGCTGGAAGAGGCCCAGATCAGCTGGCTCACGACCGTCCGTGCCGACGGCCGGCCGCACGTGACACCGCTGGTCGCGGTGTGGCTGGACGGGGCGGTCCACTTCAGCACCGGCACCAGCGAGCAGAAGTACCTCAACCTCACGGCGAACCCGAACGTCGTGCTGACCACGGGCCGCAACGCCTGGGACGATGCCCTCGACGTGGTCGTCGAGGGCATGGCCCGCCGCGTCACGGACCGCCCGACGCTCGACCGGCTCGCCGCGGCGTGGCTGCGGAAGTGGGACGGCCGCTGGGTTTACGAGGCGACCGACAACGGGTTCCGGCAGGGCGGCCACGACGACGTCGCGGTCTTCGCCGTCGCACCGGCCAAGGTCCTGGTCTTCGGCCGGCAGCGGACGAACCCCTCGGAGACGTCGATGCTGTCCACTGTGGAGTTCACCCACACCAGCCACCGGCTCTGACGCCCCATCAGGTCGACCCGAGGGTTGTGGTCAACCCGGCGCAAGCGCGACCTTCCTCGACGGCACAGCGTAAAGCCGTTCACGCAGTTCAGAGGCCCTCGGCGCACCTGGCGTCGAGGGCCTCCCTGTCCCGTGGCTGTCCCGTGGACGGTGCCAGATGCCGACAGAACACGCAGGTCAGTGACGGATCCCGCACAACCCGCCGCCGAGCGACACCCCGGTCGGGAAGGGCCACAAGCCCCTCAGTCAGCCGCGCCGTCGAGGTGCAGGGACTGGCCGGCGAAGATGCCCAGTTCCTCCTGGTAGAACTCGAGGCCGACGCCGTTGGGGTCGCGGACGTAGAGGCTGTCGTCGGCGCCGCGGTCCGGGCCGAGGTACTCGATGCCCTCCGCGTCGAGCTTGGCCTTGATGGCGGCGAAGTGCTCGGCGTCGACCGAGAGGGCCAGGTGCTGCACGGCGCCGATGGTCTCGAGGTAGTCCTGGTGGGGGTGCCCGGGGAAGTCGAAGAAGCCGAGCAGGTTGCGGTTGCCCAGGTCGAAGAAGAAGTGGCTGGAGCCGGCGTAGTCCCGGTTCTCGACCAGCTCGACCAGGGGAAAGCCGAGGAACTCCTGGTAGAAGCGGACGGTGCTTTCGACGTCCTTGGCGACCAGGGCGATGTGGTGCACGCCCCGCACGGGAGTGGCGGGACGCTCCCCGACGGGACGCAGGTACTTGGCCTTGAGCTCGGCGCGGCGGGCCCGCACGGCCTCCAGCTCGGCGCCTTCCGGTTGCGGCATGGTGCTCTCCTCTCGGGTCGTCACCAGTGTAGTTGAAGGCTCAACAACCCGCCACTGCCTGGACGAAGTCGCGCATCCGGCCGTGATCCTTGACCCCTTTGGCCGCCTCGACGCCGGAGCTGACGTCGACGGAGAGGGTCCGGCAGAGCGGGCGCAGGGCGGCGATGCCGGCGGCCACGTTGTCCGGGGTGAGCCCGCCGGACAGGACGAGGTGCGCCGAAGGCGCGGCGGGCAGCAACGACCAGTCGAAGGTGCGACCGCCGCCGCCGTAGCCGGGAACGTGAGCATCCAACAGGATCGCCCGAGCCTCATCGAATCGCTTCGAGAAGCCGGCCAGGTCGAACGGCGGCGAGTCGGGGTCGAGCGGGATCCGTGCCGCGCGCAGGAAGGCGTAGCGCCCGAATCCCGAAGCCTCGTGGCACTCCTCGGGCGTCTCGTCGCCGTGGAACTGCAACAGCGCGCCGGGCACACCGGCGGCCGTGGCCAGCACCTCGGCCGGCGGGGTGTTCACGAACAGCAGCACGGGCGTGACGAAGGCCGGCAGCCGCGCGGCCAGCTCGGCGGCTCGTTGCGGCGTCACGTATCTCGGGCTCGGCGGGTAGAGCACGAAGCCGATCGCGCCGGCCCCCGCCCCGACCGCCGCGTCCACGTCCTCGGGCCTGGTCAGGCCACAGATCTTCACGGGCGTCGCACTCCCCATGGGCCGCACCGTACACGTAGTCACGGGCTTCCCCCATTCGAGTTCACCACGCTAACGGGACCGGCCCGGCGGCGAACTAACTGCCATGACGCCATGCCCGACGTGCGGCCGGGAACTCACTCCCCACGCGCGGTTCTGCGGATCGTGCGGAACGCCCGTCGCGCAGCAGCCGCCACCCCAGCAGGAGCACCCCGAACAGGAGCACATCCAGCAGCAGTTGCCCGAGCCGCCGACGATCCCCCAGCCGACGGCGTACCCGCCACCACCGGTCCAGCCGCGGCACAGCGCGCCGCGCAGCCTGCTGATGCCGATCGTCGCCGGCGTCGCCGTGCTTGCGCTGGCAACAACCGGTGTCGTCGTTTTCCTGTTGCCCCGCACGGCCAGCCAGGCCCAGCCGTCAGCTATCAGCAGCAGCGCGCCGACGACCACGACCACGGTCAGCACCACAGTCACGACGACCACGGAGCCGACGACCACCACGCCGACGCCGCTGACCCGGGCCGACCTCCAGAAGCAGGCCGCGACCGACCACGACACCGTGGAAACCCTTGTCGGGCAGTGGGTTCCGCAGATCTCGTCGAAAAAGCTCGGACTGGTGGTCAAGGGTGTGCAGTTCGGCTATCCGGAGATCATGGCCGACTTCCAGTCGCTGAAGTCGCGCTTCCCGCAGGCCGTGCTGCTGAACTCCGACGACTACACCAACTTCTCCGGCAAGGACTTCTGGGTCACGGTGCAGGCCACCACCTTCGGCACCGCCGACGAGGCCAACGCCTGGTGCGACCAGCAGGGCTTCGCCACGGACGACTGCTACGCCAGCCGTCTCATGCACACCGGCGGCCCCGCCGGCAACTCCAAGACCCGTTGAGCAACGACATAACCCGTGCCGGCCGAACGGCCGCACGGGTTATGTCGATCTCAGGCCAGGAACTTGGCGATCAGCTTGGTGACCTCCATGACCGGCTCGCTCAGCACGCCGACCACGCCGGCGATGCGCTGCCAGCCGGTGCGCACGACTTCCTTGTCCGGCTTGCCACTGCGCAGCTGGGCCTCGATCTCGTCGAGCCGGGCGCGCACGTCGTCGCGGCCGTCGGGCGGCGCGTCGCCGAGCAGGTCCGAGCGCCGCGACAACAGCGCCGTGAGCAGGACGTCCGGTGCGGCGCCGTAGTTGTTGACGGTGGCGCGATTGCCGATGGCGCTGCCGCTGATGTGCGCGTTGCCGAGGTCGAACTTGTCGCCCATCGTCTAGCCCTTCTTGTTGTTGACCGAGCTGCGGGTGCCCACCGCGGAGTCGACGAGCGTGCTGCCCTGGAGGTTGTAGTTGTTGACCTGCGGGTCGGCCAGCTTCATGAACTCCACCGCCGAATAACCCCGCTCCTGCAGGTACTCCCCCACCGCGCGGAACAGCGTCGAGTCGAGGATGCGCACGTACCGTTCGACGTCCACGTCCTGGAAGTAGCTCTGCACCCGGTCGGCCTGGGCGTACTCGCGCAGGCTGCGGTCGGCCCCGTACTTGGCCGGCACCACCTCGTTCACGCCCTGCTTCAACGGCTTGAACCGGCGGAACACCGACACCGCCCGGCGCACGATCGTCGCCGGCAGCACGAGAATCTCCAGCAACGACGACTTGACCGGCGCCAGCAGCGGATCCCGGTACTCGTCGATGGCCCGGAACCCCGGCATGATCGGCAGCAGCGCGAAGAACTGCCACTCCAGGAACAACATCTTCTGGTCAGTGCCGGCGTGCACGTAGCACGACGTGGTGAGGTCCCGGTCCCACGCCTCGACCCGGTAGCAGGTGTAGTACCGCGCCCATTCCACGGCCGCGTCGGCCAGCGATCGGGCCTGCTCGATGCTGATGCGCGAGCTCGGCGCGTGGTCGAGGGTGGGCAGGATCTCCGGCACGGTCCGGTGGTCGAACACCAGCCGGTCGGCCGGGATCAGCACCTGCTCGCGCCGCACCAGTTCCTCCAGCCGACGGCCCGGCCCGAGGGTGGACGTGGAGCGCAGCCGGTTGATCGCCGCGGTGATGTGGTCGTGCAGACCGGTGACGCTGATGGGTTCCGGCGCTTCGTCCTCATCGGACGGTTCCAGGGCCAGCGCGATCACCTGCTCGTGCACCGACACGCCGGCCCCGATGAACGGCGAGAAACCCCGGTGCACCACCACGTCCGCGTCACCGACCCGCTGGCCGGACTGCTCGGTGGCGGCGACCCGGTTCAGCGGCAGCTGGAAGGTGGGCAGCCCGAGGCCGCGCAGCCGGACCTCCCACTCGTGCCGGCTGGTCCGGCCGTCGGGCAGGAAGTCGTTGCGGCGGAAGCGGTTGAACACCAGGTAGTGCACGGCGAACTCGTCAACCACGATCACCGCCACGATGGCGACCAGCAACAGGAACGTGATGATCAGATCGACGGTCAGGAAACCGCTTCCCGACGACGTGTCCACGCCGCTCGAGGGGTAACTGCCGCCGGGATAACTGCCGCCATAGCCGCCGGAGTACGAGCCACTGCTACTGCCCAGTGACGAGAAGATCGCCAGCGCGGCGAAGCCGAGCGTGCCGAGGATGGAGACGAACACCGCGCCGATCACGACCACCACCACGGCGATGATCGCGCTGCGCCGGCTGATCACGAAGCGCCCCAGCAACAAGGCCAGCACCAGCGCGAACACCAACCACGGCACGAACAGCACCGGGTTGGCGATCAGCAGGGCGGCCAACAGGATCAGCAGCACGCCGTCCCGGATCCGGCGGCGGGCGCGGGCGGCGACGGCCTCGCGCAGCACCGAGGTGGTGTCGACGCCGGGCGCGGGTGGGATGGCCCGTAACGGCTCAACCAGGAACTCGCGGATCGCCGTATTGGCGTAAACCTCACTGAGCTGCGCGGCCGCACACAGATAGCGTGTCGTGTTGTCGCGCTGCACCAGCGAGGACCCGCAGCCCTGGCAGAACTTGTCGCCGGCGGCATTCACCGTGGCACAGCGCCAACAGTGTTGGTTGCGTTCCGTGATGCCGGCAGCCATGGCCGCTCCCTCCGGGCGAGTTTCCCCGCCCGGAGATCGCGTCCTACGCCAGTCGTCGTTAGCTCATGTCACTCGTTCGCGGCAATGCTGGCGTAGCCCACCTGGCTGCCGATCCAGTCCGCGACCACGTCCACGCGGGTGGTGGTCTCCGGGGTGTCGTGCGGGCAGTCCGGCCCGTCGCTCTCCACGGACACCAGCACGCCGGCCTTCACTCCGATCGGGCGGAAGTACGGCGAACCCGAGTCGTACAGGCAGGCGCTGGTGTCGGGCGCCGGGGAGACGCCGTGCACCAGCAGGTTGACGTCCTCCACCGAGGACACCGCCACGCCGCCGTAGGTCATGTGCGTGCCGGGCACCGGGTTGACCGAGTCCTTGGCGCCCCAGCCCGCGATGGTGAGCTGCTGGCCGACGGTCGGCTGCTTCCGGTTCACCAGCAGCGGCAGGATGCCGTACACCGGCTTGTCCAGCTTGCCGAGGGCGATGTCGCCCTTGGGGGCCTGCCGCACCTCGACCACGTTGACGGTCTTGCCGCCGCTGTCGGCCAGGTCGACCTTGCCCAGGGTGGCGGTGGTCGGGTACGGCACCGGGCCGCTGACCGGGTTGCGGTTGACGTCGTGGAAGCAGTGTCCGGCGGTGATCACCCACTGGGGTGCGATCAGCGCGCCGGAGCAGGCGCTCGACCGGGTGGTGCCGTCCGGGTTGGGGATGTTCGTCATGGTGAACTTCACCGAGAACGGGAACATCCCGGGGGTCGCGTCATGGCCGTCGGCCACCGCGCCGGCCGGCGCGGCGAACGCACCGGACAACGCGAGGGCAGCCGCCACCGCTACTGCGTAACGCTTGTGCGCCACGGGAACTGGTCCAATCTCTGGGGGTGTTGTCGCCATCCGGCCGTATGGGCAGGCCCGGATGGACGGTATGCAGGGTAGGAACACAACACGTCGGTCACAAGGGAGGCGTGCGAGTGACCGACGATGCGTGCCCGCAGTGTCGCAGACCTAAGATCGGCCGGAGTGGATTCGGCATGAAAGGGCACGACAGTTGCAGGTGCTGCTGGTCGAGGACGACGACGGCGACGCCGTGCTGGTCACCGCGCTGCTCGACGAGGTGGGCGCGGCGGTGGACGTGACGCGGGCGCGGACCGTGCGGGACGCGGTGGGGCTGCTGCCCGGCTTCGACTGCGTGCTGCTGGACCTCGGCCTGCCCGACGCCAGCGGCCTCGACGGTCTGCGCCGCATTCTCGAGCGGGCCGGCCAGGCCGCGGTGCTGGTGCTGACCGGTCATGACGACGAGGAGCGCGGGATACAGGCGCTGGCCGTCGGCGCGCAGGACTACCTGGTCAAGGGCCAGGTCGACGGCTCGCTGCTGCTGCGCGGCATCCGGTACGCGGTGGAACGCCGCCGGGCCGAGGACATGCAGCGCCAGCTGCGCGAGGAGCGGCTGCTGGCCCAGGAGACGGCCCGGTTGGAGCGGGGCCTGCTGCCGACGCCGCTGCTCACCGAGCGCTCACCGCTGCTGACGTCCCGCTACCGCCCCGGGCAGCGGCGCATGCAGCTCGGCGGCGACTTCTTCGATGCCGTCACCGGCCCGGACGGCTCGCTGCACGTGGTGATCGGCGACGTCTGCGGGCACGGGCCGGACGAGGCCGCGCTGGGCGTGTGTCTGCGGATCGCGTGGCGCGCCCTGGTGCTGGCCGGGCAAGCCGACGACCAGGTGCTGAGCACGTTGCAGGAGCTGCTCATCCACGAGCGGCACCGTGAAGGCATCTTCACCACGCTGTGCATGGCCACCATCGCCACGGACCAGTCGTCGGCCGCCGTCTACCTGGCCGGACACCCGTCGCCGCTCCTGGTCGACGCCGACGGCCCGCGCCCGCTGCCCCGCGACCGGGCCGGGCTGCCGCTGGGCGTGCTGACCGAGGCCAAGTGGACGGCGCTGGAGCTTGGACTGCCGCCGGGCTGGTCGCTGCTGCTGTACACGGACGGCCTGATCGAGGGGCGGACCGGCGTCGGCCACGAGCGGCTGAACGTGGAGGGGCTGGTCGACCTGGTGGCCGGCTGCCAGCGGGACGGCCTGGTCGGCGAGCTGCTGGCGGCGGTGGAGCGGACGACCGTAGGCCAACTGGACGACGACCTGGCCGTGGTGCTGCTCCAGGACAGCCGCTGACTGCCCGCCACATGCGCTTCCCATGTGGCGTTGAGTGCCACATGGGAAGCGCATGTGGCGCTTCCGCTGTCTCTTCGGGCGGGTTGTCACGGTCGCCGGGCGAACTTGCCGGATCCACGGGCGAATGTGAGGGATCATCTCCGACGGCGTGAGAGTCGATCGGGAGGGATTCATGCGAGCACGCAAGAATTGGCTCAGCACGGCAGTGGCCGTCACGGTGGTGGCCACCGGTCTCAGCCTTGGCGCCGGCATCGCGTCGGCCGGCCAGGACTTCCAGCGGCCGACCGCCGGCAGCGACGGCGGCGGCGACAGCTACTACCCGCAGGACGGCAACGGCGGCTACGACGTCGCCGACTACAACCTCAAGGTCGGCTACGACCCGGCCACCCGCCAGCTCACCGGCCTCGAGCGGATCACGGCCGCCGCGACGCAGGCGCTGAGCTCGTTCGACCTGGACTTCCGCGGGCTGACCGTGGACTCGATCAAGGTCGACGGCCGCCCGGCGACCTTCACCCGCACCGGCGACCACGAGCTGGTGATCACGCCGAAGCTGCCGCTGTGGCGGTGGCAGCGGTTCGCGGTGGAGATCGCCTACCACGGCGTGCCGGCGCCCATCGCCAACCCGCTGCTCGGCGACCTCGGCTGGCAGTACACCAACACCGGCGCGGCCTTCGTGGCCGGTGAGCCGCAGTCGGCGACCACCTGGTACCCGGTCAACGACACGCCGCGGGACAAGGCCACCTTCCACCTGGCCATCACCGTGCCGGACGAGTGGGGCGTGATCTCCAACGGCCGGGAGAAGGGCACGTACAAGGCGGCCGGCGGCACCACGCACGTGTGGGCCGAGGAGACACCGATCGTGCCGTACATGACCACCGTGGCGATCGACAAGTGGACGTTCGACCGGCAGCGGCGGGCCGACGGCACGCCGATCGTCAGCGCGTTCTCCCCGGGCGTGGCGGACTCGGTGAAGCAGGCCGAGGCCCGGCTGCCGGAGATCCTCGACTTCCTGGAGTCGAAGTTCGGGCGGTACCCGATCGACGCGGCCGGCGGCATCTTCCTCAACGCGCCGATCGGCTTCTCGCTGGAGACGATGAGCCGGCCGATCTACACCAGCCTGGCCGGCTCGGTCGGCGTGATCGTGCACGAGAACGCGCACCAGTGGTACGGCGACTCGGTCGCGGTGACGTCCTGGAAGGACGTCTGCATGAACGAGTGCTTCGCCTCCTACGCGCAGTGGCTGTGGAGCGAGGCCAAGGACGGCGTCGACCTGAACGCGCGCTACCTGGCCGCGGTGAAGAACGCCTCGACCAACTTCTGGAACGCCAAGCTCTACGACATGGGCGCCGGCAACGAGTTCACCTACGTGTACTCGAAGGGCCCGGTCATGCTGCACGCCTTGCGCAACTACATCGGCCAGGACGCCTTCGACCGCGTGCTGCGCACATGGCCGTCACTGCACCGCGGCGGCAACGGCACGATGCAGGGGTTCCAGCGGCTGACCGAGACCGTCGCGCACCGCGACCTCTCCGGTTTCTTCAACGCCTGGATCTACGGCAGCGGCAAGCCGGCTGACGAGTACCTCTACCCCGGCACCCTCAAGCCAGCCGCTTGACGGATTGCCACATGCGCTTCCCATGTGGCACCAGTTGCCACATGGGAAGCGCATGTGGCAGAAAAGCCGCCGCGACTGTCACATGCGCGTCATACTTGCCTCCCTGAGGCACATCCGGACCGCATGTGCCAAAAAAGGTGGGTGTTTGCGCTGCGCGGCGTGGCGGGCTGGCCGATGCTGTAGAGATCATGGACGAGCGGATGAGGCCGGGCTGGCCGTTGCAGCGCTGGTATCTGGCCGTGGTCGTGGTGATGGTGCTGGTGGTGGCGGCCGCCGTCGGCGTCGGGACGTGGGCGCTGCACGGCCTCAACGCCGCCCGGTCGCTGGTCGTCGACCAGATCGACCCGGCGTCGCGGCAGGCGCTGGCCCTGTCGAACGCCCTGGTCGACGAGGAGACCGGCATCCGCGGCTACGTGCTGACCGGTCGGCAGGACTTTCTCCAGCCGTACCAGGACGGTCAACGGCAGGAGGCGCAAGCGGTCGGCGCGCTGCGGGTACTCCAGACCGGCGACCTGGCCTCGGCCGAAGCCGCCCTGGACGCCGTGCAGCGGGCGGCCGACCAGTGGCGTGACGAGTACGCGGTGCCGGCGATGGCGCAGGCCAACGCCGGCGACATCGACCGTGGCAAGGTGCTGTTCGACCGGGTCCGCAGCACGCTGAGCAGCCAGGAGGCGCAGCTGTCGACGGCACGGGTCAGTGCCCGGGCGGCGTTGGCCGACGCCGCCGACAACCTGGTCGTGGTCGGCGTCGTAGTGGCGGTCGCGTTGCTGGTGCTGATCGCGCTGCTGGCCCTGCTGGCCCACTACGGCATGGTGCGGCCGGTGTCGAAGCTGGCCACCGAGGTGCGGCTGGTCGCCGACGGCCAGTTCCAGCGCAAGGTGGCCGGCAGCGGGCCGCGGGAGTTCGTCGGCCTGGCCGCGGACGTGGACCAGATGCGGCTGCACATCGTCGACGAGCTGGAGACGCTGCACCAGGTGCACGACGAGCTGGAGCGGTCCAACCGCGAGCTGGAGCAGTTCGCCTACGTCGCCTCGCACGACCTGCAGGAGCCGCTGCGCAAGGTGGCCAGCTTCTGCCAGCTGCTGGAGCGCCGGTACAAGGGTCAGCTGGACGAGCGGGCCGACCAGTACATCGGCTTCGCGGTGGACGGGGCCAAGCGCATGCAGGTGCTGATCAACGACCTGCTGGCGTTCTCCCGGGTCGGGCGGCTGACCAGGGAGCAGGTGCTCGTCGACGGCGGCGAGATCGCGGCCCAGGCGGTGGCCAACCTGGGCCCGGCGATCGAGGAGACCGGGGCCGAGATCGAGGTCGGGCCGCTGCCGTCGGTGCGCGGCGAGCCGGCGCTGCTGGCCGCGGTGTTCCAGAACCTGCTGGGCAACGCCGTGAAGTTCCACGGCGAGGACCCGCCGCGGGTCACGCTCACGGCCGAGCGGGACGGCGACTTCTGGACGTTCACCTGCGCCGACAACGGCATCGGGATCGAGCCGGAGTACGCTGAGCGGGTTTTCGTGATCTTCCAGCGGCTGCATCCGAAGGACGCCTACCCGGGCACCGGGATCGGCCTGGCGATGTGCCGGAAGATCATCGAGTACCACGGCGGTCGGATCTGGCTGGACACCGACGCCGACCGGGGCACGGTGTTCCGGTTCACGTTGCCGGTGGCCGAGGAGGAGCAGTGACGGAGTCGTTCATGGACGTCGTGGACGTGTTGCTGGTCGAGGACGACCCGGGCGACGTGCTGATGACCCGCGAGGCGTTCGAGCACCACAAGCTGCGCAACAACCTGCACGTGGTGGCCGACGGTGTGGAGGCGCTGCGGTTCCTGCGCCGCGAGGGCGAGCATGCCGACGCGCCCCGGCCGGGCCTGGTGCTGCTCGACCTGAACCTGCCGCGCAAGGACGGCCGCGAGGTGCTGGCCGAGATCAAGTCGGACGAGTCGCTGCGCAGCATCCCGGTGGTCGTGCTGACCACGTCCGAGGCGGAGGAGGACATCCTGCGCAGCTACGACCTGCACGCCAACGCCTACGTCACCAAGCCGGTGGACTTCGACCGGTTCATCGACGTGATCCGGCAGATCGACGACTTCTTCGTCACCGTGGTGAAGCTGCCGCGCTGAGTCAGCGCCAACTGGGCAGCCAGAGTTCGGCCTGCCACCGGGCGTTGGTGATCAGGTCGCCGTTGAGGATCGGCCACAGCCAGACGAAGTTGGCCACCACCAGACCGGTGTAGATGGCCACCACGAGCAGCCCGGTGCCCCGGCGTTCGGCTCCGGCTTTAGCCCGGCCGAGGATGTCGCCGCAGGCCAACACCAGGCCCAGCACCAGGAACGGCGCCATCGGCGTGACGTAGAAGAAGAACATCTGCCGGTCGATGTTGACGAACCACGGCAGCAGGCCGGCCAGGTAGCCGACCATCACGGCGGCGTGGCGCCAGTCGAACTTGACGATGGCCCGCCACAGCGACCAGCCGATCATCGGGAAGGCCAGCCACCACATGGCCGGCGTGCCGACCAGCATCTCGGCCCGGATGCACTGCACCGCGCCGCAGCCGGTGGCGAACGGGTTGGGTCCCTGCTCGATGTAGTACAGCATCGGCCGCAGGCCCATCGGCCACGTCCACGGCTTGGATTCCCAGGTGTGGTGGTTCTTGCTGCTGAGCAGGTTCTCGTGGAACTTCAGCACGTCGGCCTCGTAGTAGAAGAACGAGTGCAGCGCGGTGTCGAAGAAGTGCCGGTCGATGCCGGTCTCGCTGCCGAACCAACCCCACCAGGTGGCGAAGTACACCGCCACCGCGATCACCACGAGCGACCACAGTGCCGGCAGCACGTCCCGGACGACCGTGCCCACCCACGGCCGCTCGACGCCGGCCGCGCGCCGGGCCGTCGCGTCCCAGATGACCGACAGCAGACCGAAGGCGACGACGTAGTAGAGGCCGTTCCATTTCACGCCACAGGCCAGCCCGAGCGAAATACCGGCGGCGAATCGCCACCAGCGGAAACCCAGCCGCGGCCCCCAGCGGGATTCCTCCACCCAGCCTTCGGTGACGGCGACGGCCAGGCGATCGCGCACCTGATCCCGGTCGACCATCAAGCAGGCGAAGGCGATGACCACGAACAATGCCACGAAAATGTCCAGCAACGCGGTGCGGGACTGCACGTGGCTGACGCCGTCGCAGATCAACAGCACCCCGGCCAGCGCGCCGAGCATGGTCGACCGGGTCAGCCGGCGGGCGATCCGGATCAACAGGAAAACGCACACCGCCCCGGCGACCGCCGACGAGAAACGCCAGCCCCAGCCGTTGTAGCCGAACAGCCATTCGCCGACCGCGATGAGGTGTTTGCCGACCGGCGGATGCACGATGAAGGCGTAGTCGAAGCCGATATCGTCCTCGAAGCCGCCGTTGCGCAGCATCTGCCACGCTTCCGGCGCGTAGTACTTCTCGTCGAAGATCGGCGTGCCGCGATCGGTCGGCCAGCCCAGATTCCAGAACCGGACCAGTGCGCCGATGGCCGTGACGGTGAGGGTGACGACCCAGCCGCGGGCGGTGTCCGTCGGTCGCCAGACGGCCAGTCGCTCCAGCGGCCCCGCGGTCGACGGTCGCGTCGTCGGCGGCAGCTCCCCGACGTCCACCACGCCGTCGATCGTCCCCATGGCCGACGATCATGCCGCATCCGGCGTGAACATGTGGTCAGACGGGCAATGCCGGCCAGAAACGAGCCGTGCTCAGCCCCGGCCGGCGGCAAAACCGAGGAACCGGCACTACGTACGTGCCGGCCGACTACGTAGGCCGGCCGCGCACTGCGTAGCTCACGCCGGTCGCGGGAAGGTGCGTAGGTTCACCAATAGCTGGCGTCGGGCCCGAGGTGGAGGCTGTATCCGGAGACGAGTCCCGAGCCGGAGGTGTGACGTGGCGGATCAGCGGTTGCCGCGATCGATCGGGAAGGCCCTGATGGTGTTCGCGGCGCTGCGTGCCGGCGGCACCCCGATGCGGCTGACCGAGCTCAGCGTGCGCACCGGGATCGCCAAGTCGACCACCCACCGCATGCTGTGTGCCCTGACCTCGGCCGGGCTCGTCGCCCGCGCCGGCACCCACTACCAGCCGACCCGCCTCGACCCGCCGGCCGGCGGCCACCGGGACGTGCTCCGCCGGCTGGCCCCGTTCCTCGGCGACCTGTTGGTGCGTACCGGAATGACGGCCAGCCTCGCGGTGCTCGACGGCGTCGAGGTCGAGTTCGTGCACCGGGTCTACGGCCACCGCCACGTCTGGGGCCCCGACGACGCCGACCGGCTGCCCGCACACCTGTCCGCCGCCGGCCGCCTGCTGCTGGCGTACGACGAAGCCGCCGCCCGCACCGTGATCCGGCTGGCCGGGCTCAGCACTCCCGAAGCCGCCGAGCTCAGCGGCGACCTGACGCGTATCCGCCGGCGGAGCTTCGCCGAACTCACCAGTCCGCACGGCAACACCGTGCTGGCCGTGCCGTTGCGACTGCCGAAGCCGCCGGCCGTCGCTCTCGTCGTCGAAGGCGCCGCCGGCCAGGCCGACCGGTCGCGCGCCCTGCTCTGGCTGCGCCGCGTCGCCGACGTCGCGGCGCGCGAGGTGTCCTTGGCCGCCTAGCTCGGCCTTCGGTCCACGACCCAGGCCGCGAGCTGCGAACGGGAGGTGAAACCCAGCTTCTTGGTGATATTGGCCAGGTGCTTCTCCGCGGTACGGGTGGAGATCACCAGCCGGGCCGCGATCTCCTTGTTGGCCGCGCCGGCCGCGACCAGCTCGGCCACCTCCAGCTCCCGACCGGTCAGGACGGTCGGGCCGTTGCCGCATGCCGCCGTGGCGACGGCGGTGGACAGCTTGAGTAGATGATCGACCGCGTCGTCGAGGTTGGCGCCTATGGCCGTGCCTCGGGCATAGGCGGTCCGGTACCGCTCCTCCCCCAGCGCCCCACGCGTCACCTCCTCGCACCGGCTGCGGGGCAAGCGCCAGTTGTCGGACGTGACCACGAGTTCGCTGCCCATGTGCCGCCACACCATGCTCGCGACGCCGAGTGCCTCGGCGGCCTGCTGCGCCGAACAGGCCGACGTGACGATCCAGGCCACCGTCTCGCACAGCACGGCCAGCCCGAGCAGATCGTTGAAATCGGCCTTGAGCCGAAGGCTCTCCATCGCGTGCCGCGCTGCCTCGGCGTGCCGGCCGACCCGCCAGTTGGCGAGCGCGACCGCGTAGTGCGCGTACGAATTGGCCCAGCGCTCGCCCCGTTTCTCGGCGATCTCGATCGCGTCGGCCGCCCGCGCCTCGGCCAGGGCCAGGTCGCCGTCGGTCGCCGCCACCATGGCCATGGACGCGTAGGCCAGCACGATCCGGCAGTCGATCACGTTCGCGACCAGGTAGCACTCGGCCGACCGCCGGTAGTACTGCTCGCCCGCCACCAGCTCGCCGTGCAGGAAGGCGGAGCCGCCGGTGATCAGCATGGCGTTGGCTTTCTGCAGTGGATCACCGGTGCGGCCGGCGATCACCGCCGCCTGCTCGGCGAACCGCTTGCCCGCCGGCAGTTCGCCGAGCGCGGTCGCGGCGTACGAGTTGATCCACAACGCGTCCTGGCGGATCTCGTCCGGCAGCGAGTCCAGGCCGAGCACGCGGTCGAGCCAGCGCCGCGACTCGCCGAGAAAACCGCACAGCCAGTAGAAGTACATCGCGGTGGCCAGCCTCGCACCGACGAACTGCTGCTCCGGGTCGCCGAGACCGAAGTCCAGGGCGGCCCGGAGGTTGTTGTGCTCCAAGCGCATCTGCGCCAGCAGCTCGACCTGATCCGGCCCGCACCACTGCTGGCCGATGCGGTCCACCACGGTGCGGAAGTGGTCCAGGTGCCGGCAGCGGAACTGCCGCTCGTCGCCGGACTGCGCCAGCAGCCGCCGGCCGTAGTGGCGGATCGTGTAGAGCATGCGCAGCCGGGTCACGCCGTCGACCTCGTCGCGGATGAGCACGGACTTGTCGACCAGCCCGCCAAGCAGTCGCAGCAGCGCCGTCGGCGGGATGCGGTCGTCGGTGCAGACGGCGGCGGCCGCCTCGACGGTGAAGCCGCCGGTGAACACCGAGGCCCGGGCCCACAGCGTCTGCTCGTCGGGGGCGCACAGCGCGAAACTCCAGTCCATCGCGGCGATCAGCGTCTGCTGTCTGGACGGCCGCGCCTCGGCCTCGGCCGTGAGCAGCGCGAACGTGTCGTCGAGGCGGGTCAGCACGTCGTGCGCCGACATCACCCGTAACCAGGGCACCACCAGCTCGATGGCCAACGGGATGCCGTCGAGCCGGGAGCAGATGCCGAGCACGGTCTCGCAGTTGTCGTCGTTCACCGTGAAGTGCGGCAACGCGAACGCGGCGCGGGCGGCGAACAGGGCAACGGCGTCATCGGGGCGGGCCGCCGCGTAGCGGTCCGGCACCGACAGCGGGCGGATCGGCAGCAGCTGCTCGCCGCCGATGCCCAGCACGTGCCGGCTGGTGGCGAGGAACCGGACCTGCGGCGCGGTGGCCAGCACCGCCGTGACGAACTCGCGGCAGGCTTGCGCCAGGTGCTCGCAGTTGTCGAGCACGATGAGCATGGTTTTGGTGCGCAGGAAGGACAACAGCTGCGCCGTCGGCTCCAGCGGCACGTCACGCAGACCCAGGTCGACCGCCGCCACCTGCGGTAACAGCTCCGGGTCGGTCAGCGCGTCGAGCTCGATCACCACCACGCCGTCGGCGAAGTCGGCCTCGTCGGCCAGCCGCTGCGCGATCCGGGTCTTGCCGACGCCGGCCGGGCCGACCAGGGTGAGCAGCCGGACCGTCTCGAGCAGGCCACGGGCGGCCGCGAGTTCGGCGTCCCGACCAACAAAGGTGGTCAGCTGGCTGCTCACTGTGTGCTCCCGCGCGGGATCGGAGCACTCGAACGTAATACACGAGGTGAACAGCCACAATCCCCGGCAATCACGTTCTTGGTGACCGACAAAACTTGAGAATGTTCACCCGATTTGATGAATGGATCACTTTCCTTTGACCCGTCGGTCGGCAATCCAGGCGGCCAGCTGGGCCCGTGAGGTGAAGCCCAGCTTCTTCAGGATGTTGGCGAGGTGTTTCTCGGCGGTGCGGGTGGAGATCACCAGCCGGGCCGCGATCTCCTTGTTGGCCGCACCCGCCGCCGCCAGTTCCGCCACTTCCAGCTCACGGCCGGTCAGCGCTTTCGACGCCGGCGCGTGCGCCGCCGCCAGGCTCGTCGCCACTTTCAGCGTGTACGCCACCGCGTCGTCCACCGTCGTCGCGCCGGCCGTGCCCTTGGCGTGGTTCGCCTCGTAGCGCTCGTCGCCCAGCGCCGCCCGGGCCGCCTGCTCACACCGCTGGTGCGGCACCGCCCAGTTGTCCGAGGCCAGGAACACCTCGCCGCCGGTGTGCCGCCACAGCGCGCCGGCCACGCCCAGCACCTCCGCCGCTTTCGGCATCGCCCCGGCCGACGCCGCGATCCAGGCCACCAGCTCGACCAGCAGCGACAGGCCCAGCAGGTCGTTGAACTGGTCCTTGATCCGGATGCCGATCAGCGCGTGCCGGGCCGCTTCGGCCGGCCGGCCGGTCTGCCAGGTCGCCACCGCCACCGCGTAGTGCGCGTACGAGCGGGTCCAGCGTTCGCCGTGGGCGTCGGCCAGTTCGATCGCCCGTTCCGCCGCCGTCACCGCCCGGTCGAAGTTGCCGGCGAAGGCCGCGCACATGCCGAGCGCCGCGTAGGTCAGGATCGTCTGGCAGTCGATCACGTCGGCCAGGGCGTACTGCCGCACCGATTCCTCGTACCGCGTCTGGCCGTGCTCGAGGTCCCCGCCCACGAAGGCCGCTCCCCCGTGGGCCAGCAGCGCGTTGGCCATCATCAGCGGGTCGCCGGTCTGTTCGGCGATCTCCACCGCCTGCTCGGCGAGGGCCCGCCCGGCCGGCACTTCGCCCAGCGCGATCAGGCAGTACGCGTTGATCCACAGCGCGTTCTGGGTGATGTCCTGGCGCAGGTCGTCGAGTTCCAGCACCCGGTCCAGCCAGCGGCGGCCTTCGCCGATGAAGCCGCAGTCCAGCCAGTAGTACTGCAGCGCCGTCGCCAGCTTCGCGCCGATTTCGTGGTGTTCGTCGTCGGCGAGTGCGAATTCCAGCGCCGATCGCAGGTTGTTGTGCTCTCGCCGGGTGATCGCCGCCAGCTCCACCTGGTTCGGCCCCAGCCATTCCGCCGCGCACTTTTCCACCACGGCCAGCTGGTATTCGAGGTGCCGGCCGCGAATCCTCCGCTCATCCTGTGATTCGGCCAGCAGCTGGAGGCCGTATTGCCGGAGCGTGTACAGCATGCGCAGCCGGGTCGTGCCGTCCACTTCGTCCCTGATCAGCACTGATTTGTCGACCAGTCCGCCCAGCAATCTGAGCACCGCCGTCGGCGGGATGCGCTCGTCCGCGCACACCTGGACGACCGCTTCGACCGTGAAGCCGCCGCTGAACACCGCCGCCCTGGCCCACAGCAGTTGTTCGTCCGGCGCGCACAGCGCGTAGCTCCAGTCCACTGCCGCGATCAGCGTCTGCTGTCGGGACGGCCGGGCCGCCGCTTCCGCCGTGATCACCGTGAACGTGTCGTCCAGCCGACTCAGCACGTCTTTCGCGGACAGCACTCGCAACCAGGGCACCACCAGCTCGATGGCCAGCGGGATGCCGTCGAGTCGCGAGCAGATGCCGAGGACCGTTTCCCAGTTGTCGTCGCTCAGCCGGAAGTTCGGCAGCGCGTACCTCGCCCGGTCCTTGAACAGCGTCACCGCGTCGTCTTCGGCGCCTTTCGCCTTGTCCGGCACCGTCAGCGGCCGCACCGGCAGCAGCTGTTCCCCGCCCGCCCCCAGCACGTGCCGGCTTGTCGCGAGGAACCGCACGTCCGGCGCCGCCGCCAGCACTTCGTTGACGAACGCCCGGCAGGCCTGCGCCATGTGCTCGCAGTTGTCCAGCACCACCAGCATGTTCTTGCCGCTCAGGTAGGGCAGCAGTTGCCGCGCGGTCGCCACGTCCCGCAGCCCCAGCTCCGACGCCGCCACCTGCGGTAGCAGTCCCGGGTCCGTCACCGCTTCCAGTTCGACGAACACCACGCCGTCCCGGAACTTCGCCTTGGCCCGCCCCGCCACGTGCTGCGCCAGCCGCGTCTTGCCCACCCCGCCCGGCCCGATCAGCGTGAGCAGCCGCGCCGTGGCCAGCAGCCTGTCCGCTTCCCGCAGGTCGTCGCCCCGGCCAACGAAGGTGGTCACCTCGCTGATCAATGCACGCTCCCGAGCCCTTTGGCTGCGCCGAAGGTAATACAGCGCCCGACCAGGCGCAATCCGCCCCATACCCCCGTTCATCCCCGTATCTCCCCCCATCCGGGTGACCCTTTTCCCCGCCCTTCGACCGTCCGTGATCCCCTATCCCGCCTTCCCCCACGCATGCTCGAACACCGGCCGCCTGTTCACCATGGTCACCGCCCAGTCCCCGTGATGGACCACCCGATGATGGAACCCGCACAACAGCACCAGATTCTCCACCCCGGTCTCCCCGCCCTTAGCCCAGTGCTTGACGTGGTGACCGTGACATTGCCGGGGTCTTGTTCCACAACCGGGGAACGCGCATCCCTTGTCTCGCTGGATCAACGCTCGGCGGATCCGGTTCGGGATCGTCCTGGAGGAGCGTCCGATGTTGAGGATCTCGTTGTCGGCGTTGAGGACCACCCGCATCACCTTGCTGTCACACGCGATCCTTAGCGCCGACTCCGGGTCCAACAGCCCCTCGCCTTCGACCTCCGCCGGCTTCCTCAACTCCACGAAGTCCTCGAACGACATCGTCAGGGCGAGATGGGGCCGTTCCCCGCCGTGCTCCGGCAGGTCATCACTCGTGGACGCGAGTTCGATGATCTCGGCGAACGCATCGCCTTGCCGCTCAGCGGCCGTGCGGGGGTCCTTGCCTGAGGTCGGCTTCGCCAACGGCCCCATCAGGGCGGCGAGCTTCGCCCCGGCCTCGGGGTCGACATGGCCCCGGAACACGACACTGCCGTCCCGACGGGTGTCGTAGTGGAACTCCCGCTTGGGGTGGACCAGCTCGCGATCATCGGGGGCTTTGCCGTCTTGATCGAGCAGCAACAGGATCCTGGTCGCGAGCGACTGGAACTTCTTGCCCTCGAACTGCGGGGCCTTGTCCAACAGAGCCGCCTCCACCCGGTCCCGATCCGCCACCGGCGCTTCGGCCAGGGTCTTGTCGATCACGGTGAGATGCTGCCGGGTCAGAATCCCCGCTTCAGCCGCCTGACGGATCGCCGGCCGGGCGAACAACTCCGCATGCCGCACCAACTCCCGGGCCTCACTCAGCGCGACCCGATGAACCGCCACCACACCCGCCACAATCGAGTCCCGGTCCTCTTTGGCGCGGCCACTGCGCTCCCAGATCTGCGCGACCACCCCCACCAGCCGGGCATACTCCGCCCGACGACGCTCACCGGATTCCTCGACGAAACCCCACAGCTCTTCAAGCTGCCACTGCCACGCTTCACGCGGCATATCCGGGTTCTCCGACATGCCACCATCTTACCCCCTCACGGAGATCGACTTCCCTTACACACCAACACATACACGATCGTGGCACACCCTGAAACCCACTTCAGGAAAGCGCTTTCCCAACCGAACCACCCACCCAACAAACCATGACCAAAACGACAAGCCCCCTTCCCGTCCAGGCCGCAGTAAACCCACACCCCCACCCAACCCGCACCGCCCCACCAACAGCAACCACCCACCTGACTCGCGGATCCCTTGCCCCGCAATCAGTTCCGAAGAGAAGAGGTGAACAGTAGGAACAGGGAAAGGTGAGCAAGACGAGGGTGGCCAGAGAGACTCAACACCACCGGTCACGCGGCAAGACGGCACCGGCTGCTGGTTTTGGCAAGCAGGGTAAAGCCAATCGCGCGGCGCGGGATCGTAAGAACCCGTCCGGACGGGGATCGGCGGCAGCCCGTCCGGACGGGGCGGCAGGCCGGGATGGGAGGGGCTCGGCGTGCCGCATTTCGCCACCGCGGTCAGGCTGCCGCGGCCGGGGGTGAGGGGGTTGGCCCACCACCAGGCGATGCCCGGCGGCTGGGGATCGGTCACCAGCCACGTCTTTCCGCGGGTCGCCGGGCTGGGCGAGCCGCTCGGTCGAACGAGGTGCTGAGTGTAGGAACGGGGACCGGTGGGCGCCAAAAGGGTGTTCTGCGGTCCGGAACAACGACCGCTTACACGGGTGAGCCGATGGAGCGGCCGAAGCGGACGGGGTCGGCGACGGGGCCGGTGGCGGCGCGGAGTGTGGCGGCTTCCTCGAGTCGGGCGAGCTGGTCGCCGCCGCCGATCTCGCCGAGCAGGATGCGGCCGCCTTCGACGCCGAGGACCTGGAAGCGGGTGCCGGGCAGGAACACGATGGGCTCGAGTTCGGGTTCGAAGTAGCCGGTTCGCCGGCCGCTGTCGGACCAGATGACGAATTCGGCGTCGCCGGGTAGGGCGACGTCGGGAGAGGTGACGGCGTTCAGGAAGCTGACCTCGGTGAGGATGGCGCCGGCGCGATGGGTGCTGGGGTCCAGGGCGCCGCCGCAGAATGCGACGCCCTCATATACCGGCAACCGCTGCAAGCCGGAGATCACGCAGCTCAAGAAGGGCAGCAACGCGTCGACGTCGCCGGACAGCAGCGCCTCGTCGGCCTTGCGCTCGCCGGCGGCCAAGTACACCAGCACGGCAACCAGATCGGTGACGACGGACTGGAGTTCGCCCTCACGAAGCGAGGGGTGCTGGACGAGCAGCCGAAGCACCTGGCTGGCGTAGGAGTCGTACTGGTCGCCGAGGGTGCGCCGCATCCAGCCCCGGTGCTCGTCCAACGCGGTCTCGGCGGCGACCAGGGTGTCAAGCATGGTGTCGACGTCGATGCCGGGGTCGACGAGGAACGGCTCGACGCGGGCGGGCACGGGCGGCGGCTCGACGGGCCATGCCTCGAGGGAAGCCGAAGCGGAGCCGGAAACGGGTTCGGCGACCGACGCCCCGACAGCGGAGATCTGGAGTTCCATCTGCCGGCGAAGCAGCACCATGGTCGGCAGGTCGTCGCCGATGTCGTAGTTGATGTCGTCGTCGACGTCGGTCGGCACCGGCTCGGCGTCCTCGACCGGAACCTCGACGACGGCCTCGACTTCGGGCTCGGCGGCCCTGGGGGCCTCGCCGAAGACCAGGCGCACCACCCGCTGCGTCTCGGCGTCCAACCCGGCGAACAGTTTCGCCCCGGCCACGCTGACCTCGTCGCCAACGGTCTCCCCGGGCACCCCGACGGTCAGCCGGGCCCATTCCGGATCCACCGGCATGGACCGAACGCCCTCGTCGCCGACGGCTCCGGCGGCCCGAACCCACAGACCGGATGCCACGGCCTCGACGACGACGTTCTCGGCGAGCTCCCAAAGCCCGGGCCGCAGCGGCTTCAACCCGGAAACCGGTGGCCGAGCGGCCACGACCTCGGGCGCCTTCCCCGGCCGGTACCGCAGCTCGGTGGCGAAGGACCGCCAGGTCGGACGGCCGTCCGCGGACACGATGCCGACCTCGATGCCCCGCTCGGTCGACAGGGGCAACCCGTTGTAGGCGATTACCGGTCGGCCGATGGTCTCGGCGGCGAACTGCCCGAGCTCGGCGCCGAAGGAGGCGAACCGAACCCGGCGGCGGATCTCCTCGGGCAGCGCCTCCCACAGGGCCCGTAGGTCCGACGCGGGCAGCCGAGCCTCCTCGGGCCCGCCCAGCACGACGGTCAGCACGTCCATCCGCACGGGCACACCGAAGGCCAGCACGGAATGCCGGCGCAGGGCGGCGGTCGGCGTGGCGTGCAGCCACAAGCCGGTCGGCACGGGCTCGGCGACGGACACCGGGCCGGCCCGCCACGGGGCGGTCGTCATGAACGACTCCCACTCGGGCGACGGGAACCGCGCGCCGAGGGCCTCGCTGGGCTTGTCGGGGTGGAAGCTGCGCCAGGCCCCGGTGGCATGGGCGTTGGCGACGAACGTCGACCCGCCGGGCACCGGCACCAACGTCCCGTCGGGGGCGACGACCTCGGCCTTGAGCTGCTCGGCCAGCCACTGGGCGGCGATGGCGCGGGTCGGTCCGCTGCCGGACGCGCTGCCGGCGCCGGACACGGCCAGCCGCACGGGACCGCGACCACGCAGCGCCTGCACGAGGGCGCTCCAGTAGCCGCCGTTGTCACCGGACGGGAAGTCGACGACGACCATCGTGCGGCCGGGGTCGCCCGGCACGGACGCGGCCAGCGCCATGGCGTGCCACCCGGGCCCGGGCGGCGCTGACACGACGAGCGCGGCCCCGACCTGGCGGGTCTGGAACTCGACGACCGGCGGCTGCGGCGCGGCCGGCGCCGTCGGCGCGGAAGACTTCGACCGGCGCGACTTCAACCAGTTGATCATGAAGCCCTCACAGCGGGCTCACCGAGGTCGAAGGTCACGCGCACGCCCCCGATACTGCCAGGTCCCCCCGGACACGTTCACCCGGCAGGGTGAGACACGGCGTCGGCGATGGTGGCCGCCAACAGCCGCGTCGAGGTCGACGCACCCGGGTTGACCAGGGCGTCCACCTCGTGCTCGGCCAGCATGCCGGCCAGCTCGGCGGCGTTCACGACCTGCCACGCCTCGGCCCGCACCCGGCCCCGGTGCGCCGGCGCGGTGGTCACCAGCAGCGACAGCACGTCGTCGGGCGCGGGGGCGATCACCGGCCGCTGGTGCTCGTCCAGCGCCACCCCGAACTCGGACACCCGGATCACGGCGAACAGGGCGTCGGTGTCGACCTCGCCGTCGGCGGCCATCCGCAGGGCGGCGTCCACCGGGTCGGTGGGCGACTCCGGTGTGGCCGGCTCGTAGTCCGGGTTCGGCTCGAACCGGCCGACGGCCCCGTCGGCGGCCACCAGCCAGCCCCCGACCACGGCCTCGGCCGGCGGGTTCTGTCCCGCCGCCGACGGCTGCCAGGCCGGGTCGACCAGCAGCATCCACTGGTCATCGGACATCTGACGTCATCTCCTCGATCTGCACCGGTTCGAAGCCTAGCCCCAACCGCTTCATGTCCTGGGCGACCGCGGCGGCCGCCACCGCGGGGCCGCCCTGGGCGTAGGCCCGAGCGACGCCCTCCAGCACGTGCGACAGGGTCAGCCCGGCGGTCACCGCGTCACCGGCCTGCCGCAGGAGCTTGCCCACCACACCGGCCTTCTCCAGCAGGCGCATGGCGTGCGGCATCGCGGACGCGAGCTTGCCGGCGGCCGCCTCACCCTCCAAGGCCCGGGTCCCGTCAACGGCGTCCTTCGCCGATGACACGACCAGGTCGGTGGTGTCGTCGTGGGCGCCGTGCCCGGCCAGGCTCGACGCCAGCCCGCGTTCGTCGAGCGACGGCGTGGCGGGCGTGTCCGGGATGGGCTCCAGCAGGTGCGGATTCACCGGCTGCGGTGTCGGCTCCGGCCGCCAGCCGCCGTTGGCGATCCACCGCCGGACCCGGGACGTGCTGGTGGACGAGAAGCTCGCGCCCAGCACGCGGCCCTCGTGCACCAGCGGACTGTCGCCAGCGGCCCGGCTTTCCGTGACGCCGTGCGGCACAGTGTCCTCGTTGGCGGCGTGCAGGGTGACCACGGCCTCGCGCGAGTTGGCCCGGCCGGGCTCGTACACCCCCTGGATCCCGTTCTCCGGCACCAGTTTCTCCGCGTCGATCTCCCGCGTCTTCGGCGGCGTCATCCGCGCCAGGTGCCGCGACACCAGGTGGATCAGGTGCTCACGGGTGTCCGAGGCGCGCAGCTTGCCAGTCGCCTCGGCGGTCTCCTTGGTGTTGCCCAGCATCGAGCCGTTGCCGTAGCCCTTGATGCGCGCCTCCGGCAGCGGCAGCCCGTCGGCCTGCCGCTCGATGGCCAGCTCGGCCAGCTTGCGCGCGAAGTCGTCCAGGCGCTCGGATCGCACGGCGGGATCGAGCGCCGTCTGCTTGCGTGCGAACGGGACGGTGACCGGCTCGTGCGTCACCGGCTCGGACAGCGGACCGTGCTCCCCCAACGCGTTCAACCGGACCGGACGGCTCGCCCTGCCGGCGAGATCGTCCCAAGTGGACCCTCCGGTGACGGTGAACCGCTGGCGGGCGTGCTCGCTGATCGGCACCGGCACCCAGCGGTCGTGCCGGTCCAGGTACCGGTCGGTGATGGAGTGCACCGAGCCGGCCAGCTTCGGGTCGGAGGCGATGTGCGACAACACCGTTGCCGTCACGATGTCCGGCCGCTGGTGCTTGCCGGCCGCCTTGTGCACGGCCGCGAGGTCCAGCTGTCCGCCGTTGGCCGACAGCTTCGCCACCGCACCGTCCACAAGGGACTTGGCGAGGGCGATCGTGCCGGCGCGGTCGGACAGCCCGATCCGGCCGTCCGGCCGGACGTGGTCGTGTTCGGCGTACTTCCAGTCCTTCTGCATGGCGTGGACCATCTCGTCCACCATCGCGGCCTCGTGCCTTGGCAGCACCTCGCCGTAGACGTTGAAGTGGCCGCCGCTCTCCAACCCGGTGAACCGGTCCCCGTCACGGTGCCCGAACCGCATGATCGTGCTGCCGCCGAGCGTCGTGTCGGTGAGGTCCTTGCGCTGCAACGCCTTGTGCAGGTCGTGGGCCAGACCGCCGGGCCCGGTCCGCGCGCCGGCCTCGCACGCCAGGAGCATCGTGGTGCGCCGGCCGTCGCCGACGGCCTTGAGGAAACCGCTGCTACGCGCGGCGATCTCGGCCATGGTGTCCGGGCGGACGTGCACGTTGCCGAGGCCGCGGACGTGCAGGCCAGCCGTGTACGGGTTGGCATGGAAGGCCAGCACCGCGGACTCGTCGGCCATGCCCGGGCGGCTGGTGACGAGGTCCGAGTCGATGGCGCCGCGGTCCTTGCCGTCCGCGTCGTACTGGTAGACGCGGTCCGGGTTGCCGCCGCGGGCCCACCGGTCGGCCGCGCGCTGGTCGGATTCCTCCTTGTAGAAGGAGGTTCCGAACACCTTGCCGGACGAGTCCCGCAGGTCGGTCTGGGTGACCCGGCCCATCGGGAACCGGCGTTCACGGCCGGCGGCGTCGTGGCCGCTGAACCAGTCCTGCCGGGTGTCGGCGTTGCTGTCCGCGTGCGGCATGGAATCAATGCCGCGCTTGGGTTCCTGCGACAACTGCGCCAGGTGGTGCTGGGTCAGCTTCTCGCCGGCGTGGTGCTCGGTCAGGCCCAGCGCCGTGCCGATCTTGTGCGCCAACTGCTCGCCGGTGCTGTCCGAGCGCCAGGTGTCGTGCCGGTCCGGGCCGGACTCGGTGATCTTGGCGCGGACGTCGGCGTCCAGCCGGTCGTCGACCCGCTCCAGCCGCACCCGGAAGTGGTCGCCCCCTGGCAGCCGCTCGTGGTTGAACTGCTGGTCAGCGCCCTGCTCCAGCTTCTTCCACAGCTGGTCGACCTGGTGCGGCGTCCGGTCGCCGGGCTCGATGTGCACCTTGACGGTGGCCTCGCGGACCCAGGTGCCCGGCTTGACCTCCATCCGGCGCATCTCGTAGTGGAACCGGTGCTGGCCGACCTGCGGCCGCACGAAGTTCAGCGGCGCGTCGTCGCGGACGAGGTCGATGTCCGCGTGCGACACCGGCTCGTGCGGCGCCGGCCCATGGGGAGTCGACTCAGCGTGCTCGTCCGGCCCGGCGACGATGTGCTCCCGCTCCTGCACGAGGTGCTCGCCCTCGGCGTGCATCCGGTCCAGCAGCGCGTGGTTCTGCTGGAAGCCGGCCAGATCGCCGTCCCGCAGCGCCCGCATGGACCGCTCCCGCGCCGCGCCGGCGTTCGCCATGTGCACGGCGGCGTTGTGGGTGTTGAGGTCCAACTGCTGACGCTGGTGGCTCAGGTCCTCGTCGAGCGACGCGGTGACGTGCTCCTCGTCGTTCATCCGGAACTGCGGCCCGAGGTCCAGCGCCGGCAGGTGCTGCGCCGGCTCGTCCCGTGACGGCGGGGGCGTCGGGTTCTGTCGGGCCAGCGCGGAATCCCGCTCCCGCCGGGCCTCCCACCACGCGTCCTCGGCGTCCCGGGCCCGCCGGTAGGCGTCGACCGCGGCGGCACGGGCCTGTTGGCGCGGCTGGTCGACGGCGCGGATCGGCGCCATCAACCGGTTGCGGTCCAGCACCAGCTGGCGGCCGTGCTCGGTGGCCTCGTCGAGCTGCCGCTCCAGGTCCGCGATCCGGTCAAGATGGCTGCCGGCGTAGGCGTCCCACAGCTGCTGGCGCAGCTGGTTGACGTGGTCGTTGTGGTCGCGCTGGTCCTGGAGGTTGTCCGCCAGCTCGTCCCGGTGCTGGTCGCGCAGCTGGTCGATACGCGGCTTGGCCCGCAGGTACTCGTCGTCCACGGCGTGCTGCGCGGTGACGACGTCCTTCTCCGCGTCCTGCCAGTTCTTCTCGGCGTCGCGGACCTTGTCCTGGGCGTCCGAGACCTCCTTGGGCAGCGAGCCGTCGTCGTACACCCGGATCCGGGACGAGTCGTCGAACTTCAGCGTGACGCCGTGGTCGCCCTTGACCAGGCGGATCTCGGTGTCGTGCACGAGGACCTTGGTCCGGCCCGAGATGGACGTGGAACTGCCGGTGGCCGGGTGGACCGGGCCGCTGGAGCCGAGACTGCGGTTGTTCTCCATGCCGCCGCGGTCGAAGTAGATGCCGGTGCCGCCCGCGTTGACGTCCCGGTGCTGGGCGCTGTGCGGCGGGTCGGTGACGTTGCCGCCGAGGCCGCCGATGATGGCGTTCACCGAGCCGGACACCGACCGGTTCACCGAGGTGTCGATCGAGCTGTGGTCGGTGCGGCCGCCGCCAAGGTCGACCGAGTCGCTGACGGTCGCCAGGCGGGGGTTGGTCAGCTTGGCGTACGCGGTCAGGCCGGCCTCCTTCAGACCCGGCAGCTCAACCGGACCCTTGGCCATGGCCGGCATGTTGGCCTTGATCACCTCGGGGGTGAGCGTGGTGGTCAGCGCGTGGTCGGCGGTGGTGTTGAGGTCGCCGGCCAACTGCCGGGCCTCGTGCCGGATCTCGTCCACGTTGCCGGTGAAGTCGTCCACGTGCAGCTCGTCGGGCAGCCGCTCGCCGTCGCGCTGCCACTCCTCGTGGTCGCTCGGCGGCGTGTCGCGGAAGTGCTCGACGGTCGCCTCGTGGCCGACCGGCCCGTTGGTGGCGGTGCTGACGTCGTCGGCCAGCTTGCGCACCACCAGGTCGTGCGGGTCGGAGTCGGAGACCGCCAGCGACTCGCCCTTGTGCTTGAACTCCAGCTGGAAGGTGACCGGCAGCTTGTAGCGGGCCTGCACGCCGCCGGCCGAGCTGCTCTGCGTGATGTCCGTGGCGTCGGTCTTGGTCGTGCTGTGCCCGGTGGAGTGGCTCAGGCTGAACGACGTCGCGTTGTTGACGGTCATGCTGGCCGAGGAGTCGGGCAGGTGCGGCAGGCCGGTGCCCAGCAGCCGGCCACCGACGCCGGAGCTGGCGTCCTTGCCCTTCATGCTGGCCTCGGACAGCGCGCCGGCGGCGTTGTGCGACAGCGTGCTGCCGTCGTTGCTGACGCCCAGGTAGGTCGCGCCCTCGTCAGTCGGCCGCGCGTGCAGCACGACCTCGTAGTTGTCGTGGGTGAACACGTTCGGCTTCGGCGTCATCAGCGAGACGCCGCCGTTGAGCGCACTGTCCACAAGGGACCGAACACCATCCTGAGAGGACTGTTCGTCCATCCGGCGCAGGTTGCCCATGGCGTCGTCCAACACCGACTGCGGCAGCAGCTTCGGGCCGAGTTCGCCGAGGTTGTCCCGCAAGGACGGCACCAGGTTCACCAGGTCGCCGGTCGGCTCAACGTGGCCGAAGCCGATCGACGGCCGCTCGGTGGCCAGGGTGCTCGGCGTCGGCAGGCCCGGCTTCGGGCCGATCGGCGTGTCGCCGCCCAGGTTGTGGTCGGGCAGCGCGCCCATCTGCCGCGCTTCCTGCTCGGTGACGCGAACGAACACGCTGTCCGGCAGTTCGACCGTGCGGCCGGCGGTCCGGACGTCCGTGTCGTGCAGGATGCTCGTCTGCCGCGACTCCGCCACCAAGTGCACGCGGGCGTCCATCTGCACCAGCACGGTCCGGCCGTGCGGCGAGGAGACGCTGTGCTCGGCGGTGCCGCCCAACGACTTCGTCAGCTTCGACGTCCACGTCCAGTTGCGCAGGCTCGCCACCGCGAACACGCCGGCGCGGCCCTTGGCGTGCGGCACGTCCGGGGTCAGCGTCAGCGCGTTGCGGGACGCGGAGGTGCCCAGGTTCAGGCCGAAGGAGTGCTGGGTCTGCTTGCCCCCGGCGGCCGAGTAGCCGCCGGAGTCCTCGTGCTTCAGCGAGATGTCGTCCGAAATGGACACGATCCGCGGGTTGTCCAGCTCCATGGTCATGGCGACCGCGCCGACCCGGTCCGCGAGCCGGCGGTTGTGCTGGAGGCCGTCCACCTGCACGCCCTGCTTGACGACCTGCGGGTCGGCGGTCAGGTTCTCCGGGCTGAAGGCGTGGTGCAGCGCGTCCGCGCTGACCGTGCCGTTCAGCGACAGCGACCGGTCGCCGCCGGCCGCGTCGGCCAGGACGTCCTCCGCGGCCTGCTGGATGTGCTCGGCGCCGATGATCGCCTCCACCCGCTGGAACTCCGGCTGCCGGGTGCCGCGGGCCTGCGCGCGCAGGTCGCTGATCGACGGCGGCGTGTCCATCCGCGTGGTGACGTGGTTGTCGACGTGCGGGACCGCGGCGGTGCCGCGGGTCAGGCTCTCCGGCACCATCACCGTGACCTCGCCGCGCGGCGGCCGGCTCAGCCCGCCGGGCCGGGCCACGTGCGGGTTGTTGTGCACCTCCGGCACGTGTTGGCCAGGCGTGCCGGGCGTGATCCGGCGGATCCAGGACCGCACCCGGCTGTGGTCGTTGACGGTGACCTCGTAGTGCACCTTGGCCTTGAAGCCGTGCACGTCCTCGCTGCCGCCGGTGGACAGCTTGTGTCCGGTCGACGGACCGGCCTCGGTGGAGTGCGCCCGCTGGTACCCGTACTGCGCACCGATCGAGGCCGTCGGCGCGCCCTTGACGTGGCCGCCGTCGAACGGCGTGGTGACCCGGCCGTCCGCGTAGACCGTCACGCCCTTCTTGGCCGTGTTGGAGACGCCCAGCTTCGTCGACGTGGCGCCGGATCCGCTGATGGCGTGGTCCGGGGCCTTGCCGACGTGCGCCAGTTCGGTCAGGCGGGCCCGGACCGTGACGGTGACGTAGCGGTTGAAGAACAGGCCCGGCTTCTTGAGCCGGATCTTCATGCCCTTGCCGAGCATGCTGTTCATGTTGGCCTTGAGGTGCTCGTCGGACAGCTTGGTGTCCAGCTCGCGCCGGTTGGCCGCGGCCAGCGCGGTGTCGCCGCGCGAGGCCCCCTTCAGCTTGTCGCTGCCGAAGTCCGGCGCCAGGTCCTTGAGATCCTCGTTGCTGCGCAACGTGTCCTCGACCCGCTCACGCACCTCGTCGCCGCCGGACAGGTGGAACACCTTGGCCAGCCCGAGGGACTTGCCGCTGGCCAGGTAACTCGGCGCGTGGTGGGCCTGCGGCGTCGGCTGGAAGTCGCCGTGCGCGCCGTTGGGCACGACGAGACCGGCGTTGTGCGCCTCAAGGCCGGACATCCGGACGTGCGCGGAGGCGTCGTGCACGGTCACCGGGTTGTGCCCGATCACCTGCATGTGCAGCCGGAAGCCCATCTTGTACAGGCCGCTGACGCCCTCGGACTCCAGCACCGACTCCCACTTCGCGGCGTCGCCGACCTTCGTGCCCAGGCTGTCGGTCTTGCTGAACGCGGTGGTCAGGCTGGCGCCGGCGGCGATGCTGTGCGTCGGGTCGGCGATGCCGGCCCCGCTGCCGCCCAACCAGAGCTCGCCGCCGGTGGTGGAGGTGTTCGACCGGCCGGGGCCGCCGGATCCGCTCAGCGTGGAACCGATCTTGTAGCCGCCGGCGCTGCTCTCCAGCGCGGCGTCGGCCGGCTCGATCCGCATCCGGACCGAGCCGATCCGGCTGCCGTCCGAGCTGATCAGGTCGGGCGAGTAGATCCAGTCCTTGGCCATCGCCGGCAGGTTGTCCCTGACGTTGCCGGCGCTGACGAACTGCTGCAACACCTTGCGGCCCGGCGACCCGATCTCGGTGATCTTCGGGTGCAGGTCGGCGGCGACCTTGTCGAAGGCCTCGCCGATGCCGTGCACCGACTCGGCCCCGAACACGCCGAGCCCGTCCAGCCGAACCGGCCGCGGCGTCGTGTCGTGCGAGGGCGTGTTGTCCTCGTGCGGGAACGCGACCGTGGCCTCGTGCTCGACGTGCACGCTGCCGGCCGGGTTGGTGTTGACGCCGTGTTTGTCCGTGACCGAGATGTCGAGGATCGCCTTGCCCTGCACGACATCCGAGCCGGTGTGGCTGATCGACACCGAGTGCCCGGCGCCGTGGCCGGACTCCAGCGTGATGGTCGGGGCAGCATGCAGGATCGAGCCGAACACGTTGCCGCCGCCGATGCCGTTGCCGGCGCTGACGCCCATGGCCAGGTCGTGCTGCTTGGTCTTGGTCGTGCTCTCCGAGGTGGACCGGTCGGTGCCGCCGGAGCGCCCCAGGCTGCGGTTCTCCTCGGTGGTGTGCTGCGCGTCGGTGAGGTCCGTACGGGCCTTCACCGTCGCCTCGTACACCTTGTCGCCGACCCGGACCTCGAACTTGCGGCCGTCGCCGTGCAGCGAGTCGTAGTCCTGGGTCACCACCTGGTGGATGGCGTCCAGGCCCTCGGCGTTCGCCCGCTCCTCGACGCTGTGCGGCAGCTGCTCCAGCACGGCCTGCTGGGCCTGGCGGGCCAGCCGGTCGCCGTCGACCAGCTTGCCCAGGCCCAGCGAGTCGCCGTCGTGCACGTAGCTCGACAGCTGGTTGTGGTCGTACGGCTCGGGCTCGTCGTTCTCGCGGATCGCGTCCAGCGGATCGAAGGCCGGCAGGCGCGGCGCGCGCCGCGGTCGCTGGAACGGCTCTCGGGGGTGGTCCTGCTCGTCCAGCCGCAGGGCGTTGCGGTGGTTGGACGGGCCGGCCTCGGTCTCGCCGACGACGCCGTGTCGGTCGAACAGCGGCGCGGGCCGGGACGTCACCGGGTTCGGGTCGTTGCGCAGGCTGCCGTGCTCGTGGACGTAGTCGTCGATCTGCCCCTGCGTCGGCTTGGCCGGCATGCTGTCGCCGATGCGGTCGGTCAGCGCCGGGTCGCCGTACACGTGCGACAGCGGCGTGTCCATGGTGATCCGCTCGGCCCCGTAGTTCTGGATCGGGCCGCCGACCTGGGTCTCGCCGGGCACCAGGAACGCCACCGCGTCGCCGTTGTCCGCCGAGACGGTCTTGTGCAGGATCAGACCGACCGGCGAGTGGCCGTCGGCCGGGTCGTAGCCGGGCACGAACCTGATGTCGTCGCCCTCGCCCATGCCGGTCCTGCTGATCGCGGCGCCGGCGGCGATGGTGCGTTCGGTCGTGAACGGCACGAACCGGGACTCGCGGGTGTCGAAGCTCGGGTGGTCCTCCAGGCCCAGCGGCGGGATCACGCCCTCCTCGACCGAGTGCCAGGTCGGGTGCCAGGCCGGGATGCCACGCTGCAACCGCAGTCCGTTGGTCAGGTACCGGTCGACCTGGCCGAAGATGTCGGCCCGGTCCTGCGGGTCGGCGTCGTCGCGGAACAGGTCCTTGCTGATGAAGGCGTTGTGCTCGTCGAGCTTGTAGAAGTTGCCGACCTCGTGCGCCGGCAGGTCGTGCGGGCCGAGGCGCAGCGTCACCCCGTTCGAGGTGTGCTCCACCAGCGGCGGCGGCGTGTGCTGGCCGGTGACCGCGCCGATCGCCTTGTTCAGCCACGAGGGGGCCGGCCGCTGCCAGCCCGGGCTGTTCGGGTCGTGCCGCAGGGCGCCGTGCTCGGCGACGTAGTCGGCGACCTGCTGCTGGTTCGGCCGCGCCGGCATGTGGTTGGCCAGGGTCTGGCCGTCGTCCGGGCCGCCGAACACGTGCGACAGCGGCGTGCCCATGTGCAGGGTCGCGGCGTCGAAGTCGTGCAGCGGGCCGCCGACCTGCGTCTCGGAGGAGTTGATGAACGCGATGGCGTTGCCGTCGCCCGGCGTCACCCGCTTGCTCAGCACCATGCCGACCGGATGGGCCGGGTCGGTCGGGTCGTAGCCGTGCACGAAGCGGCGGTCGTCGGCGCTGCCGTGCATGCCGCGCTGGGACATCGCCGCGCCGACCGCGGTGTTGCGGTCCGCGGTGAACGGCACGTACCGGGTGTCCCAGGTGCTGAAGTCCGGGTGCTCCCGGGTGCCCAGCGGCGGGATCTCGCCGCCAAGCACGTGGTGCCAGGTCGGGTGCCACGCCGCGATGCCCCGGTACAGCGTGATCCCGTTGGTCAGGTACTGGTGCACCTGTGCGAAGACCAGCGCCGCGTCGCCCGGGTTCCGGCCGTCGACCAGCTCCGAGCTGACGAACACGTCCTGGCCGACCAGCTTGTGGAAGCCGCCGACGCGGTGCGCGTCGAACGTGTGGCCGTTGCCGAGGTCGATGTGCTCCGGCTCCGGCTCCGCCGCGAAGGCGTTCTTGATCTTGTCGAAGAAGCCCCGGCGGTCCTCGTTGGTGGCCGGGCCGTGCTCCCGGTGCTGGCCCGAGCCGACCGGGTGCTCGTCGAAGTTCCCGGTGCGGAAGGCGTGCGGGACCGCCTTGTTGGCCACCTCGACGTGCCGGGAGTCCCAGTGGCTGCCGGACTCGATCCGGTTCGCGATGTCGTCACGGGTGCGCTGGTCGACCCCGGGCAGGTAGCGCTCCGGGTCGTTGCGCACCTCGTCCGCGACCTGTTTCCAGACGTCCCGGCTCTCGTGCTCGGCGCCAAGGTGCTCGTTCACCCGGCTGGCGAAGGACCGGCCGACGCCGGAGCCGGTGTACAGGTGGCGCTGGATCTGCGGCTCGGCCGGCAGCGGCTCGGCGTGCAGGCCCCGCGGCACCTCGTGTTCGCCGCTGAACATGCCGTGCGTGGTGTCGGGGACGGCCGCGTGGTCGTTCGCGACGTCCTCGATGCCCTTGATGTCCTTGGGCTGGTAACGGGAATTCGGATTCGCCAGACCATCGCCCATCGGGCTCTTGCCGTCATCGATCCGGTTACGCAGATCGTGCCGACCACCATCGATGTTCTTGGCCCGACGACCGTCGTCACTGTTGAGGACCCGGACGTTGTCGTCCTTGCCGGAGATCCGGTTCGGGTTGTCCTCGCTGCGCGCCCTGTCGTTGTAGCGGTCGGGCAGGCCGAGGTAGTGGCCGATCTCGTGCGCGTACTCGCGGTCGGTCGCGTCCAGCGCGAACCGGTGCTGGTTCACCGCACCGCTGTGGTTGACCTTGATCGACTCGTGCGCCACCGCGGCGTCGTCGTGGAACTCGACCCGGACGTGCAGCTCGTCGCCCGAGCTCGGCAGCTTGTGCTGGTTGTTGAACGCCTTGTCCACACCGTCCTGGATGCGCTGCTTCAGCGCGTCCAGATGGGACTGGTCGACACCGGGGCCCTTGTCCAGGTGCAGCTTGACCGTGTGCTCCCGCACCCAGCGGCCCGGCTCCACCTCCATCCGCCGCACGTCGTAGTGGATCTTGCCGTCGACCTTGCTCAGGTCCGCGGGCCGACCGTCGGCGTGCGTACGCGCAACCTTGCGGACCACATCCGGGTCGTCGAGGCGGACCGTCCGATGTGGAGCGCGGTCGCGGCCCTCGTTGTACTGCTTGTGCCACTCCTGCCCGGACAGGTGGTCGGGCTTGCGCGGGCCGGCGTGGGTGGCCGGCGGCGGGGTCTCGGCGTGCGGGGCCGGAACCTCGGTGGTGTGGTCGAACTCCGGGGCGTTGCGCTCCGGCAGCGTCTGCGGGTGGTCGGGATCGTGCCGCAGCGCGCCGTACTGGTCGACGTACGCGGCGACCTCGTCCGCCGTCGGCCGCCGCGGCACGATGGCGCTCAGCGGCCCGTGCACGTTCGGGCCGAGCGCCTCGCTGGCCGGGGTGTTCATCCGGAAGGTCGTCGTCCGGTAGTCGCGGACCGGGCCGCCGATCATCGTCTCGCCCGGGTTCATGAAGGCGATGGCGTCGCCGTTGGCGAACGACACGGTCTTGGTCAGCACCTTGCCGACCGGCTGGTTCGGGTCGTTCGGGTCGTAGCCGTGGATGAACTGCCGCTGGTCGCCCGGCCCCATGTTGCTGTTGCCGATGGCGACGCCCGCCGCGATGTCGAAGCTCTCGCTGAACGGCACGTACCGGGACTGGTCGGTGTCGAAGCTCGGCCGGTTCTCGGTGCCCCGCGGCGGGATCTCGCCGTTCTCCACCGCGTGCCAGGTCTGGTGGAACGCGGCGATGCCGCGATGCAGTGTCAGCCCCGTGGTCATGTACTGGTGGACCTGGTCGAGCACCTGGCGCTGTTCGGCCTCGCTCACCCGGTCGTCGAGCAGGTGCGAGCTGATGAAGATGTCGCGGTCCTTGACCTTGTAGAAGCCGCCGACGTCGTGCGCGTCGACGTGGTGGCCGTTGCCCAGGTCCAGGTCGAACGTCGGCGGGCCGGTGAGCGTGGACAGCGCGTCGGCCGCCCGGTTCCACCACGGGGCCGGCCGCCCCTCGGACCGGCTCGCCTCGGCCCGGTCGTCCTGGAGCTGCCGGGTGAAGTCGACGAACTTCTGCAGGTGCTCGGTCGGGTGTCCGCCCTGGCGCGCGTGCTCGATCTGCTGCTGGACATGGTCGTGCATCATCCGCAGATCGGCGTCGCTGTAGCCCCGCCAGCTGTGCGCGGTCGGGTCGTCCTCCTGCCGCAGCGCGTGCAGGGTGACCGCCGTGTCGCGCTCGTCGCGCAACTGGCCCAGCCGACGCTCCAGGCGCTGCACGTCGCGGTCCGCCTGCTGGCGGTTGGCCTGCTCGTTGGCGCGGAACAGGTCCGCGACGTTGCGCCGGTCGCGCTGGGCCCTCGCCTCGGCGAGCCGGTTCTCGACGCCGCGCACCCGCTGGTCGACGATGTCCGGCCGGGCGGCATGCTGCGACGCCTCGATCATCCGCTGGATCGCGGCCGACCGCTCCGGGTCCCGCTCGTACGACTGCCGCATGTCGGTCAGCGTCTTGGTGTCCAGGCCGTACAGCGACGCCTCGAACGAGCGCAGCGGCGTCCCCTCGTGCACGGGACCGAAACCGCCGGGCACCACCATGTCGATGTCCGGCGCGGCGGACCGCGGCGGCTGCTCGGACCGCATGAACGGCTGGGGCTTCGGCTCGGGCCGCGGCGCGGGCGGCGCCTCGTGGCCGGCCTCGTCGTGCTGCTGGTCGTCTCGACGCTGGTCGTTGTGCAGGGCGTTCAGGTCGTCGATGCCGCGGTCACGCCCCAGCTGCCCGGTGAAGTCCACGAACTTCTGGAGGTGCTCGGTCGGGTGCCCGCCCTGGCGGGCCGGCTCGATCTGCTGCCGCACAACGTGGTGCACGGTCGCGAGATCGTTGTCGTCGTAGCCGCGCCAGCTGTGCCCGGCCGGATCGTCCTCCTGCCGCAGCGCGTTGAGGGTGATCGCCGTGTCGCGCTCGCCGCGCAGCTTGGCCAAGCGGTTCTCCAGCAACTGCACCTGGCGCTCGTCGTCCTGCTGGCGGTTGGCCTGCTCCTCCCGGCTCGACCGGGTCCGAAGCGCGTCGGGCAGCCGGCTCGGCGCGGCGTTCTGGTCGCGGCGGGCCTTCGCGTCGGCGAGGCCCTCCTCGGCGGCCCGGATCCGGCGGTCGAACAGGTCGGGCCGCATCGCGTGCCGCGAGACGTCGATCATCTTCTGGACCGCGGCCGACCGCTCCGGGTCGTTGCCGTGCAGCTGCCGCATGGTGGTCAGCGAGTCGCGGTCGAGGCCGAACAGCGACGCCTCGAACGAGCGCAGCGGCGTTCCCTCGTGCACGGGGCCGAAACCGCCGGGCACGGTCATGTTCATGTCCTGGCCCTCGGCCCGCGTCGACGGTCCCGGCCGCATGAACGGCTGCGGCCTCGGCTCGGCCACCGGCGCGGGCTCCGGCTCGTGGGTCAGGTGCAGGTCGTCGTAGCCCCGGTCGCGGCCCAGCTGCTCGGTGAAGGCCACGAACTTCTCGAGGTGCTCGGTCGGGTGGCCGCCCCGCTGCGCCGGCTCGATCTGCTGCCGGGCATGGTCGTGCACGGTCCTGAGGTCGTCGTCGCTCAGGTCCCGCCACACGGGCGCGTTCGGGTCGTCCGGGTGCCGCAGCGCCTGCATGGTCAGCGCCGCCGCGCGGTCGTTGCCGACCTCGGCCAGGCGCTCCTCGTGCTGCTGCACCCAGCGCTGGGCCGTCGGGCCGGGATTCGCCTGCGCGTCACGGCGGGCCCGCGCGTCGACGAGCCCGTTCTCGATGGCCCGCAGCTGGTTGTCGAAGGTGTCGGGCCGACCGGCGTGCCGCTCCAGCTCGATCATCCGCTGGACGGCGGCCGACCGCTCCGGGTCGTCGGCGTACGTCTGCCGCAGATCGGTCAGCGCCTTGTGGTCGAGGCCGTACAACGACGCCTCGAAGGCCCGCTGCGACCGCTCCTCGTGCACCGCGCCGATGCTGCCGGGCATGAGGTGGTCCACACCCGGGGTCCCGGTGTGCGCCGCCGCACCCGGCCGCATGAACGGACCCGGCGCCGGCTCCGGCCCGGTCTCGTGGGCCGGGCCGCCGAACAGCGAGTGCTCGGGGGCGGAACCGCTCAGGCCCAGCTCCCGCACCTGGTTGTAGACGCCGTACAGGTGCTCCGTCGGCTGCCCCTCCGCCCGCGCGTTCTGCATCAGGTCGGAGACGTGGTCCTCGATTGCCCCGAGGTCGTTGCGCGACAGCTTCTCCCAGCCGGGCGCCTTCGGGTCGGCCGGCAGGTTCAGCGCGTACTCCGTGAGCGCGTCGGTGCGCTCCGCCTCCATCCGCCGCACCTCGGCGGCGAGCTGACGCTCGTGCTGCGCGAGCTCCTGCTGGGCCGCTCGGTGCTGCGCCTGCTCGTGCTCGGTCGCCGCCGGGTCCGGTGGCACGTCCGCGGCCTGCCGCAGGTCGTCGAGCTGCCGCTGCTTCTCCTCGATCTCGCGCCCGAGGTCGCCCAAGTGCTGCTCGAGGCCGCCTTCCTGAAGGCGCCTCATCCGCGTGACGGGGTTGTCGAGCCCCGGCTCCATCTCGAGTCGGCGGATCGGGACCTGCTGGTCGAACTCCTCGTCGCGGCGCTGCTGGCGCTGCGCGATGCCCTCGGTGAAGCGGTCGAACCGCTGGACCCGGTCGTTGAGCCGCGACGCCTCGGCCAACCGGTCGCGGTAGTCGTCGTGCTCGGTCAGCGCCAGCGTGTGCTCGATCTGCTTGACCAGGTCCTTGGCGTCGGCCTCGGCCGCGCGGTGCGGGGCGAGGTCCTCGGTCGGCTCGAACATGTGGGTCAGCCGGTGGCTGAGGGACTCACGCTGCTCGAAGCCAAGCCGGTAGTTCTCCACCGTGTCCTTGGCCCCGTCCAGCGCGGTCCGCAGCGCGTCGGTGCCCTGCCGCGCGACCTGGACCCAGGCCCGGCGCACCGCCGGCTCGTTCTGCACGCGCTCGTGCAGCTTGCGCAGGTCCGACGAGTCGAAGCCGGCCCGCTCGGCCAGCTCGACCTGCCGGCCGAGGTGCTCGTCGAGCTGGCGGAGCGCGGGATAGCCGAGCTTGCGCAGCCCGTCGGCGTTGGGGCCGGCCACGTAGCGGTCGACCGCCTGCATCATGTTGGCCTTGCCCAGGTTGGCGTCCAGGTGGGCCAGCTCCTGGGTGGTGCTCCTGAGCCGGCCTTCGAGGCTGGTGATGTGCGTCTTGCGCTGGCTCTCGGCCGTGACGTCGCCGCCACGCAGCAGCTTGTTCACCCAGCCGGTCTGGGACTTCGCGTCCCGGATCCGGTTCTGGAGGCCGGCGGCCCGGTCCTCGAGCACCTTCCGGTAGCCGGACGGGCCGTCGGGGTGGTTGGCCGCCCGCTTGAGGATCTGCGTCTGCCGGGCGTGGTTGTACGCCGTCCGGTCCTCGCCGTAGCTGGCGTCCTCGACGTGCTGGCCGACCTGCTCGGTGGTGCGGCCGCCCAGCCACGCCTCCATGCCGTCGAGCATCTCCTGGTGGGTCTGCTCGCCCAGCGCGGAGTAACGGCCGTCGTGCGACTGGATCTCCACCGGCGGCGCGTCTTCCGGGCCGTGGTGGGTCTGCACGCCGTTGTGGTCGACGACGACGTGCGCGCCCAGCGCGTTGGCCACGGCGTCGGGCAGGTGCTGCCCCACGTGCGAGTCGTGCCAGGACGGGGTCTGCACGGCCTTGCCGACCAGGTCGGCCGACGACGGGATGGCGCCGTGCTCGACCACGGAGTTGGTGACGTGGTCGACGATGTCGTGGTCGCCGCCGGTCAGCCCGGGGCCGTCCATCATGCCCCGCACGGTCTGCCACCGCCGCGCCGACGGCGTGGCCAGGTCGTTGGCCAGGTTCGTCCGCCACTGCGCCAGCTTGGCGTCGCCGGTGAGCCCCGGCTGGTGCGGCTCCAGGTCGGGCGCGAACTTCTCCAGCGTGCGCTGGTCGACGTGGTCCGCGGCCCACTGGGACAGGCCCTGGTGGTCGAGGCCCTGGTACTGGTGCTGCTGCGGGTTCTGCTCGATGTGGTGCACCACCGAGTCGGTGGCGGCGTCCACGGCCGACCGGCCGCCGAACGGCGTCGCGTGCTCGACCGGCACGTTCTGCATCGCCGAGCTGCGCAGGATCGACTCGACCAGCCCGTCGTCCACAGTGGACGGATGTGCCTGCTTCGGCGGGGCCGGCGGGGCCTCCTGCTCGACGTGGTGGTCGCCGACCGACTCGGCGTCGTAGGAGCCCGGCATCCGATAGGCGGACTCGTCGGCGTCGCGGTCGAACGCCGGCGCCGCGCGGCCCTCGTCCTGCTGCTGGCGGAGGTGGTCCCGCATGTGCTGCTGGTAGCGCTGCACGGTGTCGTGGGCCTGGCGCAGCTGGTTGGCCTCGTGCGAGCTCAGCACGTAGGTGTCGCCGTCGACCCGGGACTCGTGGTTGGCCCGGATCGGGTTCCACTTCGACTGCGCCGGCGGCAGGCGGTAGTTGTCGTTCTCCACGCCGAACTTGCCGTGCATGCGCTGCCGGATCGCGGTGACGTCGTTCATCGCGTTGCGGACGTCGTGGGCCAGGTCGCTCGGGACCACGCCGCGCCGCTCCAGCTCGGTGACCCGGTCGATGGTGTTGGCGTGCTCGGTGATGCCGGAGTGCACGGCCAGCCAGCGGGTGCCCATGGTCAGCGAGCGCAGGAACTGGTCCTTGATGTTGGCCGGTCCGGCCGGCATCTCGCGCGGCCGGGTGTTGGCCCGCTCGGCCAGACTGTCGCGCACCTCGTGGCGGACGTTGTCCGGCACGTTGGCGTAGGTCGCCTTCATGGCGTCGAAGGAGGGCGTGTGCCCGGTGCGGTCGGCGTGGTTCATGCCGTCGACCGGCACCACCCGGGAGTCGTAGATGACACCGAAGTTCGGCGCGCCGCTTGGCTGGCTCATGCTGCGGGTGGCCACGGCGTCCGGCCGCGCGTCCTGGTGGATCGGCAGCCACAGCGTGTCCGCCTCGAACAGCACCTTCTCGTCGCCGGTCGAACGCGGCAGCTTGCTGATGTAGCGCTCGCGGCCGAGGTTGAGCATGTCCTCGGTGAGGCTCTGCATCAACTGGAGGTGCTGGTGGTCGCGTGAACCCGGCTGGACGTCGCCGATGATGGCGAAGTCCAGGTCGCTGGCCGGGCCGAGCTCGCGGCGGCCGTAGCTGCCGACGGCCACGACCGACCACGGGTGGTCGGGCTCGCCGATCATCTTGGCGGCCATCTTGGCCGCCTCGCCGACGATGTTGTCGGCCGAGGCCAGCACGATGTCCGAGGTGGTGCGGGAGATGTCGTGGTCGAGCCCGGTGTTGTTCTCGACCGCGCGGCGGGCGCTGGCCGACGCCGCCTCCATCCGGTTGGCCAGGTCGTCGGCGGTGCTGAGCACGTCGTGCAGGTGGGC
Organism: Kutzneria sp.; assembly: GCA_035492655.1. Taxonomy (GTDB): domain Bacteria; phylum Actinomycetota; class Actinomycetes; order Mycobacteriales; family Pseudonocardiaceae; genus Kutzneria. The sequence continues at coordinate 1,186 of DATJJB010000074.1, read as the reverse complement.
GACGACCAGTCGGTTGCCCAGCTCGCCGGCGGTCTCCTGGCGCTCCCGCGGCGTCAGGTCGGTGCGGCTCAGCTTCTCGGCCAGGTCCTTGGCGTGCTGGTCGTCCATCCGGTCGGCCAGGTGCCGGGCCAGGTCGACCGAGGCCGGGTCGTGGTACTTGCCGACGTTGTTGGCGAAGTCGTCGGTGATCCGGTCGACCAGCTTGCGCTCGCCGCCGGTGTACATGTCGTCCGGCATCGTCGTCTCCGACAGCTTCGCCGGCCGGGACTCGATCTGCTCGGGCTGGTGCGGGTGCGGCTGGTCGTCGCCGCGGTGCGCGTGGTGCTCCAGCGGGTGGCCGTCGAAGTTGTCGGTGTGGAAGGCGCGCGGCGCGGCCTTGTTGGCCGCGGCCACGTGCTCCGGCAGCCAGCGGTCGCCGGACTCGATCCGGTTGGCGAAGTCGTCGCGGGCCCGCTGGTTCGCGCCCGGCAGGTAGCGCTCCGGGTCGTTGCGGATCTCGTCGGCCGTGCGCTGCCAGACGTTGCGGCTGTCGTGGGCCTCGCCGAGGTGGTGGTTGAGCATGCTGGCGAACGACTTCGCCACGCCCCGACCCGGCTTCGGTCCGATGTGGACGGTGTCGTCGTCGGTCCGCGTCGGCGGCGTGTCCTCCTTGTGGTGCAAGCCTTCCGGCACCGACTGCTTGCCGGTGAACATGTCGTGCGAGGTGTCCGGCAACGCCGCATGGTCGTGCGCGACATCCTCGATGCCCTTGATGTCCTTGGGCTGGTAACGAGAATTCGGATTCGCCAGACCGTCACCCATCGGGCTCTTGCCATCGTCGATCCGGTTACGCAGATCGTGCCGACCACCATCGATGTTCTTGGCCCGACGACCGTCGTCACTGTTCAGGACCCGGACATTGTCGTCCTTGCCCGAGATCCGGTTCGGGTTGTCCTCGCTGCGCGCCCTGTCGTTGTAGCGGTCCGGCAGACCGAGGAAGTGGCCGACCTCGTGCGCGTACTCCCGGTCGGTGGCGTCGAGCGTCCAGCGGTGCTGGTTGACCGCGCCGTCCTGGTTGACGTGGATCGACTCGTGGGCCTGCCGCGGGTCGTCGTGGAACTCCACCCGCACGTGCAGCTCGTCGCCCGAGCTCGGCAGCTTGTGCTGGTTGTTGAACGCCTTGTCGACGCCGTCCTGCACCCGCTGC
>DATJJB010000073.1:0-21173 GCA_035492655.1 Kutzneria sp. | reverse complement strand
GAGGGCGAGGGCGCGCAGGCCGGCGATCTGGCCGACCTGGCCGCCGACGCCGGCTCCGCGGGCGTGCCGGACAGCGGCAACCAGGTGGTCACGCGGCTGTCGGCGGCTTCGACCGTGGCCGAGGGCCGGCCGCTCAAGCTGTGGTTCGACGCCGACAAGGTGCAGCTGTTCGACCCCGCTTCTGGAGCAAACCTCACCTACATGGCCGATTAAGAACATGCAGGGAAGGACGCCTTACCTGCGTTCAATGCAGGTAAGGCGTCCTTCCCTGCATCAACGGGGGAGGAAAGCCCCGGTTGGGCGCTGATTTCCGGTTGGTCCTGATGCGACCATCGAACCGGGGTGATCCAGATGGCGATCGGCGACCGGGCCCGGCTGACGGACTGGCAGCTCACGGTGGAGGCCCGGGCCAGAAGGACCCGGGCCGACCTGGCCGAGCTGGACGGCGCCACCGGCACGGAGCGGGAACGCCGCTCGGCGGTCGAGTCGCTGGCCGTGGTCGACCGCGTGCTGGAGCACCGCGAGCGCTGGTGGCGGCTGCCGGCGTCCTGGTGGTCGGGCTGGCACATCGAACGGGCGTGGCGGGCCCTGCACGAGGCCGAGGTCTGCACCGAGGCGGCGCTGCCCGACCTGGCCGGCCGGATGCCGAGCCTGCGCCAGCGGGTCGCGGCGTACCTGCCGGCGGACGACCTGCGCCGCCAGGCCCTCGACACGCTCCAGCCGGGCCGCCCGGCCGGCACCGCCGACCGCGCGGTGGTGGTCGATGCCCTGCGGGCGGCCTTCGATGCCTCCGACGACGCCCACGCGTCGGCCCGGGCCCTGCGCAACAAGATGGTCGCCGCGGCGCTGCTGCTGTTCGTGGTGAACACGGCGCTGGGACTGGTCGGCCTGCTGCGGCCGGAATTCCTGCCGATGTGCGCGCATCTGCCGTCCAACGAGCAGATCCAGGCCTGCGCGACCGGGGCCAAGACGCCGGGTCCGTTGGACGTCTGGCTGGTGCAGCTGCTCGGGGCGTTCGGGGCCATGGTCGCGGCGGTGGTCCTGCTGCTGCGGCGACGGCCGAGCCTGTCCCCGTACGTGCTGATCGGCTACCAGGCGATCATCAAGATGCTGCTGGGCTCGGCGCTGGCGGTGATCGGCGTGCTCGCGCTCAGCGCCGGCGTGGCCGAGGGGCTGACCTGCATCACGTCGCAGGCGGCGCTGCTGCTGTGGTCGGCGCTGCTGGGCTACTCGCAGCAGGTGGGTACCCGGCTGCTCGACAACTACGCGGACCGCGTGATGAACCACGTCCGTCCACTGCCGGAGGTTTCCCGCTGACCGTCGGGTGACTTGTGGGGGAAAGCAAGGACTTTCGCGATGACCGCCAGCCGGTGACCGGCTAGCGTGCACGGTGTGCTGGCGAAGCTCTTCCGCGACATCTCCGCCTCGTGCCTGCCCGGCAGTCCGCTGACCCACGGGCTGCTCAACGCCGCCGCCGACGACCTGGACGCGGGCGGCGTCACCACGCGCGTGATGGCCGGCTCCGAACGGGATCGTCCGGGGACCGTGCCGGGACTGCGCTTCGCCGCCGCGCTGCACCACCTGGTGCTGGACGGGCGGGCGCCCGATCTGGCGGCGCTGTACCCGAGTGCCGGCGGCGAGCTGCGGCTCTCGGAGCTGTGGCCGGCGGCCGAGGCGGTGCTCAAGGAGCACGAGGCCGAGGTGCGGCGGCTGGTGCGCGCGAATGCCGTGCAGACCAACGAACCCGGCCGCAACGGCCCGCTGTACGGCGGGCTGCTGGTGGCCTCGGAGCGGGTCGGCGGGCTGCCGGTGCGGCAGCTGGAGGTCGGCGCCAGCGGCGGCCTGAACCTGCGCCCGCACAAGGTGGCCTATCGGCTGGCCGACGGGACCGTGCTCGGCGATCCGGACAGCGCGCTGCAACTGGACCCGGAGTGGACCGGCCGGCCGCCGGCCGACCTGAACCAGCCGCTGGTGTTGGACAGCCGGGCCGGCTGCGACACGCACCCGGTCGACGTGACGACAACGGCCGGCCAACTGCACCTGTCCTCGTACGTCTGGGCGGACATGGTGGCCCGGATGGAGCGGCTGCGGGCGGCGATCCGGTTGGCGCAGACCGATCCGGTGGCGGTGGAGCGGGCCGACGGCTCGGAGTGGCTGGAACGGCAGCTGGCCAAGCTGCCCGAGGGCGTGCTGACCGTGGTGTGGCATTCGGTGATGTGGCAGTACGCCTCGCCGGCGCAACGGGAACGGGGCCGCGCCGCCCTGGCCGCCGCCGCGGCCAGGGCCACCGAGAGCAGTCCGCTCGGGCTGCTCGTGTTCGAGCCGCGGCGGGCCAACGGGACCTTCGAGTTGCTGCTGAAGCTGTGGCCGCTGGGCCTTTCGGTGCGGCTGGGCCACGGCTGGGGCCACGGCCTGCCGTTCACCTGGGCCGAGCAGCCCTGGGGCTGACCGTCTCCAATGGACAGTCAGCGCAGTGGACTGATCAGTTCTGGCGGGCGATGATCAGGGTGATGGTGGCCAGCCACAGCAGGACCGCGGTCAGCACCCAGAACAGCGGGTTGGCGAGGATCTTGGACATGACAGGTCTCCGGTCGCTCGGGAGGGTGAGGGGCTACAGCCAGCGATTGCGACGGAGTATTCGGTAGAGCAGCAGGCAGCTCAGGATGATGACGCCGATGATGATCGGGTAGCCGAAGCGCCAGTGCAGTTCCGGCATGTCCTCGAAGTTCATCCCGTAGATGCCGGCGATCATGGTCGGCACCGAGATGATCGCGGCCCATGCGGTGATCTTGCGCATGTCCGTGTTCTGCTGGAGCGTGATCTTGGCCAGCGCGGCGTCGATCAGCGTGCTGAGCAGCTCGTCGAAGCTGGCGATGTGCTCGGACACGGTGGTCAGGTGGTCCTCGACGTCCCGGAAGTAGGAGCGGACCTCCTCCGGCACCAGCGTGATGTAGCCCTCGGACAGCCGGCGCAGCGGCACCGCCAGCGGCATCACCGCGCGTCGCAGCTCGAGGACTTCCCGCTTCATCAGGTAGATCTGCTCGGAGTCGACGGCGGTGCGCGGCGCGAAGACCTGCACCTCCATCTCGTCGATGTCGTCCTCGATGGCCTCGGTCACCGCGAGGTAGGAGTCCACCGCCATGTCGGCGATGGCGTGCAGCACCGCGGACGGCCCCATCGACAGCCGCTCCGGGTCGTCCTCCAGCTGCCGGCGCAGCGTGCCGACGCCTGCGTGCTTGCCGTGCCGCACGGTGACCACGAAGTCCTTGCCCAGGAACACCATCAGCTCGCCGGTCTCGACGATCTCGTTGGCCGTGCCGGGTGAGTCGTGCTCGATGTAGTGCACGGTCTTGAGCACCATGAACAACGTGTCGTCGTAGCGCTCCAGCTTGGGCCGCTGGTGCGCCTGCACCGCGTCCTCCACGGCCAGCTCGTGCAGCCCGAACGTGTCGGCGACGCCCTGGATCTGCTCCTCGTCCGGCTCGTACAGGCCGATCCAGACGAAGCCCTCGCGGCGCTTGCGGACCTCGCGCACGGCGTCGGTGTGCGTCCAGCGTCCGGGCAGGCGCTTTCCGTCGATGTACACGCCGCAGTCCACGACGTACGCCGACAAGGGCACCGGCACGGGCGGCGTGACCCGCCCGTTGCCGCGGGCGGACCGACCGCGCAGACCGCTGAACGAGGGCAGGCTGGGCATACGGCCTCCAGTGATGGACGGTCCAACAAAGAGCGAACGCGTCCAGGGCCGGCCAGGCTGCTTACTCGAACGGCTGAACCTGGGCGGCGGGGACGCGGAACCTACTACTGGCACTGGACATCTGGCGTCCCTCACCTCCTAAGGTCGACGGGTGGAGCGGAGAAGTCGCTCACACACCGTTGCAGAGACTACTCCTCGCGGGGCCACACTGTCGTCCCCGGCCACCGAGGTCCGGGCCACACCTGGAGGTGGACGTGCAGTTCGGGCGTTATTTCGAGGAGTTCGAGGTCGGCGCGGTCTACAAGCACTGGCCGGGCAAAACGGTCACCGAGTACGACGACCACCTGTTCTGCCTGCTGACCATGAACCACCACCCGCTGCACATGGACGCGCACTACGCGGGCGAGACCACCGATTTCGGCAAGAACGTGGTGGTGGGCAACTACATCTACTCGCTGCTGCTGGGCATGTCGGTGCCGGACATCTCCGGCAAGGCGATCGCCAACCTGGAGGTCGAGTCGCTGCGGCACATCGCGCCGACCTTCCACGGCGACACCATCTACGGCGAGTCCGAGGTGCTGGACAAGACTCCGTCCAAGTCCAAGGACGACCGCGGCATCGTGTACGTGGAGACCCGCGGCTACAAGCAGGACGGGACGGTGGTGTGCGTGTACCGGCGCAAGGTCATGGTGCCCAAGCGCTCCTACGGCGACAGCCGTGGCGGCGAGCAGCCCGGCCGCCCCGAGCCGAAGCTGTAGCGCGGTGAACGCGCGGGCCCGGCTCCGGGAGTTCGCCGAGGGGGACGCCGCCGCGGTGTCCCCGCTCTACCAGTTGCTGGCCGCGAACGCGGCCGAGGACGACGAGGTGGCGGCGCTGCTCGGCGACCGCGAGCCCGAGCTGCTGCTGGCCGTGGTGCACCGGCTGGTGCAGGCCGAGCCGATCCACCCGCTGTCGGCCTACTACGCCACCCTCGGCGGCGCGTCCGGCCCGGACGAGGGCACCTGGCCGCTGTGGCGGCAGTTCGTGCTCGACCGGGCGGACCGGGTCCGTCAGCTGGTGGCGGAGCGCTCCTTGCGTACGGACGACGTGCGCAGGGCGGCGCTGCTCTATCCGGCGGTGGCGCTGGCGGCCAAGCAGGCCCGTGGGCCGATCGCGCTGCTGACCGTGGGCTCGTGCGCCGGCTTCCTGCTGCTGATGGACAAGTTCGGCTACCGGTACCAGATCGGCGCGGCCGGGCAGTTCGCCGCCGGTCCGGCCAAGACGCCGCTGGGCCTGCACTGCGTGCTCGGCGGCGACCCGCCGCCGCTGCCCAAGAAGCTGGCGGTCAAGGCCAGGGTCGGGCTGGACGCGCATCCCGTCGACGCCGACGACCCGGACGAGTTCGCCTGGCTGGAGGCCTGCGTGTGGGCCGACCAGCCGGAGCGGGTGCGCTGGCTGGGCGTGGCCGCGGCGATGCTGGCCAAGGAGGCGCCGGAGCTGGTGGCCGGCGATCCGGTGGACGGGCTGGCCGAGGCGGCCGGGCGGCTGCCCGAGGACCTGCCGCTGGTCGTGGTGGACAGCGGGCTGCGGCTGGGCGAGCGGGCCGGCGAGTACGTGGCCGCCCTCGGCAAGCTGGCCGCCGGCCGGCCGTTGTGGTGGGCCAGCGACGAGCCGTACGAGTCGGGGCTGCACGTGCTGATGCCGGGCCGCCTTGATCTTCCGGGTGAACCGGGGGAGGGGCTGCTCGGTTTGGTCCGATGGCCTGACGGGCAACCTCAGGCTCAGGCGCTGGCCCGAACCGGCCGACACGGCCAGCGGCTGGAGTGGTTGCCACCGGCCGGGTGACACCCGCAGCGTGGTCGCCGTAGTCGATATTGGTGCTTTCGGGCAGTTCTTCCGGTGACCGCACCCGCTCGCGCTGTTGATCACATAGTGATCAACTTGGTAGGACGTTCCACGAGGTCAGGGCGGCGACAAGACCCTCCGTGAGGAGGTTGCGGCGTTCGAGTGTGGCGAAGGTCTCGGCATCAACCCAGGCCGCGTCGGCCGCGTCGTCGCCCGGCCGGAGCGTGCCCGCTATTGCCTGGCAGGAGTAGTCATGGATGTCGAAAACGCCCACCGGAGCCGGACGGACCACGGTTCCGATCAGGTGACCGACGATGACTCTGAGTCCGGTTTCCTCCAGTAGCTCGCGCTCGACCGCCCGCTCGTCCGACTCGCCCTGCTCCACTCGGCCGCCCGGAATCGACCACAAGCCCTGACCTGGCGGTTTGCCGCGCTTAACGAGCAAAAGTCGGCCCAGCGGGTCGTGGGCGATGCCGCCTACGCAGCGGGTACGCTGTGCGTCACCAGGGACCATGAACACGGAGCGTAGTGACTTTCCGCCCCGTGCGACGAGCGCTGACCCGAGCGCAGTACAAACCTCCCGAAGCGAACCTCGGTGCGGTACAACCTTGTGCAGCGAGGGCGTTGAAGGCTGCGGAAAGTACTTGGACGGGGTTGGTCGCCGTGAACCTGAAGAAGCTGCTGATCTGGGCCGGCGTTGCGCTGGTGCTCTTCTTCCTTGTGAGCGCCCCCACGCAAGCGGCCGGTCTGGTGCACAATGTCCTTGGCACACTTCGTGGTGGGGCCGAGGCGCTGATCAGTTTCGTGCAGAACCTGTTCTAGCACCCGGCGGGAGGAGAACGCGTACGTGTTCGCACCCAGGGATCCAGACGAGTACCTGCTCGGCACCGAGCGCAGGGTCATCCGGGTGCGTCGGCACTGGGCCACGTTGCTCTGGGACATCTTCGAGGCGGCGGCGCTGCTGACGGGCGCGGTGTTGATCTCGCACCTGTTGCCGTCCGACGCGGCGGTGGTGCAGAGCATCCTGTGGTACGCGGCGCTGTTGGTGTTGCTGCGGTTCGCCTACTTCGTCATCGAGTGGTGGGTCGAGCGGATCGTGGTCACCGACAAGCGCTTCATGATCACCAGTGGTGTGTTCGTGACCAAGGTGGCGATGATGCCGGTCACCAAGGTCACCGACCTCACCTACGAGCGAAGTCTCGGCGGCCGGATGTTCGGCTACGGGACGCTCATCGTGGAGTCGGCCGGCCAGATCCAGGCGCTCAACAAGATCGAGTACCTGCCACGGCCGGAGGAGGTCTACGACGCCATCTCGGAGCTGGTGTTCGGCGACAAGAAGGCCCAGGCCGAACGGTTCTCCATGATCAAGGCGCAACGCGCCGCCCGCGGCAAGAAGATGGTGCCGTGACATGCCGCGCGTCCCGCGCGGGGCGAGGCCGCTCGTGACCGGTGCCTCGCCCTTGCCGGATTTCGACCGCCGCGTCGGCTCGGTGGTGGGTTGAGTCGCTCGGCGGCCGAAATCCGGCAACCGTGCGAAGCACCGGCGCGGCCTCGCGGTGATGGCTGTCGGCGGCGAGCGCTTTCAACAAAGGCCCCGATCCATGATCGGGGCCTTTGTTTTTGCCCTAGGGTCGCCGCCATGCCAACGACCCAGCCGACCGACCTCGACGCCGTCCGCGACTCCTACGACCGCGTGGCCGACAACTACGTCGAGATGCTCAAGAACGACGGCATGGGCGACATCCGGCGCCATCCCTGGCTGCTCGCGGCGCTGGACGTGTTCGCCGACGCGGTCCGCGGCCTCGGGCCGGTGCTCGATGTCGGCTGCGGGCCCGGCACCGTCACGGCCTACCTGGCTGAGCGCGGCGTCGACGTCTCCGGTGTCGACCTGTCGCCCCGCATGATCGAGCACGCCCGGCAACTCCATCCCGAGTGCCGGTTCAGCGTCGGTTCTTCGACCGAGCTCGACCTGGCCGCGTCCTCGTACGGCGGGCTGATGGGCTGGTGGTCGATGTTCAACCTGCCGCGCGAGGTGCTGGCCGAGGTGCTGGTCAACTACGCCCAGGCCCTGGTCCCCGGCGGTCAGTTCATCATCGGCACCCACGTCGGGGACGGCGAAGTCCAGCGAACCGAGTGCTACGGCGGCGTCCCGGTCAACTGGACCACGTACCGCTGGCAGCCCGACCAGCTCGCCGCCGTCATCGAGCAGACCGGCCTGCGCGTCACCGCCGACCTCCGGCTGCCGCGCGACAAGTTCAGCGGGCCCGGCGTCATCCTGGTGGCCGAGCGCACGGGGTGACCGGGGTCGCAGGCAGTTGGCGCGGGCGTCAGCGAGACTGTGCGGGTGCCCATTGACCTGCATGCCCACACGTCCTGCTCCGACGGAACCGACTCACCGACGGAGTTGATGGCGGCCGCGGCCGCCGCGGGCCTCGACGCCGTGGCGATCACCGACCACGACACGACGGCGGGCTGGGCGGAGGCGGCCGCGGCGGTGCCGCCGGGCATGCGGCTGGTCCGGGGCGCGGAGCTGTCGTGCGAGTCGCCGGACGGCCGGGGCGGCACCTGCACGGTGCATCTGCTGGCCTACCTGTTCGACGCCGAGTCGCCGGCGGTGAAGGCCGAGCAGAGCCGGCTGCGCGCGGAGCGCCGGGCCCGGCTGCGGCGGATGGCCGAGAAGATGGCCGCCGACGGCTTCGCCGTCGACCCCGACGACGTGATGGGCCGGCTGCCGGCGGACTCACCCGGCGGCCGGCCGCACCTGGCCCAGGCGCTGATCCGGGCCGGGGCCGTGCGGACCGTCGACGAGGCGTTCGCCAAGTACCTCGGCACCGGCAGCCGCTACCACGCGTCCCGGACGGACACGCAGGTCGAGACGGCGATCGACATGATCGCCGACGCCGGCGGCGTGACGGTGCTCGCGCACCCGTTCGCCAGCTCCCGGGGCCCGATCGTGACGGCCTCGGTGATCGCCGACCTGGCCGACCGCGGGCTGTCCGGCATCGAGATCGACCACCCCGACCACGACGGGCCGACCCGGGACCGGCTGCGGGCGCTGGCCGCCGACCTGTCGCTGGTCGTCACCGGGTCGAGCGACTACCACGGCACGAACAAGGTCGTCAGGCTCGGACAGGAGACGACCGCGCCGGAGATGCTGGACGCGCTCGTCGACAAGGCGAGCGGAAGCCAGGTGGTCATCGGGTGATCTTCAACGTCACGCTGTACCTCACGGCCACCATCACGCTGACCGTGATCATGGATCCGACCGGCAACATCCCGGTCTTCCTGAGCCTGGTCGGCCGGCGCAGCCGGGAGTCACGCAACAAGGCGGCGCGCCAAGGCGTGCTGGTGTCGTTGGGCGTGATCTCGGCCTTCGCCATCGGCGGCGAGGCGATCCTGTCCTACCTCGGCATCGGCATCCCGGCACTGCAGGGCGCCGGCGGTTTACTGCTGTTGCTGATCGCGCTGGATCTGTTGACGGGCAAGGGCACCAGCCAGCCGGAGGCGGTCGAGGACGTCAACATCGCGTTGGTGCCGCTGGGCACACCGCTGCTGGCCGGGCCCGGCGCCATCGCCGCGACGATCGTGTTCGTGCGGCAGGCCAACGGACAGGTCGCCAGCTATCTCGCGCTGGCCGCGGCCATCCTGACCGTGCACCTGATCAACTACCTGGTGCTGCGCTACTCCGGCCTGGTCATCCGGCTGATCAAGGACAGCGGCATCGTGCTGGTGGCCAAGATCGCCGGTCTGCTGCTGGCGGCCATCGCGGTGCAGCTGGTGGCCGAGTCGGTGAAGGGGTTCATCAACGGCGCGGTCTGACCGCTACGGTGGTTCGGTGCCAGATCAGCTCGGACTGTTCGAGTCCATGCCGCCCAAGCTGGTGCGCGTCACGCCGGCCAAGCTCGCCACCTGGACGGACTGCCGACGCCGCTACCGGATGAACTACCTGGACCGGCCGACGCCGCCCAAGGCCGGCGGCTGGGCGCACAACACCCTGGGCGCGGTGGTGCACAACGCGCTGCGGGCCTTCTTCGACCTGCCGGCCGACCGGCGAACACCCGAGCAGGCGGCGGCCCTCGTCACCCGCAACTGGAAGGGCGACGGCTTCCGCGACGTCGACCAGCAGGCGGTTTACCGTGACCGGGCAAGGGAGTGGGTCGCGCACTACGTCGAGGACACGGACGTGAGCGATGATCCGATCGGCCTCGAGCGCTGGGTTTCCGCGCCGGCCGGGCGCATCATCGCCGAGGGCCGGGTCGACCGGATCGACGTGCGCGACGGCGAACTGGTCATCGTGGACTACAAGACCGGCCGCCACGCGCTGTCCACCGACGACGCCCGCGGCTCGCAAGCCCTTGCCCTGTATGCGATCGCGGCCCGTCGCACACTGCGCAAGCAGTGCCATCGGGTGGAGCTTCACCACCTGCCGACGCGCTCGGTGGCAGCATGGGAGCACACCGACGACTCGCTCGCCCGGCACGTCGCCCGCGCCGAGGAGAGCGCCGACGAACTGACGGTGGCCGGCGACACGTTGGCCGCGGGCGGCGATCCCGACATCCTGTTCCCACCGCGGCCGGGCCGGCAGTGCTCGTGGTGCGACTTCCGGCGCAGCTGCCCGGAGGGCGGCGCGGTGGCCGAGGAGCTCGAACCGTGGTCGATGCTCGCGCCGTAGCCAAGGGGACAGCAGGAGGTGACGTGACGGAAACGACGACCGAACCCGTGAAGCGGCAACGGCGCAGCGCCCTGCGCGGCGCCAGCGGCGCGGTCGCGGTGTGCGTGGTGCTGCTGTTCCTGGTCGTGCTGTCGTCGCAGATCTTCTTCCAGCTCCAGGGATATCCCGGTTTCGGCTGGGGCGCGGTCGCCGCGCACGCGCTGGCCGCGGCGATCGCCGTGCTGCTGCAAGTGGTCGCCGACCGCCGCCGCGGCGGCGTCTCCGCACTGGCCTCGCTGGCCGTGGTGCTCGACGCCGCCGGCACCTTATGGCTGTTCTGGTGGTCCTGACCCGATTTGGCGTTCGGAAGGGGGCTTTCCTCCACTCCGAGTGGAGGAATGACGCCTTCCGAACCTGACTTGGGGTCAGAGGGTGTCGGCCAGCCAGGCGCGCCAGGTGGGGAGGATGGTGCCGAGCAGTCCGTCCGGATTCTCGGTGTTGGGGGAGTGCTTCGCGCCGGTGACCACGGCGAAGTCGGCGTCAAGACGGTCGGCCATGTCCCGCTGCGAGGCCACCGACCACGCGTCGTCCTGCTCGCCGCAGATCACCAGCGCCGAGGAGCCGGCGGTGCGCAGCGCGGCGGCCAGTTTGGTCACCAGATCCGGCTCGTAGCGCAGGCCGTCGGCCATGCCCAGCAGGCCGGCCGGCGCGGAGCGCAGGAACCGCTTGCGCCGGAACTCCTTGAGCTCGACGGGCATGTCGGCCCAGGCCGGGTCCTCGGCCGCACGGGCCTCCAGCACCTGGTGCGCCGCTTCCACGCCGTGCTCGCGCAGGATCGTCTCGCCGGAGTCCAGTGCGCTGCGACGGTCACCCGGCGGCAGCTCGGCCGGCCCGGAGTCCATCAGCGTCAGCCCGGTCACCGGCGCGTGGGCCAGCACTGCGGCCCGCACCACCAGACCGCCGTAGGAGTGGCCGAGCAGCAGCACCCGCCGCCCGTCGGTGGCGATCTTGGCCACCAGGTCGGCCAGCACGGTGCCCAGCGCCGTCGGCCGGTAGGCCGACTCCTGGTCCGGGCCCGGCGACTCGTACTGGCCGGGCAGGTCGATCGCCAGCACCTCGATGCCGGCGTCGGCGATCGGGTCGACCAGCGGCGCGAAGTCCTCCTTGGACCCGGTGTAGCCGGGCACCAGCAGCGCCGTCGCGCCGAGGTCGGTGCCGGCGGCCGGCGCCCGCAGCGCGGCGATCGGTCCGTACCGACCGGGCAGGTCGACCCGGCCGGCGCGGTTGGGGGTCAGCTGGGACGGTGACGCGGCGCTCATGGCTGGGAGTCTGCCGCACCGCCGCCGTCGGCGTGTAGTACCGGATCAGCGCATCGCGACGAGCGTGTCGCCGCGCTGCTCCACCAGCACGTCGCCCAGCGTGGCCAGCCGCACCTGGCCCTGGTAGCCCTTGCGGTCCACCTTCACGTCCGGCCCGCGGTTGCCGTTGGCCGGATCGACCACGGCCAACCCGCCCGGCACCGGCACCAGCACCCGGTCCGCGTACACCGTGCCCGGCCCGAACGAGCCGTCGACGGTCCACAGTGGCTCGAGGGTGGTGCCGGACAGCGCGATCGTCTTGCTGCCGGTGAACCAGGTGATCAGGCGCATGCCGACCGAGTTGGTGGTGCTCCAGCTGTTCGGTTCGCACGCGCCGGTCTGGTCCGGGGTCTGGATGCAGGTCAACGCCACTGTCGGCTGGACGACCGAGTTCGGCACCGCGGCCAGGTCCACACCGGCCAGCGGCACGGTCTCGACCTGGGAACCGGTGCTGTTCCAGATCACCAGCCGGCTCGGGTTGGGCAGCGCGATGGCCGAGTGCTGCTCGGTCAGCGCCACGATGCGGCCGCCGTCGCCGGGCACCTGCACGCTGAACAGCACGTTCGGCTTCTCGCCGTCGCCGTCGGTGCCGCCCGGGCGCAGCAGGGTGAACCGGTTGTACTGCTCGTCGGGGCAGCGCTCGATCACGCCGAGCAGGTTCGGGCCGGCCAGCTCCGAGCTGTACACGCAGTTCAGCCGGGGCTGCTTGTCGTGGTTCACCTGCGCGGTCACGGTGCCGTACTGCTGGGTCTGCACCAGGTCGGAGCGCCAGGTGTCGATGATCTTGGTGCCGCTGGTGGACAGATACGTGCTGTCCCCCATCAGCTGGGTGCCCAGCTCGGCGTCGCCGTTGCGCTGCGCGCCCCGCTTGCCGGTGACGCCGTCCAGCTCGGTGACCTCGGAGCAGTTGTGCGTCTTGTGATAGACCGCGACGGCCTTGCCCCAGGCCGAGGCCACCGTGCACAGGTCGAGGTTGCCGCGGTCGTAGCTCCACCGCGAGGCCCCGGTCACCGGGTCGTGCCCGGTCACGATGTGCTTGTCGCCGGTGACGATGGTCGGGCCGACGATCACCGGGTCCGTGGTCGAGCCGCTGCGGGCCTGCCACAGCTGCTTGAACTCGGCCGGCACCTTGGTCGGCTTCGGCGGCACCGTGACATCGCTGGAGCCGGTCACCGACACCGTGGCGGCGGCGTCGCTGTTGCGCCACCAGACCGTGGCCAGACCGGCCACGACCAGCACGATCAGCACGACCACGGCGTAGTCGCGCTTGCGTCGGAACCGCGTGCGCGGGGCCGCGGGCGCCGGTGGCGGGACGTGCTCGACGGACTCGTCGAGCACGTCTTCCTCGACCTCGGCGGCCACGGGTGCGCTCTGCTCGGGGCTCTCCACGGGCCTTAGTCTGCCGAACGCTCCGTGTCGCCCGTGTTGGCCTGGTCGCCCGCGGCCATGTCGGCGCCCGCGCGGCGACGGCGGCGCACCCGGCGCGGCCGGTCCGACTTGGCCGCGTCGTCGCTGCTGGCCTGCGGCTCGTCGGCCGGAGCCGCCTCGCCGCCCTGGGCGGCGACGCCACCGCGGGTGCGGGTACGGGTCCGCTTGCGGCGCGGCTTGGACTCGGTCTCCTCGCCGTCACCGCCGGCCTGGGACTGGCCGGCCGGGCGGGACGCGGACGCCCCGGTGCGGCCGCGGCGGCTGCGCGTGCGCGACTTCTTGCCGCCGGACAGGTCCTCCTCGACCTCGGCGGCCAGCCCGGCCCGGGTGCGCTGGCTCAGCGGCAGCCGGCCGGTCACGTCGGTCGGCACGTCCAGGTCGGTGAACAGGTGGTCGGACGTCGAGTACGTCTCCACCGGCTCCGGGATGCCCAGGCCGAGCGCGTCCGAAATGGACTTCCAGCGCGGCTCCTCGTCCCAGTCGACCAGGGTGACGGCCACGCCCTCGCGGCCGGCGCGGCCGGTGCGGCCGATCCGGTGCACGTAGGTCTTCTCGTCCTCGGGGCACTGGTAGTTGATGACGTGCGTCACACCTTCGACGTCGATGCCGCGGGCGGCGACGTCGGTGGCGACCAGCACGTCCACCTTGCCGGCGCGGAACGCGCGCAGCGCCTGCTCACGCGCGCCCTGGCCCAGGTCACCGTGCACGGCCGCGCTGGCGAAACCGCGCTCGACCAGGTCGTCGGAGATCTTCTGGGCGGTCCGCTTGGTCTTGGTGAAGATCATCGTCAGGCCGCGCTCACGGGCCTGCAGCACGCGAGCGATCACCTCGCCCTTGTCCAGCGAGTGCGCCCGGTAGACGAACTGCTTGGTGCGCTCGTGGATGGCGCCCGCGTCGTTCTCCTCGGCCCGGATGTGCGTGGGCTGGGTGAGGAAGGTGCGGGCCAGCTTGATGATCGGGCCGGGCATGGTCGCCGAGAACAGCATGGTCTGCCGCTCGTCCGGGACCATCCGCAGGATGCGCTCGATGTCGGGCAGGAAGCCCAGGTCGAGCATCTCGTCGGCCTCGTCGAGCACCAGGTTGCGGACCTTGCCCAGCACCAGGTGGCGCTGCTCGGCCAGGTCCAGCAGCCGGCCCGGCGTGCCGACGACCACGTCGACGCCCTTGCGCAGGGACGCGATCTGCGGCTCGTACGGGCGGCCGCCGTAGATGGCCTCGACCCGGACGCCCAGGTGCTTGCCGGCGTCGGTGATGTCGTGCGTGACCTGCAGGCACAGCTCGCGGGTCGGCACCACCACCAGCGCCTGCGGCACGCCGTCGGCCGGCGTGACGATGCGCTGCAGCAGCGGCACGCCGAAGCCGAGCGTCTTGCCGGTGCCGGTCCGCGCCTGGCCGATGACGTCGTCGCCGGCGAGCGCGATCGGCAGCGTGAGCTCCTGGATCGCGAACGTGCGTTCGATGCCGGCCTCGGCCAGCGCCCGCACGATCTCCTCGCGCACCCCCAGCTCGGAGAACCTCGGCGCCTCGGTGCGCACGGGGGCGCCGGCGGTGAGCGGATGGGACGTGTCGACCTCGGGCAGGCCGGCCTCGCTGTGTTCCAGCGTCACCGGATCGAGCCGGGTGTTGTTGCTGACGGTCAGAGTGATCGCCTCTCTCGTACCAGCGCGCACCGGCCTGGCTGGGCCGCTCGACCACGGCACGGACGTTGTGTCTCGCCCGGCGGGCCGCGGGAGGGCCGACGAGGTTGTCGTGCGCGCACCCTGTTCCACATGGCGGCTCTCATCCGGCCGCCGTGCTCGTTCAGCCCGGTCCTGGCGGTGGGACTCGTGGGCCTGGCCCAGGTCGCGCCGCCGCCATTACCAGGCGTCAGGCCCAGAGTCTACCTGCCCGGATGTGGTTTTGGCTCCTCCGGCGGCGGCTACGCTCTGCGGATATGAGCGAGGCGGACGAGGTTCTGGCTGACGGCGTCGCGGATCTGTTGGGGGTGTTGGCATACGGCGAGCTTTCGGCGTTCGACCGACTCGCCGAGGATGCCCGCAGCGCGCCAACACTGGCGGGTCGGGCGGCGCTGTCGAGCATGGCGGCCGCCGAGATCGGCCACTACCAGCTGCTCGAGCGGTACCTGGCGGAGCACGGCGTGGCCATCGAGGACGCGATGGGGCCGTTCGCGGCCGCCTTCGACGCCTTCAACGCCTCCACCGCGCCCCGATCGTGGCACGAATCACTGGTCAAGGCCTACGTCGGCGACGGGCTGGCGGCCGACTTCTACCGCGAGGTGGCCGGCTGGCTGGACGAGCCGACCCAGAAGCTGGTGCTCGAGGTGCTGGCCGACACCGGCCACTCGGCCTTCGCCGAGCGCGAGGTCAAGGCGGCCTGCGAGGACGACCGCAAGGTGCGCGACCGGCTCACCCTGTGGGGCCGTCGGCTGCTCGGCGAGGCCCTCACCCAGGCCCAGCACGTCGCCGCCGAGCGGGACGCGCTGGCCGAGCTGATCATCCGCGGCTCCGGCGACCTGGCCGGCATCGGCGCCCTGTTCAAGCGCCTCCAGCAGTCCCACACCAAGCGCATGTCCGCCCTCGGCCTCGGCTGAGCTGTGCTTTTGCCGCGCGTTCCGCGCGGGGCGAGGCCGCTCGTGACCGGTGCCTCGCCCTTGCCGTGCGAAGCACCGGCGCGGCCTCGCGCGGTTGCCGGCGTCCCCTGTTCGCCACCGGCTTAGGGTCGGTGAGGCGAGGCGGCCGAGCGCTCTACTAGCCTGGTCGACGAGAGCATGTTCGGATCCGGAGGTCAGCGTGGAGATCAAGATCGGCGTCGTCGAGAGCGCACGGGAGCTCCTGGTCAACAGCGACCTGTCGCCGGACGAGGTCGAGGCGCTCGTCGCCGACACGTTCGCCGGCAAGCAGGCGGTGCTGAAGCTGGTCGACGACAAGGGCCGCCGCTTCGTCATCCCGTCGGGCCGGATCTCCTACGTCGAGATCGGCGCGTCCGACTCGCGCAAGGTCGGCTTCGCCTAGGTCGACCCACGGCGAAACGCCCCGGTCAGCACGGCTGACCGGGGCGTTGTCGTGCGCGCTCAGTCGTGCGCCGGCACCGTCTCCACCGCGAACGGCGGCCGCGACGTGCCGGTGACGCGGTAGCGCTGCCACGGGTCGGGGTCGGACAGCGTGGCCGTGGCCTCGCCCTCGGGCGTGCGCAGCCGCAGCTCCTTGCGGCCGCCCTCGACCAGCTCGGTCACGGCCTGGTCGGCGTCGAGCCGGCCGTACCAGTGGTAGCGGCCGTCGATCGGCTGGAAGTAGCCGCGCAGCACCGCCCGGACCGGCACCTCGCGCTCGCCGTCCACCAGCACGGCGTCGCCGGTGTAGCCCTCATCCCCGTGCTCGTCGGTCATCCCCGGTCTCTCCTTGCGTTTTGGGGGCCACCAGCCGCAGCGGCGGGCTGGGCTCCAGGCTCAGCGGCGTCTGCGGGTCCACGACGATGCCGCCGGAGCGCAGCAGGCCGTCGACCGCGAACCAGATGATCTTCGTCAGGTAGTCGCTCAGGCCCTGCCTGGTCATGGACTGGCGCTCCAGCCACCAGTCGCCCGCGCTCTGCACCATGCCGACCGCCGCGTGCGCCCACGGCTCGGCGCCGCCGGAGTCCATGTCGAACGCCCGCAGGTAGTCGCCGAGCAGCCGGGCCAGCGTGTTGGCGATGATCCGCTTGTCCTCGGTGGCGATGTCCGTCTCGACCGGCTTGTCGGTGAACGAGCGGCGGACCACGAAGTGGTAGAGCTCCGGGAACTCCTCGATGGTGGCCAGGTAGGAGTCGACCGCGCGGTAGATCCGCTCGTACGGCGTGCCCTCGTCGACCAGTGCCGGCTTGAGCCGGTTCATCAGCAGGTCGGTGCCGCGCTGGCCGACGGCGAGGTACAGGTCGGACTTGTCGGCGAAGTGCCGGTACAGCACGGGTTTCGTCACGCCGGCCTCGGCCGCGATCTCGTCCATGCCGACTTCCGGGCCGTGCTTGGTGAGCGCCCGGATGGTGGCGTCGACGAACTCCTCGCGCCGGGCCTCGCGGTGCGCCCGCCACCGTTCGCGGCGTGCGTCCCCGCCGTCCGGAGACCTCTTGACAGCTCGACCCATGTGACCCACGCTACCAGAGTTACCGTTACTTCCGGTAACACTAAATCTGACTGATCCGGACGGAGGAGCGATGGCCCGATCGTTGAAGGTCGCCGACCGGGAGAAGACCGCCGAACGGCTGCTCAACTCCTCGGCCGACAAGTTCTACGACCCCGAGGTGGACATCGACTGGGCGGCGCCGCTGGCTTCGGACAAGTTCTTCATCCCGCAGCACCGCAGTTCGCTGTACGGCACGACGTTGTGGGACGGCCTGACCGAGGCGCAGCGCATCGAGCTCACCAAGCACGAGGTGGCCAGTGTGGCCAGCGTCGGCCTGTGGTTCGAGGTGCTGCTGATGCAGATGCTGGTCAAAGCCGTCTACAACGCCGATCCCACCACGAGGCACGCACAGTACGCCCTCACCGAGGTCGCCGACGAGTGCCGGCACTCGACGATGTTCGCGCGCATGGTCGAGCGCATCGGCTGCCCGGCCTACGGCCCGCGCCGCTACGTGCACCGGCTGGGCAAGTTGCTGCCGGTCATCGGCTACGGGCCGGCGATGTACGGCTCCATCCTCATCGCCGAGGAGGTGCTGGACCGGATGCAGCGCGAGGCCATGCAGGACGAGTCGGTGCAGCCGCTGGTCCGCATGGTCAACCGGATCCACGTGCTGGAGGAGGCCCGGCATGTCCGGTTCGCCCGAGAAGAGGTCGTTCGCGGCATGGCGGGCATGGGGCGCACCGAGTTGGCGTACCAGCGTGAGCTGATCGCCCTGGTCGGCTTTTTCATCTGCCGCAGCATCATCAACCCACGGGTGTACGCCGCCGTCGGCATCGACCCGAAGGTCGGCGAGCAGGCGGCGCTGCACAATCCGCAGTACCGGGACACCATCCACTGGGCCGGCGAGCGGATCATGAGCTTCCTCGACGAGGTCGGCCTCGTCGGCAACCCGGGGATGTCGTTGTGGCGCAAGTCGTTCCTCGTTCGGTGACGCCGTGGGACACGGCCGCCCGCGGCCGGTTCGTCACCTCGGACGGCACCGCCCTGCACGTCGTCGACGAGGGTCCGATGGACTCGCCGGTGACCGTTGTCCTGGTGCACGCCTGGACCTTGGACCACACGTCCTGGGACCGCGTCGCTTCGACGCTGTCCCGGACGGTCCGGGTGCTGCGCTTCGACCATCGCGGGCACGGCGGCTCGTCGCCCGCGCCCTTCGGCACGGCCACGATCGAGCAGTTGGCTGCCGACTTGTCGGAGTTGATCGCTGACCGGGTTCCGTCCGGGCCGCTGGTGCTGGCCGGGCACTCCATCGGCGGCATGACCCTGATGGCACTGGCCGAGCGAAACCCGGAGTTGGTGGCGTCTCGCGTCACCGGAGCCGCTTTCGTGGCAACGTCTTCCGGCGGCTTGGACACGCTGACCCTCGGGCTGCCGGGGCCGTTGGCGCGGGTCGTCATGCGCGGCGAACGTGTCGTGAACTCCCGGCTGGCGCGGGTGGAGCATCGGGCGCTGCTGGCCGAGCCCCGGCTGGCCGAGCCCGGCCTGCGCTGGCTGCTGTTCGGTCGGCGGCCGCGTCGCGAGGACGTCGCCGCGGCCGCCGAGCAGGTCGCCCGGGTCCATCCCGCCTCCATGGTCGGCTTCCGGGCGTCGTTGAGCGACCACTCCCGACGGGCCGCTTTGGCCGTGTACAAGGACATTCCCACCGTCGTGCTGGCCGGCGGCGCCGACCGGCTCACCCCGCCCGCCCATTCCCGGCTGATCGCCGCCGAGCTGCCGTCCTCGGAGCTGGTGATCTATCCCGGGGCCGGGCACATGCTGCCGTTCGAACGCGGTCTCGAAGTGACCGCCCGGATCGGAGGACTCGCATGATCGCCGACCGTGAGCGCACCGCCGAGCGCCTGCTCAAGTCGTCCGCCGACCGCTCGTACGACCCCGACGTGGACATCGACTGGGCCGCGGATCTGGTGCCCGACAAGTACTTCCTGCCCGCGCACCGTTCTTCGTTGTACGGCACCGCGTTGTGGGACGGCCTCTCCGTCGAGCAGCGGATCACGCTCACCCGGCACGAGCTGGCCAGCATCGCCAGCGTCGGCATCTGGTTCGAGGTCATCCTGATGGAGCTGCTCGTCCGGCACTCCTACAACGCCGATCCCCTCACCCGGCACACCCAGTACGCCCTCACCGAGGTCGCCGACGAGTGCCGGCATTCGGTCATGTTCGCCCGTCTCATCGAGAAGGTCGACTGCCCCGCGTACGGTCCCGGCCAGACCGCCATGCGCCTCGGCCGCCTGTTCAAGACCATCGCCTTCGGGCCCTCCATGTTCGCCGGCATCCTCGTCGCCGAGGAGATCACCGACGCCCTCCAGCGCGAGTCCATGAACGACGATTCCGTGCAGCCCCTCGTTCGGATGGTCAACCGCATCCACGTCATCGAGGAGGCCCGCCACGTTCGCTACGCCCGTGAGGAGGTCCTCCGCGACACCCCCGGCTTGTCCCGCGCCGGCCGGGCCTATCACCGCTTCATGCTCGCTCGCACCGCTTACATCGTCACCCGCTCCTTGATCCACCCCCGCGTCTACCGCTCCGTCGGTCTCGACCCGTACGAGGCGCGTCGCGTCGCGTGGGCCAATCCCCACTACCGGGAAACCCTCCGCTGGGCCGGCTCCAAGCTGGTGTCCTTCCTCGACGAGAACAAGCTCATCGACGGGCCTAGCCGCAGGCTTTGGCAGGCCGTGCACCTGGTCTGACCGGCGGTGTTCGTGTGGTGGGGTTTGGCGGTCGGGCCCGCCCGTTGCCGGGTTGGGGGTGGCGGCTTTGCCCGCCCCACTTCGGTGTGCCACCCGACTCCAAGCTGGTCTCGTTCCTCGGCGAGAACAACTTCAGCGGAGGCCCCAGCCGCAGGCTCTGTCAGGCCGTGCACCGGTCCTGACCAGCCAATTTCCATCTGTCCACAGCCCCCGAGTTATCCACAGGCAGCCCTGTTTCAAGATCGCCTACGGCCCCTCGGCGGTAGGATGGCTCGGGGGACGCCGCCCCTAGGGAGCGGTGGGGGCTGTTTTCCGTTGGAACGGCGCGAAGGACTGCCGGCGCTGCGAAGGGTGCGGCCCGGGAGGCTGCTGCCGGCCTCGGCGGCCACCCGCTGAACAGCCTGGCAACGCCGACCTCACAACCCAGGGGCGACGCCGAGGTGGGGCGGGCAATGGCCGCCGCACCTGAGCCGGCAACGGGTGGGCGTGACCGGCCAGCGCGAAGGCCGAGTGCTCAGTGCTGCAAGGGGAAGCCGCCGCCGATGCCGCGCCACGCCAAGGTCGAGATCAGGGCGACGGCGTCCTCCTTGGACACGCGGCGGTCGGTGTCGAGCCAGAAGCGGGCGGTGACCTGGGACAAGCCGGTGAGGCCGACGGCGAGCAGGCGAGCGCGGTCACGGTCGAGGGCGGCGTCGGCCATGATCGTCTCGGTGATGGCGTCCACGCTGGCGGAGGTGGCGCGCTCGATGGCCTGCTGCACGGCGGGCTCGCCGCGCAGGTCGGACTCGAAGACCATGCGGTAGGCCTGGCCCTCGTTGTCGACGAAGTCGTAGAAGGCGCTGACGGCGGCCATCACGCGCTGCTTGTTGTCGGTGGTGGACTGCATGGCGGAGCGCACGGACGCGACGAGGGCGTCCACGTGGCTCTCGAGCAGGGCGAGGTAGAGCTCGAGCTTGCCGGGGAAGTGCTGGTACAGCACGGGCTTGCTGACACCGGCGCGCTCGGCGATCTCGTCCATGGCGGCGGCGTGGTAGCCGTTCGCCACGAACACGTCCTGCGCGGCGGCCAGCAGCTGGGCGCGCCGTGCCGACCTGGGCAGCCGCACACCACGCCCGATGCCCTGTTGTGCCGTCTCCGTCATCTCGCCTCCCGCCAGCGTCGCCCACCCTGATCGAGTCAGATGGCGGGTGCCCAAACCTTACTCGCCGGTAGCGGCCTGTGGTGAGCTCCCTGGGGCCGGATATGTACAGAAGGTGTCGTAACTTCGCTCATCCGGTGAACAGCAGGCATCATGGGTGGATGACGACCGTGTCCGCGGCCGCGCCTCTCGGAGCCGGCATCCCGCTGACCCAGCCCGCGCGCCCTCGGACG
>DATJJB010000072.1:0-6078 GCA_035492655.1 Kutzneria sp. | reverse complement strand
CACCAGCATTTCCGCGATGCCGGCCGGGAAGCCGTAGTTGCCGTCGATCTGGAACGGCGGGTGCGAGCTGAACAGGTTGGGCAGCAGGCCGCCCCACTGCGAGCCGTCGGTCGGGGCGTTGACGTCCCAGTCGAAGCCCAGTGGCCGGGTGGCCTCCACCAGCAGCGACCGCGCGGTCTCACCGTCGCCGAGCCGGGCCCGCAGCGCGATCTTCCACGCCCACGACCAGCCCATGGCCCCGTTGCCACGGCGGTCCATCAGGTTCACCGCCGCCTCGGCCAGCTCCGGCGTCGCCTCGAAATCGATCTGTCCCAACGGATAGACCGACACCAGCGGGGACATGTGCCGGTGCTTCGGGTCTTCCTCCGGCAGATCCTCGACCCACTCCTGGATCCAGCCGCCCGCGGTGACGGCCGCCGGCCGTAACCGCGGCAGCGCTTTCTCGATCTCGCTCAGCACCGGGTCGTCGATGCCGGCCAGCCGGGCCGTGTCCAGGCAGCGGGTGAACACGGACCGGATCAGCGCCATGTCCATTGTGGACGACCAGGACAGCGACTGCGGGGTGCCGTCGACCAGGAACCAGTTCTCCGGCGAGGTGGACGGGATGGTGTCCAACCAGCCGTCACCCTCGACCAGCCAGTCGAGGCAGAACTCGGCGCAGCCGCGCAGCAGTGGCCAGGCGCGGTCGCGCAGGAAGTCGGTGTCGCCGGTGAATTCGTAGTGGTCCCAGGCGTGCTGGACCAGCCACGCGCCGCCCATCTGCCAGATCGCCCAGGATGGCGCGCCGTGGCCAAGGCCGACCGGCAGCGCCCAGCCCCACATGTCGGTGTTGTGGTGGGTGACCCAGCCGCGCGCGCCGTAAAGCTGCTGTGCGACCTGGGATCCGTTGGCCGCCATCTTGTCCAGCAGGTCGATCAGCGGCAGGTGGCACTCGGCCAGGCCGGTCACCTCGGCCGGCCAGTAGTTCATCTGGGTGTTGATGTTGACCGTGTAGTTGGACGACCAGGCCGGCCGCAGCTCGTCGTTCCACACGCCCTGGAGATTGGCCGGCGGGCCACTGCCCGGACGGGAGGACGAGGCCAGCAGGTACCGGCCGTACTGGAACATCACCGTCGCGGTGAGCTGCTCGTCCTGGCCGGAGAGCACGTCTTCGGCGGCGATCGGGCCGTTGACCTGACGGCCGATCCGCAGCGAGGTGCCGCCCAACAGCGCACGCAGGTCGGCATCGTGCTCCCGCAGCAGCGTTTCAGCCCCCTGCGCCAACGCGGCGGAAACCCGGGCATCGGCGGCATCCAGGTGCTCAGTACGGGTCCTGGACGCGCGCTCATCCCAGAAGTCGCGCGCCGCGGTGGAGGAGCCGAGCACGATCAACGTACGACCAGCGCCGGTGACAGCCAGCTCACCGTCCGCTGTGGACACTTCGCCGTCGGTGTGGACGCGTACCACGACCGCGCCGAACGGGTCGTAGTCGTCGATCGGGCCGTCGGCGTACCGCAGCGGCTCCTTGACCTCGGGTTCGTGCTGCGGTGCGCCGTCGACCGGGATCTCCACGCCGAGCTGAATCCCGTTGTCGCGCACCAGCTTGTGCACTGTGCGCAGCTGCGAGTCCAGCCCCACGCGGAGATCCGCACGGCCGGTGATGCTGACGCAGAGCACGCCGGCCGGATGGCTGGCCCAGACCGAGCGTTCCACCTCGTGGCCGTCGACGGTCAGGAACTCGTGCGCGACACCGTTGTCCAGGTCGAGGGTCCGGCCGTGCAGGCTGCCCTCCCCCAGCGTCAGCCAGAGATCCACGAACGGCAGGAACTCCTGGCTGTACGGGCCCTCGAACGACATCAGCAGCAGGTCCGCGGTCCGGTAGTCACCGGCCCGAACGGCCCTCCGCACGTCGTCTAGCCGCGCCGGACCCGCGCCGGTGGCCAGCACGTCGGCCAGGCTGTCGGCCGGGCCGTGCGGCGTGCCGGACCAGACCGTGGAGTCGTTGACCTGCAAGCGAGTCCGCCCCGGGCCGCCGAACACCATGGCGCCGAGCCGGCCGTTGCCCACCGGCGCCGCCTCGATCCACTCCCCCGCCGGGCGCGGCCAGGAGAGCACCAGGTCGTCGTGTCGCATCACTTGATCCCGGTGAAGCCGATGGAGTTGACGATGCGCCGGCCGAACACCACGAACAGCAGCAGCATCGGCAGCGCGGCGATCAGCGTGGCCGCCATCAGGCCGGCCCAGTCCACCGCGGTGTTGGGCGAGGCCTGCTTGAACACGGCCAGCGCCAGGGTCAGCGGCCGCACGCTCTCGTCGCTGGTCACCATCAGCGGCCAGAAGTAGTCGTTCCAGGTGTTGATGAACGTCAGCAGGCACAGCGTGGCGATCGGCGCCGCGCACATCGGCAGCACGATCCGGAAGAACACCCGCAGCGGGCCGGCGCCGTCGATGGTCGCCGCCTCCTCGACCTCGCTGGACAGGCCGAGCATGAACTGCCGCAGGAAGAAGATGTTGAACGCGGAGAAGAACGCGCCGGGCAGGATCATGCCGGCGAAGCTGTTGGTCAGGCCCAGGTTCTTCACCGTGACGAAGTTCGGGATCAGGGTGAAGATGGCCGGCACCATCAAGGCGCACAGCAGGATGGAGAACACGACCTCCCGCCCGCGCCAGCGCAGCCGGGAGAAGGCATAGGCGGCGGTGGCCGAGCAGAACACCACCAGCGCGGTCTGCACGCCGGCGTAGATCACCGAGTTGCGCAGGTACAGCGCGGTGTTCAGGGACGCGCCGGAGCCGCCCTCGGCCTGCGCCTCGGCCACCGTGGCCAGCCCGAGCGCGCGTTTGAACGCGCCGAGCGTGAAGTCCACCGGCAGCAGGGAGCCGGCATCGGTGTGCAGGGCGAAGTTGTTGGACAGCGCGGTGCGCAGGATCCAGTAGAACGGGAACAGCGTGATCAGGATGATCACGGCCAGGTAGAGCCAGGCCAGCACCCGGCCGACCGAGGGTCGGGCGGTGACGGAACGGGTCGCCACGGCGGCAACTCCTCTCAACTGAGGTCGGACTCGCCGGCGCGGGTCATCTTGAGCTGGGTGAAGGTGATCGCGATCAGCATCGCGAACAGGGCAAGCGACATCGTTGCCGCGTAACCGAAGTCGAACTGGCTGAAGGCCTTGTTGTAGATGTACATCTGCAGCACCAGCGACGCGTTCTGCGGGCCGCCCTTGGTGGTCACCTGCACGATGTCGAACACCTGGAAGGAGCCGATGACGGTCAGGATCACCACCATCACCAGGATGTTGCGCAGCAGCGGCACGGTCAGCCGGCGGAA
The DNA here is from genome assembly GCA_035492655.1 of Kutzneria sp. GTDB lineage: Bacteria > Actinomycetota > Actinomycetes > Mycobacteriales > Pseudonocardiaceae > Kutzneria. Next base: position 2,774 of record DATJJB010000072.1, on the reverse strand, counting down.
CATCTGGAACTCGCCGGCCCCGTCGATCCGGCCGGCCTCGTAGATGGTGGCCGGAATGGTCTGCAGGCCGGCGAAGATGAGGATCGCGTTGTAGCCCATGGACTTCCACACGCTGATCGCGGCCAGCGAGGGCACCGCCAGTGCGCTGTCGCCGAAGAACAGCAGCGGATGGCCAATGAGCTTGCTGATGACCGAGTTGACGATGCCCAGCCCCGGGTCGAGCATCCAGGACCAGGTCATCGCCGCGACCACGCCCGAGATCAGGAACGGCAGCAGCACGATGCCGCGGACCAGGGTTGACCTGGTCAGCCGGTGCATGATCACCGCGGTGACCAGCGAGATCAGGATGCCGAAGACCACCGAGAGCAGCACGAAGTAGACGGTGACCCACAGCGAGTGCCAGAAGACGTCGTCGCCGAGCAGCTGCTTGAAGTTGTCCAGCCCGACCCAGTTGGGCGCGCTGAGCACGTGGAAGTCGGTGAAGCTGTAGTAGATGCCCTGCACCGTCGGGTAGGCGAAGAACACCGCGAAGCCGATGACGGCCGGCGCGATCAGCAGCAGGGCCAGCGGCAGGTGTCCCCGCCTGATCCCCGGCCGGCGGCGACGTGCCGTGGCGACCGGCACCACCGGCAGTGTGGTCGTTTCCTGTGTCGCGGTCACCACGGCATGTCCCCTTTCCGAGTCAGGTGGCTCAGATGGTGATCTTGTCGATGTCGGCCACGTAGTCGTTCGGCGTCGGGCCGTTGAACTCGACCACGTTGCCGCCGCCGGACTTCAGCGTGATCGGGACGACCACGGTCTGCGGCGTGTCCCAGTCGTTGTCGTTGCTGCCGGCCATCGGCAGCCGGAACGGCACACCGTTCACCGTCACCTGCGCGGTGCGGCCGGAGTCACCATCCACATAGGACACCGTCATCAGGTAGGTGCCGTCCTTGGGCGCCCAGACGTTCGGGAACGTCAGGTGGCCGGTGCCGCCGAGGTTGCCCACCTTCTTGCCGCCCGAGCACGGGCCACAGCCGTTGATCGACGCGCCCCCGGTGACGAGGTTGACCGCCGCCTCGCCCTCGTAGTTGATTGAACCGTTCTTGTCCGCGGTGGACACGGTGAAGTGGTTGCTCGGCAGGGACTTCTTGCCGTCCTTGGTCACCGCCACGACGGTGAAGTCGAACGTGCTGGACGGGGCCAGGCTGGCCACGGTGACCGAGGTGCCGGCGGTGGTCAGCAGGCGATTCGTGCCGTTGTAGACCTCGTAGCTCTTGGCCGCGGTGCTGCCGCTGTAGGAGGTGTCCCAGGACAGGGTCACGCTGTTGCCAGCGGCGGTGGTGCCGGTGGCCGCGACGGCGTGCAGGTTGCCCGGCGGGTTGGGCGCGTTGTCCTTGGCGTTGGGCGTGATCTTCAGCAGCTGCGAGCCGTGCGAGGGCAGCGACGCGGAGACCGTGCCGTTGGCCGCGGCGAGATCCTGGTGGCTCCACAGGTCCCGAACCTTGGCCGTGCCGTTGATGCCCAGCTGCGCCAGGTTCGCCGTCACGGTGGCGGTGCTGTCACCGAGGTTGAACAGAGCGACGGTGTAGCTGCCGTCCTTCTGCCGGGCGTACCAGACCTGCTGCTGGCTGGACTGGTCGACCGGCTTGGCCGCGATGCCGGCCTGGTCGACCGCGATGACCTCGTCGTTGGTCAGCAGGGAAAGGCCGTACGGGTCCAGCTTGGTCAGGTCGTCGCCGGCGTACAGCGGCGCGGCCTCGATCGCCCACAGCGTCATGTAGGTCTGGCGCTCGGCCTCGGAGATGCCGTCCATCTGGCCGTTGCCCACGTCGAGGGAGTCCAGGTTGTTCCAGTAGCCGGGGCCGGCGTCCGGGATCCACTGCACCACATCGGTGAAGCGCTGCTTCACCGAGTTGTTCCAGGTGACGATGGTGTCGCAGTAGCATTCGACGTCGGTCTCGACGCGGGCGCCGTTGGAGTTGGCCTTCCACACGTCGGCCTGGCGGTGGCTCAGGCCCCACGAGATGACGAACTGGATCTTGCGGCCGGTCCTGGCCAGCGCCGAGTTCCAGGCCTTGACGTCAGAGGTGTTGTCGTAGTTCGCGCCGCCCTGGAAGGAGCCGGGGCCGACGCCGTCCAGCTTCAGGAAGTCGACGCCCCAGCCGGCCAGCTCGGTGGCGATGGAGTTGATGTACGCCTGCGAGCACGGGTTGCTGAAGTCGATCTTGTAGGAGCTGTTCCAGCCGTTGGTGGTGCGCAGGTCGGAGTAGACCAGGTTGCGGGTGAAGCAGCCACTGGCCCCGGCGATCGGCGTGTTGCCGTTGTTGTAGGCGCGGATGTCCAGGCCGACGGCCAGGTAGGCGCCGAACTTGAGGCCCTTGCGGTGGATGTAGTCACCGAGGTACTTCATGCCGTGCGGGAAGGTGGTGGCGTTGGCCAGCGGGCGGGCGTTGCCGTCGAAGCCGCCGAGCCAGCCAGCGTCCACGTTGACGTAGTTGTAGCCGTGCGACTTGAGCTTGCTGGCCACCACGTCGGTCTGCTTGATCACGTTGGCCTCGGTCAGCCAACTGGCCGGACCGGTCGGGTTGACGCCAGGATAGTTCGTGGACTCCAGGCTCCAGCTGCTCCAGCCCATATAGGGCGTGGCCGCGCTGTCGGCCTTGGCCGGCGCCTTGGCGTCGGCGGCCGCGTCGGCCAGTGGCACCTGGACCACCGTGATCGCCAGCAGGGCCGCGGCTGCCGCCGTGAGCAGCCGCGTCGTTCTCCGACTCATCGAAACTCCATCTCAGTCG
>DATJJB010000071.1:0-10850 GCA_035492655.1 Kutzneria sp. | reverse complement strand
CACGACGACGTCGTGCCCGGCCAGCAGATGCGTGCGGGCCATCGCCACCGCCAGGTCCCGGGCCACCAGCCCGGCGGACTCGAGATCGTCCTGCCAGCGGCCCAGCTGCGCCCGCAGCACGTCGATGTCGAGGTTCAGGGCCAGCGGGTGGTCGTCGACGTAGCGAGCGGCCACAGTGGACTTTCCGACCCCGGGTGGACCGTTGAGCAGCAACAGCATTCAGCGCTTCACGTCCCGGAACCAGCCGGCCGCGCCCGGGTGCAGCGGCACGATGCCGGTGGCTATACCGGTCCGCACGTTGATGTGGCTGGCTTCGGGATGCCCCTTGGTGATGGCCGAGACCTCGGTGAACACGGTCTCGGTCACGATCCGCACCACGTCGTCGGGCAGATCGTCGCGGGTCAGCAGCAGATTGGGCACGGCCACCGTCTCGCACGGCGGCACGTTCACGTAGGTCGTGGTCGGAATGGTCGCCGGCACGTACGGCCCGGGGTAGTGGGTGGCCAGCAGGGCGGCCTCGGCCTTGAGCGTCACCAGCCGGATGGCCCGCTTGCCGGCCAGGTCGGTGATGGCCGGGGTGGGGATCCCGGTCAGCGTGAGCATCGCGTCCAGCGACCGGTCGGCCAGTGCCTTGGCCCCGTCGGACTGGCTCAGCTGCCGGCCGACCGGCTGCACGCCGGTCAGTTCCAGCAGCCGGTCGGAGGTGAAGCCGGTGCTGGAGCCGGGCGCGCCCAGCGACACCGTGCGGCCGTCGATGTCGGCGAACGAGTTGATCGGCGAGTCGGCCAGCACCACCAGGTGCAGGAAGCTGTCGTAGACCCGGCCGACGGCGCTGAGCCCGGGCGGGGCCTGGCCGGTGCTCTCCACCGCGTCGATGGAGGCCAGCCCGAGCTGCCCGCCGCCCTCGGCCAGCAGCCGCAGGTTGTCCACCGAGGACCCGGTCTCCCGGGCGGTGATCTTCGTGTCCGGCAGGTGCGGCCGCAACGCCGTCACCAGCGACGCGCCGAGCTCCCGGAACACCGCGCCGGGCGGGCCGGTCAGCATCACCAGCTCGGCCAATCGGGGTGCCTGCGGGCCGGAGCAGGCCGCCGCGGCACCGAGGCCGAGGGCGGCCAGCAGGAACGCTCGCCGGTCCAGCATGGCAGGAAGGGTAGCCGTCAACGTCAGGTGAACCCAAAGTTTCGTCCGGCCACCTTGAAGCACGGTAAGTGTGTGCCAAGTATCACTGCAATTCCCACTGACGGGTGAAGGAGTAGGGCATGTCGACGGCGACCGCCGCCCGTAGACCGTGGTTCCGGCAGCTGTATTTCTGGGTGATCGCGGCCATCGCGCTGGGCATCATCTTCGGGCTCGTCTTCCCGCACCAGGCCGCCGGCTCGAAATGGCTGGCCGACCTGTTCGTGAACCTGATCAGGATGGTCACCGCGCCGATCATCTTCCTGACCGTGGTGGTCGGCATCTCCAGCCTGGGCAACCTGGCCAAGGCCGGCGGTCTGGCACTGCGCGCGATCGCCTACTTCATCGTGATGACGCTGGTCGCGCTGGTGATCGGCCTGGTCGTGGTGAACGTGCTGCAGCCGGGCCACGGCCTGAACCTGCACATCGACCCGAAGGTGGCCGACAGCACCCTCAAGCAGGCCGGCGCGGCCAGCGAGGGCGTCACCGAGTTCGTGCTCTCCCTGGTGCCGAGCTCGCTGGTCGGCGCGTTCACCCAGCCCCAGCTGATCCAGGTGCTGGTGGTCGCGGTGTTCGTCGCGATCGGACTGTCCGGCCTCGGTGAGCGCGGCAAGCCGATCCTGCGGGCGCTGGAGTCGTTGCAGGCCCTCATGTTCAGCGTGATCAAGGCGGTCATGTGGGTCGCCCCGATCGGCGCCTTCGGCGGCATCGCCTACACGGTCGGCGCGTTCGGCAGCAAGATCCTGGGCAGCCTGGCCTTCCTGATGGTCTCGTTCTACGTGACCTGCCTGCTGTTCATCGTGGTGGTGCTTGGCCTGATCGCCCGCTGGGTCGGCTTCAACATCTTCAAGTTCCTCCGCTACATCAAGGACGAGCTGCTGATCGTGCTGGGCACCTCGTCCAGCGAGACGGTGCTGCCGCGGCTGATGACCAAGCTGGAGGCGGCCGGCGCGAGCCGCTCGGTGGTCGGTCTGACCGTGCCGACCGGCTACTCGTTCAACCTGGACGGCACCTGCATCTACCTGACCATGGGCGCGCTGTTCATCGCCCAGGCCACCGGGCACGACATCGGCATCGGCACCCAGATCGGGCTGCTGCTGTTCATGCTGATCTCCAGCAAGGGCGCCGCCGGCGTCACCGGCGCCGGCCTGGTCACGCTGGCCGCGTCGCTGAGCGCGTTCGGCACGGTCATCCCGGTCGTGGGCATCGCGCTCATCGTCGGCATCGACCGGTTCATGTCCGAGGCCCGCGCGCTGACCAACGTGATCGGCAGCGGCGTCGGCAGCCTGGTCATCGCCCGCTGGCAGGGCGAGCTGGACCGGGACCGGCTCAAGACGGTGCTGGACAACCCGACCACGGTCGACGTCGAGCGCGCCGCCGAGGAACTGGCCGGCACTCCGTAAGCACGCGCCGCCGCGGCCGGCCCCCGACTCCGGCCGCGGCGGGGCGATGCCGCGAGGGTCACAGGCAGGGCCTTCCGCGGCGGCGTGGGTCGTGACGTCCCGAGGTCGCGACCCACGCCTTCCACACCCGGGTCGGCGCGCCGGTGGTCCCTCCTACCGACGGCGCGCCGGCCTTTCCTTTGCGCGGTCGCCGGACGGGACCCCTGTCCCCGTCCGGTGCCGACTCACCGCCGGGTCGGCGCGACCACCAGGCTGCCGTCGGGGCCGGTCAGCACGGTCACCGACGCGGCGTAGTGCCGGGAGAGGCGGTCGGCGGTCAGCACCTCGGCCGGCGTGCCGACCGCCGCCACCTCGCCGTCGTCCAGCAGCAACACGCGATCCGGGTACTGGGCGGCCAGCGTGAGGTCGTGCAGGGTGCTGACGACCGTGGTGCCGTCGGCCTTGCGCAGCTGGTCGACCAGCTCCAGCAGGGCCTGGGCGTGGCCGATGTCCAAGCCGGTGGTCGGCTCGTCCAGCAGCAGCACGCCGGCCTGCTGGGCCAGCACCCGGGCCAGCACCGCCCGCTGCCGCTCGCCGCCGGACAACGTCCTCAGTGGACGGTCGGCCAGTGTGGTCAGGTCCAGTCGTTCGAGCACTCCGGCGACGAGGTCCAGATCGGACCGGCTCTCCCGGCCCAGTGGCCCGAGATGCGGTGTCCGGCCCAGCAGCACGTAGTCCGTGACGGTCAGGCCGTCGGGCAGCGACGGCGTCTGCGGGGCGTAGCCGATCAGCCGCGCCCGCTCACGATGTCCAAGCGCCGCAACGGAACGCCCGTCCACCGACACGTCACCGGTGGCCGGGACCAGGCCGGCCACCGACTTCAGCAGGGTCGACTTGCCGGCCCCGTTCGGACCGATGACCGCCAGCCAGCTGCCGGCCGGCACGTGCGCGCTCACGTCCCGCACCACGATCCGGCCCCGATAACCGGCGGTCACGGCGGCCAGTCGCAGCGCGGTCACGACTGTCTCCTTCGGAGGATGAGAACGAAGAACGGCGCGCCGGTAAACGCGGTCACCACGCCGATCGGCAATTCCGCCGGGGCCAGCGCGGTGCGGGCGACGATGTCGGCGAGGATGAGGAAAATGGCCCCGCCGGCCAGTGACAATGGAACGACAACGCGGTAGCTGGCCCCGAACAGCAACCGAATCACGTGCGGCACAACGATTCCCACGAATCCGATCAAGCCGCTCACCGATACCGCGGCCGCGGTGGCCAGCGACGCCGCGCCGAGCACCACCAGCCGCACCACACCCGGCCGAACGCCGAGCGACGCCGCCTCCTCGTCGCCCAGCGTCAGCACGTCCAGCAGGCCCGAACAGGTGCACAGCACGGTCAGGGCAACCGCCAGATAGGGCAACGCGGACAGCACCTGGCTCCAGCCCCCGGTGGACAGTCCACCCAGGATCCAGCCGTAGACCTGTTGCAGCGTAAGGGTGTTCAGCTGCTGCACGAAGGTCTGCACGGCGGTCAGGAATGACGCGACGGCAACTCCGGCCAGCAGCAGGGTGGCCGTGCCGGCGCCGGTGGACCGGCCGAGTCCCCAGGTCAGGGCCACGCCGCCGAGCGCGCCGACGAACGCCGCCGCCGGCAGGAAGGCCACGCCGGCGCCGGGCGCGAGCACGACGACGATCGTCACGACCATGCCCGCGCCGGCGGCCGCGCCGAGCAGATAGGGGTCGGCCAGCGGGTTGCGGAACACGCCCTGGAACGTCGCGCCCGAGCAGGCCAGCGCCGCCCCGACCAGGCCGGCGAGCACCACCCTCGGCATCCGCAGCTGCCACAGGATGGCCGACTCCTGCTCGCTCAGCGGTGAGACGCCGCGGGTCAGCTGGGCCCAGACCTCGGCCAGCACCCGCTGCCAGCCGAGGTCGATCGCGCCCAGCAGCACCGCGCCGACCGTCACGGCCAGCAGCGCGACCAGCGTGATCAGGAGATGCCACCAGGCCAGCCGGGTCGGCCTGGCCATCGTCGTCAGGAGGCCTTCTGCACGGCGGCGGCGACCGCCTTGACCAGGTCGACGACGCGCGGGCCCCAGCGGGAGGCGACGCTGTCGTCCAAAGTAACGACATTGCCGTTACGCACGGCCTTGAGCGTCGACCAGCCCGGACGGGCGGCCACCGTCGCGGCGCTCTGCTGGCAGCAGGTGGTGTCGGCCAGGAAGATCAGGTTCGGGTCGGCGGCCACCACCTGCTCGGCCGACAGCTGCGGGTAGTCGCCGGCGCCACCGGCGGCGTCGGCCACGTTGCGCAGGCCGAACAGGCCGTACACCTGGCCGACGAAGGTCTTCGACGTCACGGTGTACCCGTCCGCGGACAGCTCGTGGAAATAGCTCAACGGCTTTTTCGCCGTCTTGGCGACCACGTCGGCGATCTGCGACTTCATGTCGCCGACCACCTTGTCCGCGTCGGCGGTGTGCCCGGTGGCCTTGCCTAGCAGTGCTAGCTGCCCGTACGCGTCGTCCAGCGAGGTCGCGGCCTTGAGCAGCAGCACCGGCACCTTGAGCTGCTCGAGGCCGGCGACGAGGTTGTTGGTGTCGCTGTAGACGATCACCAGATCGGGTTTCTTGGCCGCGATGGCCTCGACGTTCGGCTTGTACGCGTCGAGATCGCCGCGCGGGGCCGAACTCGGGTAGTCCGACAGCTTGTCCACCGCGGTGACCTGCGGACCGGCCCCGATGGCGAACAGGTCCTCGGTGCTGGCCGGGCTCAGCGACACGATGTGCGTCGGCCGGGTAGCGATGGTCACCGCCTTGCCGCCGGTCGGCGTGACGGTGACGGGAAAGCCGGCGCCGGGTGTGTTGGTGCTGGCAGGGGGCTCGCTGTGGGTCGCGCAGCCGGTCAGGGCCAGCGCGGCCACGACAACGAGGGCGGACATTGTGCGGTTCACGACCGGACGCTATCAAGCGACTGCGGCGTGTGATCGTAATCACGGTCGGTGCGCGCTGAATCGTGACGGCTTGATCGCGCGCAGCACGCCCATGTGTCGGCTATGCTTCGCCAACCGAAGTTTCTGGTTGAAGGCCGCGGCAATGTCGTCCGGCTAGCCCAGATCGTTACGGATCGTCGTTCGAGATCACCCGTTTGATGGTGCCTCGGCGTTTCGTGACTGTTAAGGTTTTGTCAACCACGGGCCATCGTCGTCCCGAGATGCGCAAGCAAAAAGGACGACGAGGGAGGTCTCGACCCGTGACGATCTTCTCCGCCCTTCCCGGCCGACAGGGCCTGTACGACCCGAGTGCGGAACGGGACGCCTGCGGTGTGGCCATGGTGGCCGACATACTGGGGCGGCGGTCGCACGGCATCGTGGTGGATGCCCTGACCGCGCTGGCCAATCTCGAGCACCGTGGGGCCGCGGGCGCCGAGCCGACCAGCGGTGACGGTGCGGGCATTCTGTTGCAGGTGCCGGACGCGCTGCTGCGTGACGTGTGCGAGTTCGCGCTGCCGAAGGCCGGCGAGTACGCCGCCGGCATCGCGTTCCTGCCGGCCGAGGCCGACGAGCGGGCCCGGGCCGTCGAGTTGATCGAGCGGATCGCCGTCGAGGAGAGCCTGGAGGTGCTGGGCTGGCGCGACGTCCCGGTCGACCCGGACGCCGCCGACGTGGGCCCGACGGCGCGCTCGGTCATGCCGCACTTCGCCATGCTCGTGGTCGCCGGCATCGCCGACGCGGACGGCGCTCGTCCGTCCGATGTGGACCTGGACCGGCTCACCTTCTGTCTGCGCAAGCGGGCCGAGCGGGACAGCGTGGTCGCCGGCGTCGGCGCCTACTTCCCGTCGCTGTCCGCGCGCACCTTGGTGTACAAGGGCATGCTCACCACCGGCCAGCTGCCGGCGTTCTTCCCCGACCTGGTCGACACCCGGCTGACCAGCGCCATCGCCCTGGTGCACAGCCGGTTCTCCACCAACACCTTCCCGTCCTGGCCGCTGGCCCACCCGTTCCGCTACGTGGCCCACAACGGCGAGATCAACACCATCCGCGGCAACCGGAACCGGATGCGCGCCCGGGAGTCGCTGCTGGCCAGCGACATCATCCCCGGCGACCTGGCCCGGCTGTACCCGATCGTCGACGGCGACGGCTCCGACTCGGCCTCCCTGGACGAGGTGCTGGAGCTGCTGCACCTCGGCGGGCGCTCGCTGCCGCACGCGGTGCTGATGATGATCCCCGAGGCGTGGGAGAACCACGCCACCATGGATCCCAAGCGCCGCGCCTTCTACCAGTTCCACGCCAGCCTGATGGAGCCGTGGGACGGTCCGGCCTGCGTCACCTTCACCGACGGCACGCTGGTCGGCGCGGTGCTGGACCGCAACGGCCTGCGCCCGGCCCGCTGGTGGCGCACCGACGACGACCGCGTCGTGCTGGCCAGCGAGGCCGGCGTGCTCGACCTGCCGCCGCACCGCGTGGTGGCCAAGGGGCGGTTGCAGCCGGGCCGGATGTTCCTGGTGGACACCGAGGCCGGCCGCATCGTGGACGACGACGAGGTCAAGGACGGCCTGGCCGCCAAGCAGCCGTACGACGAGTGGCTGCACGCCGGCCTGCTCGAGCTGGCCGACCTGCCCGACCGCGAGCACGTGATGCAGAGCCACGAGTCCGTGGTGCGCCGGCAGCTCACCTTCGGGTACACCGAGGAAGAGCTGCGCATCCTGCTCGGCCCGATGGCCGAGACCGGCGCCGAGCCGATCGGCTCGATGGGCTCGGACACCCCGATCGCCGCGCTGTCCAAGCGATCCCGGCTGCTCTACGACTACTTCGTGCAGAACTTCGCGCAGGTGACCAACCCGCCGCTGGACGCCATCCGCGAGGAGATCGTCACCTCGGTGTCCCGCGTGATGGGCCCGGAGCAGAACCTGCTCGACCCGGGTCCGGCCTCCTGCCGGCACATCGGGCTGCCGTACCCGGTCATCGACAACGACGAGCTGGCCAAGCTCATCCACGTCAACGACGACGGCAACCTGCCCGGCTTCGCCTGCACAGTCCTTTCCGGACTGTACGAAGTGGACGGTGGCGGAGCCGCGCTGGCCGCCGCGATCGAACGGGTGCGCCGCCAGGCGTCCGAGGCGATCGCCGCCGGCGCGCGCACACTGGTGTTGTCGGACCGGGACTCCGACCACCGCATGGCCCCGATTCCCTCGCTGCTGCTGGTTTCCGCCGTGCACCACCACCTCGTCCGCACCAAGGAGCGGCTGCGGGTGGCGCTCGTGGTGGAGACCGGCGACTGCCGCGAGGTGCACCATGTGGCGCTGCTGCTGGGTTACGGCGCCGCCGCGGTCAACCCGTACCTGGCCTTCGAGACCATCGAGGACCTGATCAGCCAGCACGCCATCGCCCACGTCGAGCCGCGGGTGGCCATCCGCCGCTACGTCACGGCGCTGGTCAAGGGCGTGCTGAAGATCATGTCCAAGATGGGCATCTCGACGGTCGGCGCCTACACCGCGGCCCAGGTCTTCGAGGCCGTCGGCATCGCGGAACCGTTGCTGGACGAGTACTTCACCGGCACCCACTCCAAGCTCGGCGGCGTCTCGCTGGACGAGCTGGCCGCCGAGGTCGCCGTCCGGCACCGCCGGGCCTACCCCGACAACCCGGCCGACCGGTCGCACCGGCGGCTGGAGGTGGGCGGCGAGTACGCGTACCGCCGCGAGGGCGAGCTGCACCTGTTCACGCCGGAAACCGTGTTCCTGTTGCAGCACGCCACGAAGACCCGTCGCAACGAGGTCTACAAGCAGTACACCGCCGAGGTCGAGCGGCTCGTCCGCGAGGGCGGCGGGCTGCGTGGCCTGTTCAAGTTCGCCTCCGACCGCACCCCCGTGCCGTTGGAAGAGGTCGAGCCGGTCGAGTCGATCCTCAAGCGCTTCAACACCGGGGCCATGTCGTACGGCTCGATCTCGGCCGAGGCGCACGAGACGCTGGCCATCGCCATGAACCGCATCGGCGGGCGGTCCAACACCGGCGAGGGCGGCGAGGACGCCGATCGCCTCTACGACCCCGCACGGCGTTCCGCGATCAAGCAGGTCGCGAGTGGACGGTTCGGCGTGACGAGCGAGTACCTCGTGCACGCCGACGACATCCAGATCAAGATGGCGCAGGGCGCGAAGCCCGGCGAGGGCGGGCAGTTGCCCGCGCACAAGGTGTACCCGTGGATCGCGCGCACCCGGCACTCCACGCCCGGTGTGGGTCTCATTTCCCCGCCGCCGCACCACGACATCTACTCCATCGAGGATCTGGCCCAGCTGATCCACGACCTGAAGAACGCCAACGAGCAGGCCCGCATCCACGTGAAGCTGGTGTCCGAGCTCGGCGTCGGCACGGTCGCCACCGGTGTGGCCAAGGCCCACGCCGACGTCGTGCTGATCTCCGGGCACGACGGCGGCACCGGCGCTTCGCCGCTGAACTCGTTGAAGCACGCGGGAACGCCGTGGGAGATCGGCCTGGCCGAGACCCAGCAGACCTTGATGCTCAACGGTTTGCGCGACCGGATCACCGTGCAGGTGGACGGGGCCATGAAGACCGGCCGTGACGTCATCGTCGCCGCTTTGCTCGGCGCGGAAGAATACGGCTTCGCCACCGCGCCGCTGGTGGTCGCCGGCTGCGTGATGATGCGCGTCTGCCACCTGGACACCTGTCCGGTCGGCGTGGCCACCCAGAACCCCGTGCTGCGCGAGCGTTACACCGGCAAGCCGGAGTTCGTCGAGCAGTACTTCCAGTTCGTGGCCGAGGAAGTCCGCGAAATCCTTGCGGAGCTTGGCTTCCACACGTTGGACGAGGCCATCGGGCACGCCGAGCTGCTGGACACCGACGAGGCCGTCGAGCACTGGAAGGCCAAGGGGCTCGACCTTTCGCCGGTGTTCGAGGTGCCCGCCGCGACCCGTTACGGCTCCGCCCGGCGGCGGCTGCGTGGCCAGGACCATGGCCTTGAGCACGCCCTCGACCGCACTTTGATCCAGCTGGCCGAGGCGGCCCTTGAGGACGCCCACCCCGTGCGGCTGGAACTGCCGGTGCGCAACGTGAACCGGACCGTGGGCACCCTGCTCGGGTCCGAGGTCACGCGGCGATACGGCGGCGACGGGCTGCCCGAGGACACCATTCACGTCACCCTGTCCGGCTCCGCCGGACAGTCGCTCGGCGCGTTCATTCCCCGTGGTGTCACCGTCGAGCTCGTCGGCGACGCCAACGACTACGTCGGCAAGGGCCTGTCCGGCGGGCGGATCATCGTGCGACCGCACGAGGACGCGCCGTTCGCCGCCGAGCGGCAGGTGATCGCCGGCAACGTGATCGGCTACGGCGCGACCGGCGGCGAGATCTTCCTGCGGGGCCGGGTCGGCGAGCGCTTCTGCGTGCGCAACTCCGGCATGGTCGCGGTGGCCGAGGGCGTCGGCGACCACGCTTTCGAGTACATGACCGGTGGCCGCGCCGTCGTGCTCGGGCCCACCGGCCGCAACCTCGCGGCCGGCATGTCCGGTGGCATCGCCTACGTGCTCGAGCTCGAGCCGATGCTCGTCAACACCGACATGGTCGATCTGCAGCGGCCCAGCGCCGACGACCTGCGGTGGCTTCGGGAAACCGTTGAGCGGCACCACAAGCTCACCGGTTCCGCGGTGGCCGCGTCGCTGCTTGGCGACTGGCCGCGGCGTTCCGCCGGCTTCACCAAGGTGATGCCGCGGGACTACCAGCGTGTGTTGGAGGCGATGCGACTGGCCCGCGCCCAGGGCCGCGACGTCGACGAGGCGATCATGGAGGCGTCCCGTGGCTGACCCGAACGGTTTTCTCAAGTTCGCCCGGGCCGAGGCCCCCAAGCGGCCCGCCGCCGAGCGGGTGCACGACTGGGACGAGGTCTACGCGCCGCTGGCTTCGGCCGAGCGGGAGCAGCAGGTGCGCACCCAGGCCAGCCGGTGCATGGACTGCGGCATCCCGTTCTGCCACTCCGGCACCGCCGGCTGCCCGCTCGGCAACCTGATCCCCGAGTGGAACGACCTGGTGCGGCGCGGGGACTGGCCGCAGGCGTCGGATCGCCTGCACGCCACCAACAACTTCCCCGAGTTCACCGGCCGGCTCTGCCCCGCGCCGTGCGAGGCCGCCTGCGTGCTGTCCGCCACGCCCGAGGCCGGCGGTCCGGTGGCGATCAAGCGGGTCGAGCAGACCATCGCCGACGTGTCGTGGGAGAGCGGCTTCGTGCCGCCGTGGCAGGCCGCCGTCGCCTCCGGCAAGCGCGTCGCCGTCGTCGGCTCCGGTCCGGCCGGGCTG
>DATJJB010000070.1:0-12213 GCA_035492655.1 Kutzneria sp. | reverse complement strand
CTGAAGAAGCCCTCGTAGAGGGACAGCGCCCTGATGTCTCCACCCACCCGCACATGGTGTGGCACACCGTGTTACGCGCCTCCAGCACGACGAAAACGTCGTGTGAATTCCGCTCCCCGTACGCCTGAAACCCTCACCAGGGCGAAGGGGCGTAGTCCTTGAGGAAGCAGCCGTGCAGGTCCTCGCCGGCCTCGCCGCGCACGATCGGGTCGTAGACGCGGGCGGCGCCGTCGACCAGGTCGAGCGGGGCGTGGAAACCCTCGTCGGCCAGGCGGAGCTTGGTCGGGTGCGGCCGCTCGTCGGTGATCCAGCCGGTGTCGACGGCGGTCATCAGGATGCCGTCGTCGAGCATCTCGCCGGCGCTGGTGTGGGTGAGCATGTTCAGCGCGGCCTTGGACATGTTGGTGTGCGGATGGCCGGGGCCCTTGTAGGCGCGGCCGAACTGGCCCTCCATGGCCGAGACGTTGACGACGTACTTGCGGCGGGCCTTGGCGGCGGCCATGGCCGGGCGCAGCCGGCTGATCAGGATGAACGGCGCGGTCTGGTTGCAGAGCTGGACCTCGAGCAGCTCGATGGGGTCGACCTGGTCCACGGTCTGGGTCCAGCTGTTGATCGACGCCAGGTCGGGTTTGAGGCCGGCGGCGTCGATGGCGGTGCCGGCGGCGTAGTGGGCCAGCGAGGCGGAGCCTGCGGTCAGGGCCTTCGACGTGACGTCCACGGCCAGTGAGGTCAGCTCGGCGCCGGCCAGGGCCAGCGGGTGGGCGTCGTGAGGGCTGCCGAGGGTGATCATCTCCGGCATGGGGCCGGCCGGCAGCGGGTCGGACTCGGCCTCGACCAGCAGCGAGTACGAGCCGGGTGAGCGCCGCACGGTCTGCGCGGCGTTGTTGATCAGGATGTCCAGCGGCCCGGCCGCGGCGACGGTGTCGGCCAGCGCGATCACCTGGGCCGGGTCGCGCAGGTCGACGCCGACGACACGGAGCCGGTGCAGCCAGTCGGCGCTGTCCGGCATGGCGGCGAACCGGCGCACGGCGTCGCCGGGGAACCGGGTGGTGATGGTGGTGTGCGCGCCGTCGCGCAGCAGCCGCAGCGCGATGTACATGCCGATCTTGGCCCGGCCGCCGGTGAGCAGCGCGGTCCGGCCGGTCAGGTCGGTGCGGGCGTCCCGCTTGGCCCGGTTGAACGCCGCGCACGACGGGCACAGCTGGTGATAGAAGGCGTCCACCTCGACGTACCGCTGCTTGCAGACGTAGCAGGAGCGGGCCCGCAGCAGGGTGCCGGCGGTGGCGCCGACGGCGGTGGACACCAGCGGAATGCCCTGGGTCTCGTCGTCGATCCGCACCGCGGAGCCGGTGGCGGTCTGCGCCGTCACCAGCCGGTCGGCCTCGGTCACGGCCTTGCGGGCCTGGCTGCGCCGCTCGCGGCGGGCCTCCTTGGCCATCTTGGAGGAGGCCCGGCGCACGGCGACGAAGGTCGGGTGCTCGGTCGGCAGGGTGGACACCGCCGCCAGGACCTTCAGGCACGTCTCCAGGTCGGCGGGGTCGATCTCGGACATGACCGGCACTCTAACCTCGACCCGGTGATGAGTTTGCATGGCAAGGCCGCTCTGGTGACCGGCGCCACGGGCGGCATCGGGGCCGGCATCGCCGCCCGGCTGGCCGCCCAGGGCGCACGAGTGCTGGCGCACTACCGCACTCGTCCGCCGGACGACCCCGAAGTCCTTGCGGCGCAGGCGGATCTGCGCGAACCGGCCGAGGTGGACCGGCTGCTCGACGTGGCCGCGGAGCGGCTGGGCGGGCTCGACATCGTGGTGAACAACGCCGGCGTGCAACCGGTGCGGCCGCTTTCGGAGCTGAGCCTGGACGATTGGCGTGAGGTGTTCGCCGGCACCCTCGACACGGCCTTTCTCGTCACGAAAGCGGCCGCGAACGTGCTGGACGCCGGTGGTTCGATCATCAACATCGGCTCCATCGAGGGCACGCTGCCGGCCGTCGGCCACGCGCACTACGCCTCGGCCAAGGCCGCCCTGCTCATGCACACCAAGGCCGCCGCGCTGGAGTACGGGCCGCGCGGCATCCGCGTCAACACCGTCTCCCCCGGCCTGATCTCCCGGCCCGGTCTCGACGAAGCGTGGCCTGCCGGCGTGGAGAGCTGGGTTTCGCGGGCTCCCCTCGGCCGCCTCGGCACGCCCGAGGACGTCGGCGACGCGTGTGCGTTCCTCGCATCGGACCTGGCCCGCTGGATCACCGGCCAGAACCTCGTCGTCGACGGCGGCATGTCGGTGGTGCCGGCATGGTAGACATCGTTGCGGCGCTTGGCCTTCAGCCCTTGCCGGTGGAGGGCGGACACTGGGCCCAGACCTGGCGTGACGCCAACTGCACCGGTATCTACTACCTGCTGCGGTCGCCGGAGTTCTCGGCCCTGCACCGGCTCGCGCACCCGGAGATCTACAGCTTCCACGCCGGCGCGCCGGCAAGGATGCTGTTGCTGCACCCCGACGGCTCGGTGACCCGACCGGTGCTCGGCATCGACTTCGCCGCCGGCCAGCGCCCCCAGGTCGCCGTGCCGGCCGGCGTCTGGCAGGCCACGGAAACGCTGGGCGAATGGAGCCTGCTCGGCACCTTCATGGCCCCGCCCTACACCGACGACTGCGTCACGTTCGGCGACGAGACGCTGGCCGCCGACTACCCAGCGGCAGCCCCCGACATCCGCCGCCTCACCCATTCGTGAACGGCCGATGTTGGGAAAGGACCATTCCTCTCATTGGATGAGAGGAATGGTCCTTTCCGAACGGTGAAGGCGGTGACTGAGGGTTAGCGGGCGGGGGCGGTGGAGCCCCGGACCACCAGTTCGGGCTCGAAGAGGAGTTCCTCCGTCGACACCGCGGCGCCCTCGATCTGGTTGACCAGGAGCTCGACCGCGGCCCGGCCCATGGCCTCGATGGGCTGGCGGACGGTGGTGAGCGGCGGGTCGATGCAGTTCATGAAGGCCGAGTCGTCGTAGCCGACGACGGACACGTCGCCGGGCACGGTCAGGCCCTTGCGCCGCACCGCCCGGATGGCGCCGAGGGCCTGCGGGTCGCTGGCGCAGACGATGCCGGTGATGTCCTGGTTGAGCAGCTTGGACGTGGCCGCGTGGCCGCCTTCCAGCGAGAACATGGTGTGCTGGATGGCACCGTCGATGATTTCCACGCCGGCGCGGGCGGCATGCGCCATGAAGGCCGCTTCCTTGCGGCGTGAGGGCACGTGGTCGGGCGGCCCGAGCACCATGCCGACACGGGTGTGGCCGAGCGACAGCAGATGCCCGAGGGCCTGCTCGGCGGCCACCGCGTCGTCGCAGGCGACCTTGGGGAAGGCCAGGTCGTCGACGGCCGCGTTGACCAGCACGGCCGGCAGCTTCCGGTTGGTCAGCCGCAGGTAGTGCTCGTGCGAGGCGTCGGCCTGGGCGAACAGGCCGCCGGCGAACACCACGCCGGAGACGTGCTGCTGGAGCAGCAGCTCGACGTACTCGGCCTCGGACACGCCGCCGGCCGTGCGGGTGCACAGCACGGGGGTGAAACCCTGCTGGGCCAGCGCGTTCCCGACCACGTCGGCGAACGCCGGGAAGATGGGGTTCTGCAGCTCGGGCAGCACGAGGCCGACCAGCCGGGCCCGCTCGCCGCGCAGCTGGGTCGGCCGCTCGTAGCCGAGCACGTCCAGGGCGGTGAGCACGGCCGCGCGGGTGGCCTCGGAGACCCCGGGCTTGCCGTTGAGCACGCGGCTGACGGTCGCCTCGCTGACTCCGACCTTCTGCGCGACCTCCGCAAGGCGTCTTGTCATGCCGCAACTATACGACAGGTGGCGCAAGAGGCTTGCAGTCACTTGCGGCCAGCTGACGGCCCCCAACGCCATTCAGGGGAATCACGTCACGATCTTGCGCATCTGTGTCAACATCTTGCGGCTACGTGTCCAGAAGATCTATGGTGTGCGCCACACTCCACCGCGTCAGGGGAGACACCTGATGAGAACTGACAGCTTCCGCACCACCGCCGCGTTAGTGCTGGCCACCGGCCTCACCGTCGGCCTGACGGCCGCCTGCAGCGGCGGCGCCGACCAGCAGGCCGGCGGCCCGGTGACGATCACCATCGACGGCCAGCCGCCGCAGACCCAGCCGTTCGACCGCAAGATCTTCGACGCCGACGTGGCCGCGTTCGAGAAGGCCCACCCGGACATCAAGGTCCAGGCGCACGAGGGCTTCATGGACCCCAAGACGTTCTCCGCCAAGCTGGCCGGCGGCCAGCTCGAGGACGTCTTCTACGTCTACTTCACCGACCCGGCCAACCTGATCGCCCGGCACCAGGCCGCCGACATCACCGACTACGTCAAGGACGTGCCGCACGTCGGCGACATCCAGCCGGCCCTGGTCGACGTGTTCAAGGACGCGCAGGGCCACGTCTACGGCCTGCCGACGGCCAACTACTCGATGGGCCTGCTCTACAACCGGGCCCTGTTCCAGAAGGCCGGCCTCGACCCGGACAAGCCGCCGACCACCTGGGACGAGGTCCGGGCGGACGCCAAGAAGATCACCGCGCTCGGCGACAACACCATCGGCTTCGCCGACTACTCGGCCAGCGGCCAGGGCGGCTGGCACTTCACCACCGAGATGTACGCCAACGGCGGCGACATCGCCAAGAAGGACGGCGCCACCTGGAAGGCCGACTTCGACAACGCCACCGGCAAGCAGGTCCTGCAGCACCTGCACGACATGCGCTGGACCGACAACACCATGGGCAGCAAGCAGCTGCTCCAGATCGCCGACGTGCAGGGCATGATGGGCGCCGGCCAGCTGGGCATGTACCTGGCCGCCGCGGACAACATCCCCACCCTGGTCAACCAGTTCAAGGGCAACTACGCCGACTACGGCCTCGGCGCGATGCCCGGCGGCAAGGGCACGCTGATCGGCGGCGAGGGGTACATGATCAACCCCAAGGCCACGCCCGCCCAGATCAAGGCCGGCCTGACCTGGATCCAGTGGAAGTACCTCAACCCGGAGCGGGTCGAGTCCGAGGTGCTCAGCACGTACAAGGCGCAGGGCCAGCCGGTCGGCCTGCCGGTGCCGCCGGTGCCGGACCTGTGGACCGGGGCCGTGCGTGACCAGCTGGAGCAGGCCAAGGCCAAGTTCGCCACCGTGCCGGTGTCCAACTACAAGCCGTACCTGGACGGCGGGCAGTCGCTCAAGGGCAGCCTGGAGCCGCCGAACGCCCAGCAGCTCTACACCATTCTCGACACCCTGATGTCGACCGTGCTCACGCAGCAGGACGCCAACATCGACCAGTTGCTCTCGGACGCGAGCCAGAAGGCGAACACCGTGCTCGCGCAGGTGAAGTGAGCACCGCCGTCCGGTTGCCGTCGGCCGCCCTAGGGGTGCGGCCGACGGCGCGGCTGCGCCGCCGGATCCGGGAGAACGTCACCGCATACGGCCTGCTGTGCGCGGCCCTGCTGGTGTTCGCCGGCTTCTCCTGGTACCCGATCGTGCGGGGCGTCCTGCTCAGCTTCCAGCAGGTCAACTTCGTCACCGCGCCGACCTGGGTCGGCCTGGAGAACTTCCAGAAGCTGTTCGCCGACCCGCAGTTCTGGGAAGCCTGGGTGAACACGCTGCTGTTCACCGGGTTGGCCCTGGTGTTCGGCTTCGCGGTGCCGTTCGCGATCGCGGTGCTGCTCAACGAGTTGCGGCACGGCAAGGCCTACTTCCGGCTCGTGGTCTACCTTCCCGTCATGCTGCCGCCGGTGGTGGTGGCGCTGCTGTGGAAGTGGTTCTACGACCCGGGGCCCGGCCTGTTCAACTCGGCGCTGCACTCGGTCGGCCTGCCCGGCCTGAGCTGGCTGGACTCCCCGACCACCGCGATGCTGTCGCTGGTGCTGGTGTCCACCTGGGCCAACATGGGCTCGGCGACGCTGATCTACCTGGCGGCGCTGCAAACCATCGCCGGCGACCTGTACGAAGCGGCCGAGCTGGACGGCGCCGGCCTGTGGCGGCGGCTGTGGCACGTCACCATCCCGCAGACCCGGTTCGCGCTGCTGGTCATGCTGCTGCTGCAACTGGTCGCCACCATGCAGGTGTTCACCGAGCCGTACATCATGACCGGCGGCGGGCCGGGCGACTCGACCGTCACCGTGTTGCTGCTGCTGTACAAGTACGCCTTCTTCTACAACGACTTCGGCACGGCCAGCGCGCTGAGCCTGCTGCTGTTCGTGGTGCTGGGCGTGTTCGGCCTGTGCTACGTCCGGCTGACCAGGAGGGCCGACTGATGCGAACCCTGGTCTCCGAGTCGCAGCTGCGCGGCCGGCGCGGGAAAGCCGTGTACTGGACGGTGTTCGTGGTCGTCGCGGTCACGTTCACCGCGGCGTTCGTGTTCCCCCTGATCTGGATGGTGTTGGGGGCCATGAAAACCGCGCCGGAGCTGGCCCGCGTGCCACCGACCCTGCTGCCACAGCACGCGAACGTCGGCGCGTACGTCGAGGCGTGGAACTTCATGAGCCTCGCGCACTTCTTCCTCAACACGATCATCGTGGTGCTCGGGGCCTGGCTGGTGCAGCTGGCGGTGGACGTGCCGGCGGCGTACGCGCTGTCCAAGCTGAAACCCAAGCTGGGCAACGTGGTGCTGGGCATGATGCTGGGCACGCTGATGCTGCCGGCGTCCGCGCTGCTGGTGCCGACCTACCTGACCATCACCGACGTGCCGCTGCTCGGCGTGAACCTGGTCAACTCGCCGCTGGCGATCTGGCTGCCGGGCGCGGCCAACGCGTTCAACATCTATCTGCTCAAACGGTTCTTCGACCAGATACCGGGCGAGCTGATCGAAGCGTCCACACTGGACGGCGCGGGCCCGCTCAAGACCATGTGGCGGGTGGTGCTGCCGCTGTCGCGGCCGGTGCTGGGCGTGGTGTCCATCCTGTCCGTCGTGACGGCGTGGAAGGACTTCATCTGGCCGCTGCTGGTGTTCTCCGACCCGCAGGCCCAGACGCTGTCCGTGGCCCTGCAACGGTTCGCCCCGGACACCCCGGTCAACCTGCTGCTGGCCGGCCTGGTGCTGGCCAGCGTGCCGACCATCGTGGTCTTCCTGATCTTCCAACGGAACATCCTTGCTGGCCTCACCGCGGGCAGCGTCAAGGGCTGAGGAGTGAATGTGAGCGAGCTTGGATCAGCGTGGTGGCGTGGTGCGGCCATCTACCAGGTGTACGTGCGCAGCTTCGCCGACGGCAACGGCGACGGCACCGGCGACCTGACCGGCCTGCGCCAGCACCTGCCGCACATCGCCACCCTGGGGGTCGACGCGATCTGGCTGTGTCCCTGGTATCCGTCGCCGAACGCCGACTCCGGCTACGACGTGTCGGACTACCGCGACATCGAGCCGTCGTTCGGCACGCTGGCCGAGGCCGAGAAGTTCATCGAGGAGGCGCACTCCCTCGGCCTGAAGGTGATCATCGACATCGTGCCCAACCACTGCTCGGACCAGCACCGGTGGTTCCAGGAGGCGGTGGCGGCCGGGCCGGGCTCGCCGCAGCGGGAGATGTTCTGGTTCCGGCCGGCCAGCCCGGAGCCGCCCAACGACTGGCAGTCCCGGTTCGGCGGCTCGGCCTGGAGCCGGGTGCCCGACGGCGAGTGGTACCTGCACCTGTACGCCCCGGAGCAGCCGGACCTGAACTGGCGGAACCCGGTGGTGCACCAGGAGTTCCGCGAGGTGCTGCGGTTCTGGTTCGACCGCGGGGTGGACGGCTTCCGGATCGACGTGGCCGACGGGCTGGTCAAGGATTCGGCGTTACCGAACGTCGACGGGCGAACCGAGGGCCAGTTGCCGTTCTCGGACCTGGACGGCGTGCACGAGATCTACCGGGAGTGGCGGCGGATCGCCGACTCGTACCCGGACCCGCGGGTGTTCGTCGGCGAGATGTGGCTGCCCGACCAGGAGCGGTTCGCCCGCTACCTGCGGCCGGACGAGCTGCATTCGGCGTTCAACTTCGACTTCCTGTCCTGCCCGCTGGAGGCCGACCGGCTGCGGGCCGTGATCGACTCGACGTTGCAGGCGCACGCGCTGGTCGGCGCGCCGGCGACGTGGGTGCTGTCCAACCACGACACCACCCGCCACGTCACCCGGTACGGGCGCGCGGACACGTCGTTCAGCTTCGCCGACCGTCAGCAGGGCGCGCCGTCCGACCTGGCGTTGGGCACGCGGAGGGCCCGGGCGGCGGCGCTGCTGAGCATGTCGCTGCCCGGCGGCGTGTACGTCTACCAGGGCGAGGAGCTGGGGCTGCCGGAGGTGGAGGACCTGCCGGACGAGGTGCGGCAGGACCCGGTGTTCAGCCGGACCAACGGGGCCGACCCGGGCCGCGACGGCTGCCGGGTGCCGCTGCCGTGGGACGGCGAGGCGCAGCCGTACGGGTTCGGCGGCGACGAGACGTGGCTGCCGCAGCCGGACGGTTGGGCCCGGTACACGGTGGCGGCCGAGGGCGCGGACGACGGGTCGATGCTGCGGCTGTACCAGACCGCGTTGAAGCTGCGGCGACAGCTGCCCGCGCTCGGCGACGGCCCGATGACCTGGTGCCCGTCACCCGAGCAGGTGTTGTCGTTCGCCCGGGACGACCACTTCTTGTGCGTGGTGAATCTGTCCGCCGATGCGGTCGATCTGCCCGAGCACAATGAGGTGTTGTTGGCCAGCGACGAGCTCGTCGACGGGCGGCTGCCGGCGAACACGGCGGTGTGGCTGAATCGATGAACCAGCAGGTGGCCGGCGCTTTTCGGGGCGCCGGCCCCGCTGTCCACAACATGTCAGCGGCAAGCGAGCAGGCTCACAAGCTACGTCCCAGTAACTTCCCCTACCATCGGGACGCATGACGACGCCGTCAACGACGGGACCGGCGGAGCTGCCGCTCGCCGCCGAATTCCCACAGGCCGATCGCGCGCAGTGGCGCCGCTCGGTGGAGTCGGTGCTGCGCAAGTCGGGCGTTCTCGGCGAGGGCCAGCAGCACGATTCCGCCGAGGACCTGCTCGCCACCACCACCTATGACGGCATCACCATCAGCCCGCTCTACACCGCCGCGGACGGCGCGCCTTCGAGCGGTTTCCCGGGGCTGGCGCCCTATGTCCGTGGCAGCCGGCCGGCCGGTCAGGGCTGGGACGTCCGGCAGCGGCACGCCGATCCCGATGCCGCGGTGACCAACCGCGAGGTGCTGGCCGACCTGGAGAACGGGGCCGGCTCGGTGTGGCTGGTCGTCGGCGACGGCGGCGTGCCGATCTCCGGGCTGGGCGACGCCCTGAACGGCGTCTACCTGGATCTGGCGTCCGTCGTGTTGGACGCCGGCCCCGAGTTCGCGGCGGCGGCCGAGGCGTATTTCGAGGTGCTGGACGTGCCGCCGAGCGCGGCGATCGGCAACATCGGCATCGACCCGCTGGGCGTGCACGCCCGTACCGGCGTCGCGCCGGATCTCGACGCGGCCGTCGCCCTCGCGGTGCGGACTTCTCAGGCTTACCCGAAGCTGCGGGCGATCGTCGTGGACGCGTTGCCGTATCACGACGCCGGCGGCAGTGACGCCGAGGAGCTGGGCTGCTCGATCGCGGCCGGCGTCACCTATCTGCGGGCGCTGACTGCTGCCGGTCTTGACATCGCGGCGGCGGCGCAGTTGCTGGAATTCCGTTACGCGGCAACGGCCGACCAGTTCATGACCATCGCCAAGCTCCGCGCCGCCCGCCGGCTGTGGACCAGGGTCACGGAGGTCAGCGGCGCGGCGTCGGCCCAGCTGCAGCACGCCGTCACGTCGTCGGCCATGCTGACGCAGCGGGACCCGTGGGTGAACATGCTCCGCACCACGCTGGCCTGCTTCGCCGCCGGCACCGGCGGCGCGGATGCCGTGACCGTGCAGACCTTCGACGCCGCGATCGGCCTGGCCGATCCGTTCTCCCGGCGCATTGCCCGTAACACGCAGGCGTTGCTGCTGGAGGAGTCCCACCTCGGGCAGGTGATCGACCCGGCCGGCGGCTCCTGGTACGTGGAGCGGCTGACCGACGACCTGGCCCGTGCCGGCTGGGCCTGGTTCCAGGAGATCGAGCGGGCCGGCGGCCTGGTCTCTGGGGCCTCCCTTGTGCAGGAACGACTTGCGGCGACGTGGGCGCGGCGGGGCGAGAACATCGCGCACCGCAAGGACGCCCTGACCGGCGTGTCGGAGTTCCCCAACCTGGCCGAGAAGCCGGTGCGGCGCAAGCCGTTGCCGGCTGTGCCGACCGGCGGGCTGCCACGAGTCCGCTATGCGCAGGCGTTCGAGGAGCTGCGGGATCGGTCCGACGCCGTGTTGGCGGAGACCGGTGCACGTCCGAAGGTTTTCCTGGCGACGCTCGGTCCGGTGGCCGTCCACACAGGACGGTCGTCGTTCGCGGCCAACCTGTTCAACGCTGGCGGCATCGAGACGCCGGCCGGTTCCGTCGCGGAGTTCGACGGCGGCGTCGCCTGCGTCTGCTCGTCGGACAAGCTGTACGCGGAGGAGGCCGCCGAGACGGTCGCCGCGTTGAAGGCCGCCGGCGCGACCCACGTGTTCCTGGCCGGCAGTCCCAAGAAGTGGGCCGAGACCGGGGCCGACGCGTTCGTGTTCGCCGGCTGCGACGCGCTTTCCGTGCTGCACTCCACCTATCGCCAGTTGGAGGCCAACCGATGATCCCGAACTTCGCGGACGTGCCGCTGGGTGACCCGGAGGTCGCCGGCGGGGCCGACGACTGGCGCAAGGCGCTGCACGAGGCGACCGGCAAGGACACCGACGCCCTGGTCTGGGAATCCCCCGAGGGCATCGGCATCCGGCCGCTCTACACCGCCGAAGACCTTGCCGGGCTTGACTTCCTGGACACGTACCCGGGCATCGCCCCGTACCTGCGCGGGCCCTACCCGACGATGTACGTCAACCAGCCGTGGACCATCCGGCAGTACGCCGGTTTCTCCACCGCCGAGGAGTCCAACGCCTTCTACCGCCGCAACCTGGCCGCCGGTCAGAAGGGCCTGTCGGTGGCGTTCGACCTGGCCACCCACCGCGGCTACGACAGCGACCACCCCCGGGTGGCCGGTGACGTCGGCATGGCCGGTGTGGCCATCGACTCGATCTACGACATGCGGCAGCTGTTCGACGGCATCCCGTTGGACCGGATGAGCGTGTCGATGACCATGAACGGCGCGGTGCTGCCCGTGCTGGCGCTGTACATCGTGGCCGCCGAGGAACAGGGGGTGGCGCCGGAGCAGCTGGCCGGGACCATCCAGAACGACATCCTCAAAGAGTTCATGGTCCGCAACACCTACATCTACCCGCCGCAGCCGTCGATGCGGATCATCTCCGACATCTTCGCCTTCACCTCGCAGCGGATGCCCAAGTACAACTCGATCTCCATCTCCGGCTACCACATCCAGGAGGCCGGCGCGACCGCCGACCTTGAGCTGGCCTACACGCTGGCCGACGGCGTGGAGTACCTGCGGGCCGGCGTGGCCGCCGGGCTGGACATCGACGTCTTCGCGCCGCGGCTGTCGTTCTTCTGGGCCATCGGCATGAACTTCTTCATGGAGGTGGCCAAGCTCCGGGCCGCCCGGCTGCTGTGGGCCAAGCTGGTCAAGGGTTTCGATCCCAAGAACCCGAAATCCCTGTCGCTGCGCACCCATTCGCAGACCTCCGGCTGGTCGCTGACCGCGCAGGACGTCTACAACAACGTCGCCCGTACCTGCGTCGAAGCCATGGCCGCGACGCAGGGGCACACGCAGTCCTTGCACACCAACGCGTTGGACGAGGCGCTGGCGCTGCCGACCGACTTCTCGGCCCGGATCGCCCGCAACACCCAGCTGCTGCTGCAACAGGAATCCGGCACCACGCGGGTCATCGACCCGTGGGGCGGCAGTGCTTTCGTGGAGCGGCTGACCTACGACCTGGCCCGCCAGGCCTGGGCGCACATCGCCGAGGTCGAGGCGGCCGGCGGCATGGCCAAGGCGATCGACGCCGGCATTCCCAAGCTGCGCGTGGAAGAGGCGGCGGCCCGCACCCAGGCCCGCATCGACTCCGGCCGGCAGCCGGTGATCGGCGTGAACAAGTACCGGGTGGACGCCGACGAGGAGATCGAGGTCCTCAAGGTCGACAACCACGGCGTGCGGGCCCAGCAGATCGAGAAGCTGCGGCGGCTGCGGGCCGAGCGCGACGAACAGTCCACTCAGGACGCTCT
>DATJJB010000069.1:0-2606 GCA_035492655.1 Kutzneria sp. | reverse complement strand
ATGGACGGCATCGTGACGCTGGCCGGCCGACCCGAGACCACCGAGACCGGCCACCAGATCGTGTGGCGGGTCCGGCACGTCCCGGGCGTGGTTGCCGTCCGCGACCGCCTCAACTACCCGCCCCCCGAGCGTCTCGGCCGGTACGACGTGCTGGCCAACTTCCCGATGGACTGAAAGGGATGACAACCATGAACGCCACGGTCAAGGACGTGATGACCACCGAGGTGGTGGCGGTCAGGAGCGACACCACCTTCAAGGAGATGGCGGCCGTGCTCCGCCGGTACCGGGTGAGCGCGCTGCCCGTCGTCGATGACGTGGGACGGGTGCTCGGCGTCGTCTCCGAGGCCGACCTGCTTGCCAAGGTGGCGCTGGCCGACCCCGGCCCGGTCGCCGAGCTGGTGCACCGCAAGGACCTCCGCAAGGCCGAAGGCCTGACCGCGGGCGACCTGATGACTAGCCCGCCCGTGACCGCCACGCCGGACGACCCGGTCGAACAGGCCGCCCGGATGATGCACTTCATGCGGGTCAAGCGACTGCCGGTGGTCAACTCCGGCGGCCAGCTCGTCGGAATCATCAGCCGAGCCGACGTATTGGCCGTCTTTGACCGGGCGGACGAAGACATCCGCAAGGACATCGCCGACGCCATCCTCCTACACGAGTTCCTCATCGACCCGCGCCAGTTCAGGGTGACGGTCGAGTCCGGCGTAGTGACGATGGAGGGAACCCCGGAGACCGCCGCGTTCGGCCATGCCCTGATCCGCAAGGCCCGACACGTCCCCGGCGTGGTAGCGGTCCGCGACCGCCTCAGCTATCCAGACGTCTATCCGGTCGTCGCAGGCCCGGTGTACTAAATGAGCACGGCGCAGGACACCGGCCGGGTGTACGCGCTCCTGGCCGACGGCACGACGGCCGAGATCCGCGAGGCCTGCCCCGACGACTTCGACGCGGTGCAGGCGATGCACGAGGCGATGGCGCCGGACAACATCTACCTGCGCTTCTTCAGCTACAGCCGACGGTCCGCCGAGACCGAGGCCCGGCGGATCTGCCGGGACCCTGACCCGGATGCGCCGGGCAACGCGGCGCTGCTCGCGCTGCACGACGGCGAACTGGTTGGCGTGGCCAGCTACGCCGAGCTCATCGGGCACCCCGGGCAGGCCGTGGTCGCCTTCGCGGTGGCCGACCACATGCACCACAAGGGCATCGCGACCCTGCTGCTCGAGCACCTGGTCTCGCTGGCCCGGAGCCGCCAGATCACCGAGTTCACCGCCGAGACGCTGACCGAGAACACGGCCATGCTCAAGGTGTTCGCCGACGCCGGCCTGCCGGTGCAGCGGCACTTCGGCGGCGAGGTCTTCGAACTGACGTTCCCGCTGCCCCGGGACGAGGACGGCACCGCGCTGGACACCTACCTCAGCGCCGTGGCCGAACGCGAGAGCAGCGCCGACGTGGCCAGCCTGCGGCACATCTTCGCGCCCGAGTCGGTCGTGGTGATCGGCGCCAGCCGCCGCCGGGAAGCGATCGGCCGGGTGATCCTGGAGAACATCCGTCGCGGCGGATACGCGGGCCGCCTGTACACGGTGAACCCGCGGGCCCGGCAGATCGACGGCGAGCGATGCCTGGACTCCGTGCTCGACCTGCCCGAGGCGGCCGACCTGGCGGTCATCGCCGTTCCCGCCCCGGCCGTGCTCGGCGTGGCCGAACAGTGCGGCCAGCGCGGCGTGCGGTCGCTCGTGGTGATCACGTCCGGCCTGGACCCAGCCGCCTGCGCCGATCTGCTCGCGGTGTGCCGCCGGCACGGCATGCGACTCGTGGGTCCGGACTGTTTCGGCGTGGCCGTGCCCGGCCTCGGCCTGGACGCCACGTTCGCGGCCAGCCGACTCCGGCCCGGCACGGCCGGGGTCATGTCGCAGTCCGGCGGGGTCGGCGTCGCCCTGACTGGCCAGCTGTCCCGGCTCGGCGTGGGGATCTCCTCGTTCGCCTCGGTGGGCAGCAAGCTCGACGTGTCCGGCAACGACATGCTGATGTGGTGGGAACACGACGCCGTGACCAAGCTGGCCGTGCTGTACCTGGAGTCGTTCGGCAATCCGCGCAAGTTCGCCCGGACGGCGCGCCGGGTCGGCGCGAAGATGCCGGTGCTCACCGTGCGCTCTGGTCATTCGGCCGCCGACCAGGCGCTGTTCGAGCAGGCCGGGGTCATCGCCACCGGCACCTTCGGCGAGCTGACCGAGACCGCCGCGCTGCTCGCCACCCAGCCCGTCCCGGCCGGACGCACGGTCGCGATCGTGTCCAACGTGGGCGGCGCCGGGCTGCTGGCCGCCGACGCGTGCACCGGGCTCGGCCTGACCGTGCACCAGCCGCACGGGCTGACCAGGCGCCGGCTGCGGACGCTGCTACCGGGCGGCACGGTCGCCGGGCCCGTGGACACCACCGCCGCCATCTCCGCCGAAGCCTTCCGCCGGTGCCTAGAACTGCTCGCCGCGGACGACGGGGTGGACGCGATGATCGCCCTGGTCCAGCCGACCGGCGCCAACGGCGACCTGATCACCGCGATCCAGGACGCCGACATCCGCGTCCCGCTCGCCGCCGTCGCGCTCGACCAAGCGGAA
>DATJJB010000068.1:0-20205 GCA_035492655.1 Kutzneria sp. | reverse complement strand
GCGGCCATCGCGGCCGGGCTGGTCGACGTGGTGATGGTCGGTGCCGACCGAATCACCGCGAACGGCGACGTCGCCAACAAGGTCGGCACCTACTCGCTGGCCGTCGCGGCTGCGCGCAGCGGCATCCCGTTCGTCGTGGTCGCGCCCGAGTCGACCGTGGACGAGTCCATCGCGGACGGCTCGCAGATCGTCATCGAGCAGAGGCACGCCGACGAGGTCATCGCCTTCCACGGGCACCGGGTCGCGCTGCCGGAGACGCCGGTGTTCAACCCGGCCTTCGACGTCACGCCGAACGACCTCGTCACGGCCATCGTGACCGAGGCCCGGGTCTGGCCGCAGCGGCCGGCCGGGCAGCTGGCCGAGGTCGCCCGCGGCCTCTACCAGCGCGGTTGGCTGGACGGCACCGCCGGCAACCTGTCCGTGCGCATCGGGGACCAGGCCCTGATCACCGCCAGCGGGCGCAGCAAGGGCGAGCTGACCGACGCCGACGTCGTGCTGGTCGAGGCCGAGACCGGGGCCCGTATCTCCGGGCCCAAGCCGTCGGCCGAGACGTCCATCCACGCCGCCATCTACAAGGCGTTCCCCGACTGTGGCGCGGTCGTGCACGCCCACCCGCCGTACGCGACGGCAGTGGCGGCCAAGGCGATGGCCGCCGGTCAGGACTCCGTGCGCTTCACCGACTTCGAGATCATCAAGGGGTTCGGGGTCGCCGATCCCAGCACGCTGGACGTGCCCGTCTTCACCAACTGGTCGGACGTGCCGCGGATCGCCGTCGAAGTGGGCAACCGGCTCGACGGGTCCGTGCCCGTCCTGCTGATCGGCCACCACGGCGTGACCGCATGGGGACCTACCCTGGAGATCGCTCGCAACCGGGTGGAGTGCATCGAGGCGCTCTGCCGGCTGCACCTGCTCACGAACTAGGAGAACCGATGACGCTGTTGCAGGTCATGGCCGACGGCGACCGCGACGAGGTGTTGCTGCGCACCACCGACCTCGCGACGATCGCCGCCGAGCTGGCACCGTTCAACATCACCCTCGAGCAGTGGGACACCGTCGAGCTGTCCGACAGCGCCGGGCAGGACGAGGTCCTGGAGGCGTACCGGGCCGACGTCGAGAAGGTGTCCAAGGAGGGCGACTTCCGGCTGGTCGACGTGGTGCGGATGAAGCCGTCCGACGACCCCGAGTGGCCGGCGAAGGCCAAGGGGGCCAGGGAGAAGTTCCTCAACGAGCACACCCACGACGAGGACGAGGTCCGCTTCTTCGTCGAGGGCAAGGGCTGCTTCTACCTGCACCTGGACGGCAAGGTGTACGCCGTGGTGTGCGAGCGCGGCGACCTGATGTCGGTGCCGGCCGGCACCACGCACTGGTTCGACATGGGCGAGCAGCCCGAGTTCTGCGCGATCCGGTTCTTCCAGGAGGAGGACGGCTGGGTCGCCGGCTTCACCGGTGACGGCATCTCGTCCCGGATGCCGACGCTGGACGAACTGGTGTGATCGTCACCGACATCGAGGGCACCACCAGTGCGATTTCCCATGTGCACCAGGTGCTCTTCCCGTACTCGCGGGCGCGCGTCGGCGAGTGGGTGCGCCGCCCCGAGGCGGCCGCTGTGGTGCGTGAGGTGGCCGCGGACCCGGACGAGGCGGCGTCGATCCTGGTCGGTTGGATCGACGCCGACGTCAAGGCCACACCGCTGAAAACGTTGCAGGGCTTGATCTGGGCCGAGGGCTACGCCTCCGGCGAGCTCACCGCGCACGTCTACGACGACGTGCCGCCGGCGCTCGAACGCTGGTCGGCCGACGGCGTGCCGGTGTACGTCTACTCGTCGGGATCCGAGCTGGCGCAACGGTTGTGGTTCAAGCACACCCAGCACGGCGACCTGCTCGGCCGTTTCGCCGGGCACTACGACACGGTGTCGGCCGGCCCCAAGCGTGAAGTCGGCTCGTACCAGGCGATCGCGAAGTCGATCGGGGCGGAGCCGGCGGACCTGACCTTTCTGTCCGACGTCGCCGCCGAGCTCGACGCAGCGGCGGAGGCCGGCTGGCACACGATCGGCGTGAGCCGCCCCGAGGACGGCTCCCCGGACGTCGGCCAGCACCGGAGGATCACCAGCTTCGCGGAACTAACCAGTTAGCGAGCCGTGGTGAGCACCCCCCGAATCGAGCCTAGCGATCGGGACCGACAATTCGGCCGAGCCCGAAGATCATCACCTGTGGGCCGGCCGAAATGTCAGGCCTCGCTGCTTGGATTGATTCGGGGGTTGCTCATTTCGATCTTCAGCCTCAGCTGACGGTGAAGGTGACCGGGCCGGCCAGCGGGGTGTAGCCGTCGTCGTAGCAGTACCAGGCGGCGTACGTGCCCGGCGACGGCGAGAACGTGAGGCTGCCGCTGCCACCAGGCGCGTACTGCCAGGTCGTGGCCGGCTGCTGGCCGGGCTGCACGCCGACCGGGTAGATGCCGATCCAGTTCTTGTCGCTCACCGTCGCGGCCGGCGTCGAGTACTGGAACGTGCTCGGGCCGCCGGTCAGCGTGCTGCCGGCGGTGGCCGCGGTGAACGCGTCGTTGAGCGGCGTGGCGTAGCGGTCGTTGGCGGTGATGGCCGGCAGCCCGAGCGCGGCCTCGATGGTCCGGCCGGTGCTGTAGTGGTCGTAGCGGCTGCTGCTGACCCGTCCGGCCGGGACCGTCCCCTGCGAACCGACGACGATCGTGGCGACCTGGTTGCCGGCGCCGGACTCGTTCTCGTCCCAGGTGACGATCAACAGCGAGCGCTGCGTCGTCCACGCCGGGGAGCGCAGGATCGGGTCGAGGGTCTGCTTGAGCCAACCGTCCTGGACCTTCAGGCTGGTGGCGCTGCCGTTCCCGGACGCCTCGCCGTCGTAGTAGTCGTCGGCGGCCAGCCACGAGAACGCCGGCGTGGTCGAAGCGCCGGCGAGGTCGGTCGTGAGCTGGCTGGTGTCGAACAGATGAGCCTGGCACCGCGCGGAATTCCCGCTCACGTCGGTGTAGTTGATGAACGGGGCGTCGTCGGGCTCGTAGTACTTGTCGTACTGCGTAGTGGTGTTGCAGGGCGTGCCCATGCCCTGCTCGTACGCTTTCCACGACTTGCCGGCGGCTTCGAGCTTGTCACCGAGATTGGCGTTGGGGTCGTTGACGTTCGGGAAGTACGTCGCCCCGGTCGTGTAGGTGTCGCCACCGGCGATCGCGAGGTAGTTCTCGTCGCTGGGGTGGTAGACGGCGCGGTAGTTGGCCATCAATGTGCCCTGCGCCATCAGGCTGTGCAGGTACGGCGTGTCCGCGGTGTCGTTCATGATGGCGGAGTAGTTGGTGTTTTCCATCATGACCGTGAAGACATGGTCGTAGCCGGGGACCTGCGACGGCGGCGGGGCCAGCACCGGCTGGCGCACCGGCGTGGACAACGTCAGCGACAGGTTGTCGGCGTAGCCGGATTCCCCGCTGCTGTTGACGAATCGCACCTGGACGAGCACCGAACGCGTGCCGGTCGGCACCGCGCCGGTGACGTCGCGGGCCAGGAACTCGGTCTTGCCACCGCGATCGGACTCGCTGACGGTCGGCAGCTGCGCGACGGATCCGAGCTGGTGCGCCGAGCCGTCCAGGAACTGCGCGGAAACGCTGGCATAGCCGGCATACGTGGTCCAGCCGCCGAGCCAGCCGGACAGGTCGAACGTGACGCCGCCGCCATCGATCGCCGCCGCCGCCGAGGACACGTCGACGGTCTGCGAGATCATGCCGTCGCCCTGGTCGCCGGGGGCGAGGAAAGCCTTGCCCGGCGCGGGATTGGCCGGATGGCCGAAGCTGCCGGCCGAGTAGCAGATCACGTCCGGGCTGCCGGTCGTGACGGTCCAACCCGGCACGGTCGTCGCCGCGTGCCAGTCGGTCGTGCAGTAGCCCGCCTCGGCGTCACCGCCGACGATCAGGTTGCCGCTGCTGGTGGCCGCGAAGGCCGGCGCGCCGGCGAGCGTGATCGCCAAGCAGCCTAAGAGAATCCCCAGTCGCCTCATCGTCCTGCCCTTCACCGCGTTGTGGTGCAGTGCAGTGTCGGGAGTGCCGTTGAACCCCCGGCGACGAGGAGGCTACCGGCAGGCCAGCTTGTCGCCAACCCTTCACCGGCGGTTCAGACTTGGCCACCGGGGCCAAGTCTGAACCGCACAAGTGTGCAACGTGGACGGTTACTCGAAGGTCTCGCCGGCGGCGGCCTTCTTGCGCAGCAGCTCCGGCGGGGTGAAGCGGTCGCCGTAGCGCTGGGCCAGCTCCTCGGCCCGGGCGATGAAACCGTTCAGGCCGCCCTCGTAGCCGTTGATGTACTGGAGCACACCGCCGGTCCAGGCCGGGAAGCCGATGCCGAAGATGGACCCGATGTTGGCGTCGGCGACGGCGGTGATCACGCCTTCCTCCACGCACTTCACCGTCTCGATGGCCTCGGCGAACAGCATGCGCTCCTGCATGTCCTTGAACGGGATGTCGTCCCCGTCGCGGATGATGCCGGGCTTGCCGAAGTGCTCGACCAGACCGGGCCACAGGCCGGCACGCTTGCCGTCGGCGTAGTCGTAGAAGCCCTTGCCGTAGGCGCGGCCACCGCGGTCGAAGTCGACCACCATGCGGTCGATGACCTGCTCGGCCGGGTGCGACGCCCAGCTGCCGCCGGCGGCCTCGATGGCCTTGCGGGACTCGTCGCGGATCTTGCGCGGCAGGGTCAGCGTCAGCTCGTCCATCAGCGACAGCACCGGGGCCGGGTAGCCGGCCTGGGTGCTGGCCTGCTCGATGGACGGGGCCGGCAGGCCCTCGCCCAGCATGGCCACGCCCTCGTTGATGAACGTGCCGATGACCCGGCTGGTGAAGAAGCCGCGGCTGTCGTTGACCACGATCGGCGTCTTCTTCAGCTGCAGCACCACGTCGAACGCCTTGGCCAGCGCCTCGTCGCCGGTGTTGGCGCCGCGGATGATCTCCACCAGCGGCATCTTGTCCACCGGCGAGAAGAAGTGCAGGCCGACGAAGTCGGCCTGGCGCTTGACGCCCTCGGCCAGGCCGGTGATGGGCAGCGTGGAGGTGTTGGAGCACAGCAGCGCGTCCGGCTCGACCACGTTCTCGATCTCGGCGAACACCTGGTGCTTGAGCTCGGTGTTCTCGAAGACGGCCTCGATCACCAGGTCGCAGCCGGCCAGGTCGGCCGGGTCGGCGGTGGGCGTGATGCGGGCCAGGATCTCGTCCCGCTTCTCCGGCGTCATCTTGCCGCGGCTGATCGCCTTGTCCAGCAGGCCGACCGAGTAGTTCTTGCCCTTCTCGGCCGCCTCGGCGGAGACGTCCTTGAGCACGACCTGCATGCCGGCGCGGGCGGCCGAGTAGGCGATGCCCGCGCCCATCATGCCGGCGCCCAGCACCGCGACCTTCTTGGCCGTGTACCGCGGCACGCCCTGCGGGCGGCTGCCGCCCTTGTTGATCGTCTGCAGGTCGAAGAAGAACGCCTTGATCATGTTCTTCGAGACCTGGCCGGCCGACAGCTGGAGCATGTAGCGGGACTCGATGCGCAGCGCCGACTCGAAGTCGACCTGGCTGCCCTCGACCGCGGCCGACAGGATCGCCTTGGGCGCCGGCATCGGCGCGCCCTTGAGCTGCTTGCGCAGGTTGGCCGGGAAGGCCGGCAGGTTGGCCGCGAACTTGGGCACCGACGGCGTGCCGCCGGGGATCTTGTAGCCCTTGACGTCCCAGGGCTGCACGGCCTCGGGGTTGTCCTTGATCCACTGCTTGGCCCGGCTGATCATCTCGTCCGGCGTGGCGACGACCTCGTCGACGATGCCGGTCTCCTTGGCCGCGGCCGGGGCCAGCTGCTGGCCCTGCAACAGCAGCTTCAGCAGCGCGTCGGCGATGCCGAGCATGCGCACCGTGCGGACCACGCCGCCGGCGCCGGGCAGCAGGCCCAGCGTCACCTCGGGGAAACCGAAGCGGGACTTGGGGTTGTCCAGCGCGACCCGGTGGTGGCAGGACAGCGCGATCTCCAGGCCGCCGCCCAGCGCCGAGCCGTTCAGCGCGGCCACGACCGGCCGGCCCAGCGTCTCCAGGCCGCGCAGCGCCGCCTTCGTGCTGGTCAGCGTGGCCATGAAGGTCTCGCCGTCGGCCGGCGTCACGCGACGCAGGTCGTTCAGGTCGCCGCCGGCGAAGAAGGTCTTCTTGGCCGAGGTCAGCACCACGCCGGTGATGTCGTCACGCTCGCGGCGCAGCCGCTCGACGACCTCGGTCACCGCCGCGGTGAACACCGGGTTCATCGTGTTCGCGGACTGGCCCGGCGCGTCCATCGTCAGCGTGACGATGCCGTCGGAGTCGGAGTCCCACTGGAAGTACTCGCTCATGACCTCGTCCCTCAGACGCGTTCGACGATGGTGGCGAGGCCCATGCCGCCGCCGATGCACAGGGTGACCATTCCGTACCGCAGCTCGCGACGCTCCAGCTCGTCCACGATGGTGCCGAGGATCATCGCGCCGGTCGCGCCAAGCGGGTGGCCCAGCGCGATCGCGCCGCCGTTGACGTTGACCTTCTCCCACGGGATGTCCATGTCGCGCATGAAGCGCAGCACGACCGCGGCGAACGCCTCGTTCATCTCGACCAGGTCGATGTCGTCCACCGTCAGGCCGGCCTTGGCCAGCGCCTTGCGGCAGGCCGGGGCCGGGCCGGTCAGCATGATCGTCGGGTCCGCGCCGCTGACCGCGGTGGCCACGATGCGGGCCCGCGGCGTCAGACCGAAGTCCTTGCCGATCTGCTCGCTGCCGATCGCCACCAACGCCGCGCCGTCCACGATGCCCGAGGAGTTGCCGGGCGTGTGCACGTGGTTGATGCGCTCGACCCAGTGGTACTTCTGCAGCGCAACCGCGTCGAAGCCGCCCATCTCGCCGATCATGGCGAACGAGGGCTTCAGCTCGCCGAGGCCCTCCATCGTCGACTGGGGGCGGATGAACTCGTCGCGCTCCAGCACCGCGAGGCCGTTGCGGTCGCGCACCGGGACCACCGAGCGGTCGAAGAAGCCGTTGCTCTGCGCCTTGGCCGCGCGGGCCTGCGACTCCAGCGCGTAGGCGTCCACGTCCTCGCGGGAGAAGCCCTCGATCGAGGCGATCAGGTCCGCGCCGATGCCCTGCGGCACGAAGCTCGTGTCGTAGGCCGTCTCCGGGTCCATCGCCCAGGCGCCGCCGTCCGAGCCCATCGGGACACGGGACATCGACTCCACGCCGCCGGCCAGGATCAGGTCGTCCCAGCCCGAGCGCACCTTCTGCGCCGCGATGTTCACCGCCTCAAGGCCCGAGGCGCAGAACCGGTTCAGCTGCACGCCGGCCACCGTGTTCGGCAGGCCCGCGGCCAGCGCCGCCGTCTTGGCGATGTCGGCGCCCTGGTCGCCGACCGGGGTCACACAGCCCAGCACCACGTCGTCGATACGGGCCGGGTCGAGGTTCGGGTTGCGGGTGCGCAGCTCGTCGATCAGGCCGACGAGCAGGGATACGGGCTTGACCTCGTGCAGCGACCCGGTCTGCTTGCCCTTCCCCCGCGGGGTCCGGACCGCGTCGAACACAAAAGCTTCGGTGCTCATGGCTGTGGCGCCTCCTGGCTCGGGCATCACCTCGACGGTAGCGGTGCCCCAAGTAACAATCAATCCGGCCTGCATGTATCACATACCGCCTGGAATGTGAGTTGGGTCTCCCTCGGATCGGTACCGATCACTACCGGTCCGTGCGGGTCGCTACCGGTTGCTGCACGTCAGCGTTATCGTGGCGGTATGGCCTCGCCAGCGCACTACTCGGACTCGGATCGGCCAGACCCGGATGGGTCCGCCGAGCCGATGGTCCGGGCTCGCGCGGAGTGGGCCGGCGACGAGGAAGCCGCGGCCAGGTTCGGCTCGCCCGCGTCGATCCGTGCCGCGCTGTTGCCCGAACAGGTGGCCGAGTTCGACGCCGCCTACGACGCGGCGCTCACCGCGGCGCGGCAGACGCTCAGCCTGGACCAGTTGCACCAGGTGGTGCGGGTCTGGCGGCGGGTGGCGTGGCAGACCGAAAGCGACGCCGATGCCCTCAAGGAAATGGCCGATGCCGCCGCTGAAGTGCGTCGTACTGGAGCGCCCCGCGACGGCAGCGTCTCCTGGCAGGAGCTGAAGGCCGAGCTGGGAATCTGACGGTCGCTCTTCGTCTCCTACCAGCTCGACATCGATCCGCTCGCGCGTGCGCAGATCCGCGCGCTGCCGACGGCCGCACACGGCGCGCTGTACGACGCGTTCGAGGTGCTTGCGCTCGTGCCGGAGCGCGGTGAGCCGCTGAACGCCGACAAACCCGAGGGCGGTCTCTACCAGTTGGTGTTCGGTGGTGGTCCCGGGCTGATCACCTATCTGCTGCTTGCCGACCAGCGTCGGGTCGACGTGCTCATCGTCAACTGGGTCCAGCTGTAGCCCGAAGGTGCGGGGTCGGTGAAACGGCATCGGGCTGCTGGCCCGGCGTCGCTACCGTGGTCGGATGCGCACACCGCGGGACATCGTGGACTTCGAGATCGCGTTTGCCTGCCGGCAGGCGACGGAGGTGGTCGAGGTGCCGGGCGGGGTCGCGGTGCGGCATCGGGACTTCCGGGCCTCGTACAACAACAATCGGCTGCTGATCCGGGACTCGGTGGAGCCGGCGGAGTTGCTGGCGGCGGCGGATGAGGTGCTGGCCGACGCGAAGCATCGGCTGATCGTGTTCCTGGACGACGAGCCGGGGCTGGCCTTCGAACAGGCGGCGCTGGCGGCGGGGTATCGGGCGCAGCCGCTGGTGGTGATGCGGTTCGAAGGGGAGATCCCGCCGGCGCCGGCGATTCCGGTGCGGGAGCTGGAGTTGCCGGTGATGGTCGAGGCCCTGCGCGGGATGTGGCGGGCGGATGAGCCGGAGTTGCCGTCGGATGAGATCGAGGAGCTGGCGACCCGGGTCGGGGCTCGCCTCAAGGGTGCGGACGAGGTGCGGTTCCTCGGTGTCGTCGTGGATGAGCGGCCGGTGTCCTGGGCGGATTTCTATCGCCAGCAAGGGATCGCGCAGATCGAGTACGTCATGACGCTGCCGGCGCACCGCGGTCACGGCTACTCGACGGCGGTCATGCACGAGGCCCTGCGGCGAGCCCGGGACTGCGACACGGTGTTCCTGTTCGCCGACGGCGTCGACTGGCCCCAACACTGGTACGGCCGACTGGGATTCACCCCAGTCGGCCGTTTCCACGAATACGTCAGAACTACTTAGCCCACGGCACCTGCGGCGAGGCGTAGAAGTTCACGCCCTGCACCTTCCACCGCGGACCCTGCGCGGCCAGCCGCGTCTTGAACGTGGTCCAGTTGTGCGTGGCCGCCTGCGACCAGCCCAGCTCGGCCAGCTCGGCCAGGCGCGGG
Source organism: Kutzneria sp. (assembly GCA_035492655.1). Taxonomy (GTDB): domain Bacteria; phylum Actinomycetota; class Actinomycetes; order Mycobacteriales; family Pseudonocardiaceae; genus Kutzneria. The sequence continues at coordinate 10,811 of DATJJB010000068.1, read as the reverse complement.
AAGGCCATGTACTGGATGTCGGCCAGCTTGGTGATGGTCTCCGTCCACAGCGGACCCTCGACGCCGTTGACGTTGGCCGCGCTGACCCCGGTCAGGTACTTGCCCGGGTCCCAGCTGTAGGCGTCCTTGGCCTCGATCAGACCGGCCCAGTCCTGCCCAAGCGGCGTCTGCTCGGTGTACTTCATGTCCAGGTAGGCCAGGTTCGCCGGGGACAGCACGAAGTGCGTGCCCTTCTTGGCCGCGGCCTGCACGGCGGCGTTGGTCGGCGTGGTGTCCCAGTACTGCCCGATGGTCGACGGCAGCAGGTCGGCCTTGCTGATGTCGTGCCAGCCGATGGCGATCTTGCCGTGCTTGGCCACGATCGCCTGGACCTTGGGGATGAACGCCTGGTAGTCGGCGTCGCTGGTGGAGTGCGACTCGTCGCCGCCGATGTGGATGTACGGGCCGGGGGTCAGCGCGGCCAGCTCGCCGATCACGTCGTCCAGGAACTTGTAGGTGATGTCCTTGTTGACGCACAGCGTGCTGAAGCCGACGTCGGTTCCGGTGTACAGCGGCGGGGCCACGCCGTTGCAGTTCAGCTCGGCGTAGGAGGCCAGGGCCGCGTTGGTGTGCCCGGGCATGTCGATCTCGGGGATGACCGTGATGAACCGGCTGGCCGCGTAGGCCACGATGTCCTTGTACTGGGCCTGCGTGTAGTAGCCGCCGGCGCCGCCGCCGACCTGGGTGCTACCGCCGTAGGTGGCCAGCCGGGGCCAGCTGTTGATCTGGATGCGCCAGCCCTGGTCGTCGCTCAGGTGCAGGTGCAGCGTGTTGACCTTGTACCGGGCGATCTCGTCGATGTAGCTCTTGACCGTGTCCACGCCGAAGAAGTGCCGGGACACGTCCAGCATCGCGCCGCGGAAGCCGAAGCGCGGGTGGTCGGTGATCCGACCGCCCTGGATCGTCCAGGGGCCGGCCTGCTTGGTGCCGGCGTCGATACTGGCCGGCAGCAGCTGACGCAACGTCTGCACGCCCTCGAACAGGCCGGCCGGCTTGTTCGCGGTCAGCACCACCGAGTTCGTGTTCACCGTCAGCTGGTAGCCCTCGTCGCCGAGCGACGGGTCGGGCGCGACGAGCAGCTGGATCGGGTCGAACGCGTGCGCGATGAACGCCTTGTCCACCGGTAGCGCGAAGCCCGTCGCCGGGCGCAGCACGCCGGCCAGGTAGTCGCCGACCTGCGCCGCCTGGCCGCTGGCCGCGATCCTGGCCCCGCTGCCCAGCGTGAACACCGAGCTCGCCTGGGCCACGGTGGCCGGCGCCGGCACCACGCTGGCGTACGGCACCGCCTTCGGTTTCACCGGCGCCGCCTGCGCGGCTCCCGCCGTCCCGAGCAACGTGATGGCGGCGGCTGCGACGACCAGCCGCCGGGGGATCGTTGACATGTCTGGATGTCCTCCCGCGCGGGAACCTGGGCATGGCGGCGGAAACCCATTGGATACAGCCCCCGTGCGGCTGTCAAGGTCTGGACCACTCAGGGTGCGGCGCCGAACAGCAGCGACCCGGTCCGCTTGCCCCCGATGTCGCTGACCACCAGTCCGCCCCGCCACCGGCCGGTCTCGTCGAGGTAGCGGAACTGCAATTCCCGTAGGGCCTCGCCGTGGTCCTCGCGCACCCGGTGGTATCGCCCGGAGGAGTGAACGGAAACGCATTTCGTGCCGTAGGCGACGGCGGCCATCGGGAACACCAGAGTGGAGGCGAGCAGGTCGGCGATCTGAATGCCGACATGGTTTCGGCTGTCCGAGAACAGCGGCACCTCCAGCACGGGCGGATACGGATCGCCGGCGACCCGGTACTTCTGCGTGAATATCGAGTGCGCGACCCGAGAGTTGGCGTCCGGGTGCCGGCCGTCGGCGATGAGCAGCCCGGTCGAGCTCCGCTCGATCAGATACTGGGAGAAATGCTTCGCTATGTCCTGCGCGGCGTAACAGTAAGTGGCGTCCGGCTTGAGGCCCTTACCTGGACGCTTGACCCAGATCCGCCCGACCACCTTGCCGTCGTACCGGTTCACCAGGTCGAGCAGGGCCCGCTGGATCAGCGATGCCTGGCGACGCCGGTTGCGTGAGTCGCTGCGGACCATCTGCAGCACTTCGTTGCCCTTGAGCTCGTGCAACACCTCGTCCAAGGCGAGGCCGGTGTTGAAGCGGCGTGGGAAGTACTGCCGCTTGAGGGCCAGGAAATCGCGGGTGAGGCCGGGAACGGCGCCGGCCTCGACGATGAGTCCCACAATTACCATCACCGGAGTCGAGTTAATTCCCCGATCGGGTGATTCTGAGCCGCCGGACTCGTCGAGATAACAGAAATGCACCCCGAAAACATAGCGTACAAATGCACTGAGGCCGCCCCGTGGGGCGGCCTCAGGATGTGGTGTTCGGTCGTTCTGACCTATGCACCGATACAGCCGTTTCTAGCTCGAAGCGTACCCCACTACGCCATCCGGACGCAAACCCCGAAGCTCAGGCGCTGACCGTCAGGGCGGACACGCCGCGCAGGATGAAGTGGTCACGGTAGGCCGGACGGTCGTCGACGAGGGTCAGGTCGGGCAGGGCGGTGGCGAGGCCGGCCAGCGCCAGCTGGCCCTCAAGGCGGGCCAGGGGAGCGCCGAGGCAGAAGTGGATGCCCTGGCCGAACGAGACGAGTCGGCCGGGCTGGCGGGTCAGATCCAGGCGGTCGGGCTCCGGGAAGGCGGCGGGGTCGCGGTTGGCGGCGCCGAGGATCATGGAGACGATCTCGCCGGCCAGCACGGGAACGCCGGCGACCTCGGTGTCGGCCAGGGCCATCCGGGACACGAACTGCACGGGCGAGTCGTAGCGCAGCAGCTCCTCGGTGGCGGCGGGCGCCTGGTCGGGATTGTCCCGGAGGAAGGCCAGCTGCGTGGGATTGCGCAGCAGGGCAAGGGTGCCGTTGCCGATCAGGTTGACGGTGGTCTCGTGCCCGGCGACCAGCAACAGCGCGAGGATGTCGAGCAGCTCCTGCTCGTCCAGCTTGTCGCCGTCCTGCTCGGCGGCGATCAACCCGGTGAGCAGGTCGTCGGCCGGATGCCCACGGCGGGCCGCGATGAGCTCGCGGAAGTAGTTGTCGAACTCCAGCTTGGCCTCGTCCCGGCGGACGAGCTGCTCGGGCGTCTGCAGGAAGTCGGGGTCGATGCCCCGGGCCATCTCCTCGGACCACTCGCTGAACCGCGCCTGGTCCTCGACCGGCACGCCGATCAGCTCGCTGATCACCATCACCGGCAGCGGATAGGCGAAGGCGCTCATCAGGTCGAACTCGCCGGCGCCGCGCAGCGGGGCGAGCAGGTCGTCCACTCGTTGCTGGATACGGGGCCGCAACTCGCGGATCACCTTGGGCGTGAAGGCCCGGCTGACCAGCCCGCGCAGCCGGGTGTGGTCGGGCGGGTTCAAGGTCAGGAACGACAGGTGGTCGGCCGCGCCGTTGATGCCGGTGCCGTGCCCGAGCTTCTGGTCCCGCAGCGCCGCCTCGATGTCGGCGTGCCTGGTCAGCGTCCAGATGCCCATCGCGCTGTGGTGCACCGGATCGCTTTCGCGCTGCTGCCGGTAGACGGAGTACGGGTCGTCGCGGAAGCCGGGCTTCATCGGGTCGAAGCCGAACGGCGTGTCGTCCACGGTCAGCGTCATGGCTCCACTGTGGCCTCGGCCCGACGCAGAGTCAACACGGTGTCGAAAAAAGTCGTCAGCGTGTCGAAAAGGGTATGATCGGGCGGTGTCCGCACCCGTCCGCCGCAAAGGCCCCAGCAAGGGCGACCGCAAGCAGGAGGCCCTGCTGGAGACGGCGGAGCGGCTGCTGGCGACCAAGCCGCTGGCCGAGATCGGCATCGAGGAGCTGGCCCGCGGCGCCGGCATCTCCCGCTCCAGCTTCTACTTCTACTTCGAGTCCCGGCAGGCCATGTTGCTGGCGCTGCTGTCCCGGGTGTCGGACGACCTGGTCACGCAGGTCGTCGAGTGCTGGCTGGAGCCCCAGGCGGACATGCGGCACACCGTCCGGCAGAGCATCGAGCTGGCCGTGCGGATGTGGGACGAGCACGGCGCGGTGCTGCTGGCCGCGCAGAGTCCCGACGCCCCGCCGGAGGCCCAGGAGTTCATGGCCGACCTGAACGGCCGGCTGGTCTCGGCGAGCGAGGAGATGATCGAGCGCAATCGCGCGACGGGGGCGGCCCCGGTGGGACCGCCCTCCGCGCGCTCGCTGGCCACCATGCTGGTGGGCATGACCGAGCACGGCATCTCGCACAACGCGGGCGCACTGGGTCAGGCCGAGCTGGTGGACACGCTGACCGCGATCTGGCACCGCGCGATCTTCGCCGGGGACTAGGGCTGCGCCTCGGTCCGGAGCTGGGCGAACCGGGCCTGCCGGCGGGCGGCGTACCACTTGGTCCACACGGCCAGCAGCACGAACGCGACGATGATCATCACCGTCGACACGGTGACCATGATTTCGGTCGGCAGCAGGAAGACCAGCGGGATCCGCAGCAGCGCCTCGAACAGCAACCCGAAGCCCCACACCGCCGACAGCACCACGAAGGTGCGGCGGAACTCCGGCCGGGTCGCCCACAGCTGAGCGAACTCGACCTCCCGGGCCGGCTGCATGCGCAGCGCCGCGAAGTAGATCAGCGGCCGGCCCAGCAGGCAGCTGACCAGGAAGGCGACGCCGGCCACGAACGTGCCGGCGGATTCCTTGACCAGCAGGAACTTCACGTCGCCGGTCAGGAAGGACAGCACGATGCCGACGGTGAACACACCGACCATCACGGCCGAGAACAGCTGGAACTTGCGGTCCCTGGCCGCGACGACCAGCGTGCGCAGCAACGCGATCAGCGAGCCGGCCAGCAGCGCGACGAAGTCGCTCGCCCCCAGCCAGTGGGCCACGAAGTAGGCCGCCGTCGGCACGCCGACGTCAAGGACCAGCGACTTCAGGATCGTGGCCACACCGGGCGAGCGCGTGGGCTCGGTCATCGCGACAGTTCTCCGTCCGGAATCCAGGACCCGTGGAAGCCGGCCGGCACCCGACGGGGCAGCAGCACCGACGCGACCGGCTTGGCGGTCAGGTCGGTGGCGTCGTGCACGAGCAGTTGGGACGCCACGGCCGGATCGGTGTTGGTGACGATCGACAGCAGCCAGCCCTCATCTTCGCCGCTGGAGTCGGCGGCCGGGACGAAAACTGCCTCTCCGGCCCGCCAGTTTGCCCCGAGCTCGTGCCGGCCGACCACGCCGCGGTCGGTGTCGAACTTGACGATGGCGTGCTCGTCGACCCCGTACAGATAGCGGTTGGCCAGGCCGACCCGGCGGTCGTCGACGGTCGGGAACTCGATGCTGCTGTCGTCCAGCTCCTGCTCGGTGACCTTGCCGGTGCTCGGGTCGAGGATCCAGCGGTGCAGCTTGCTGACAGCCACGGCGGCGGCCTGCTCGGCCCGCGGCGTGCCGCCGATCTTGGTCCAGCTCTCGAACCAGGCGTCGCGGTCGTAGCGGACGGCGTCCAGGACGACGCGGCCCTGCTCGTCCTCACGGGCGTTGCCGACGTGGAACACGTAGCACGGCTCGACCTCGAACCAGGTGACGGTCGGGTCGTCCTTGCCCATCACGCCGATGCGCGAGGTGTACTTGTCGCTCCACCGGTACGGCATCCCGCGGCCGATCAGCTCGACGTCGAACACGACCGGCAGGTCCAGCCACACCACGTGGTTCCGGGTGATGGCGAAGTCGTGCATCATCGTCGGCCCGGCCACCTGCACCGGAAAACTGGTGACGAGCTCGCCGTCGGCGGAGAGCCGGTGGTAGGTCAGGAACGGCGGCCGCATGCCGTAGTCGAACAGGTGCAGCTCGCCGGTCTCGGGGTCTTCCTTGGGGTGCGCGGTCATGCCGGTGGTGAGGCGGCCACCGAAGTCGCACGGGGCGACCGTCGCCAGCTCGGGGCTGATCTCCCACGGGTAGCTGGTCTCCATCAGCGCGAAGACCTTGCCGCCGTGCTCGATGACGGACGTGTTGGCGGCGCCGGCGGCAAGGTCGCGGCTGCCGTCCGGCCCGTAGAGGGAGCCGCCGTCCATGCGCTTGGTGTGCACCCAGCGGTTCCGGTACCACTCGGCGCGGCCCTGGTTGAGGCGGACGCCGTGCAGCATGCCCTGGCCGGTGAACCAGTGGCCGGGATCCTCGCCGGGCACCGGGTTGGACCCGTTGCGGAAGTAGCGGCCGGTCAGCTCGGCCGGCAGCGCGCCCTCGACCGGCAGGTCGAACGCCTCGATCTCGTCGTCGACCGGGGCGAGTTCGCCGGTCAGGTAGCTCGGTGTCATGCCCCAAAGGTGACACGTGCCCTATGACATGTCAACAGTGACATGACAGGGGTGGCATGTGGGCACGCGGCGTTGATCAGGTGGACGCGGGCGGTCACGTCGTCAGGTTCGCTGACACCGGCCGGCCGGGCCGCTGGCAGAGTGGGTCGGTCGGAAAGGGAGGCAGCCATGCCCGAGGCGAGCGCCTATGCGCGCGGAGTGCCGTGCTGGATCGACGTTTCCTGTACGGACATCAATGCCGGCAAGGAGTTCTACGCGGCGCTGTTCGGCTGGGAGTACTTCGTCGGGCCGGCCGAGACCGGCCACTACACCCAGGCGTTGATCGACGGGAAGTCCGTCGCCGGCCTCATGTCGCAGCCGCCCGACCAGCCGGTGGCCTGGACGACGTACCTCAAGGCGGACGACGCCGACCTCACCCACAAGGCCGTCGTCGAGCACGGCGGGCAGCCGATGACCGAGGTCATCGACGTGATGGGCGAGGGTCGGATGATCATCGCGACCGACCCGACCGGCGGCGTGTTCGGCGTGTGGGAACCCGGCCGGCACATCGGCGCGCGGCTGGTCAACGAGCCGGGCACGATGGTGTGGAACGAGCTGTCGACGCCCAACGCCGCGCGGGCCCGGGAGTTCTACGGCGCGGTGTTCGGCCTGGAGATCGGCGATCCGCTGCCGGACTTCGACTACACGACGATCAAGGCCGACGGCCGGGACGTCGGCGGGATCTTCACCGTGCCGGACGCCCAGCCGGACTGGCGGGTGTACTTCGCCGTCGCCGACACGGATGCCACCACGGCCATCGCCGACAGCAACGGGGCGACGGTGCTCACCCAGCCCAAGGACACGCCGTTCGGCCGCATGGCCGTCATCCAGGATCCCCAGGGCGCGATCTTCGCCCTGATGTCAAGCCCCTGATGTTGGGAAAGGACCATTCCTCACGTTCAACGTGAGGAATGGTCCTTTCCGAACGCTGGAGGTGCTTCAGGCGACGGCTGGGGAGGGGTCGTGGTCGGCCGGGGCGGGGCTGCCGCTGTCGTGGCCGCCGCCGCCTCCGCCGCCCAGCAGGCCGTTGAGCAGGCCGGACAACGAGTCCAGCAGGCCGCTGACCAGGCCGGTGACCGAGTCGAGGATGCCGCTGCGGGGCTGCGGGCCGAGCGCGGCGGCCAGCTGGGTGCGCTGCTGTTCGGCGCGGCCGAGGTACAGGGCGACGGCCGGGCTCATGGCCTGGCGGTCGACGTCCGTGCGGACCTGGGCGAGTGCCGGGGCCAGGTCGGCGACGGCGGCGCGCACGGCGTCGACGTCCTTGGCCTGCCAGGCGGCGGCGACCTGGTCGCGGCCCTGCTGAACCTGCTGGGCCAGCGTCGGGGTGCTGGCCTGCGCGACGCCGGAGACGCCGAGCACGGCGGCGACCAGCGTGGCGGCGATGATCCCGACAACGGTCTTGGGCATCGTTGACCTCTGGGTGGGGTGTCGGAACTGGACGCGCTCATAGTTGACCCGTGAAGCACTTTCCGCCCGTCTAGATCACCCGATCGGGGAACTCCGCCTGGAACAGGGCCAGCAAAGGCGTTGCCTTGACGGCGGTTTCCTCGTACTCACCGTCCGGATTGGACAGTGCGACCACCGCGCCGCCGACGCCGTAGCCGACCCGGCCGGGCGTGACGACGGCGGTGCGGATCACCACGCTCAGGTCGACGGCGCCGCTGAGCGAGAAGTAACCGACCGCCCCCGAGTACACGCCGCGGGCCTCGCCCTCGAGGTGGTCGATGATCTTCATCGTGCGAATCTTGGGCGCGCCGGTCATGGAGCCGGGCGGGAAAGCCGCCCGCACGCAGTCGACGGGCGAGGCGTCCGGCCGCAGCCGGGCGGTGATCGTCGAGACCAGCTGGTGCACGGTCGCGTAGCTCTCCACGTCGAACAGCTTCGGCACCCGCACGCTGCCGACCTCGGCCACCCGGGCCAGGTCGTTGCGCACGAGGTCGACGATCATGAGGCTCTCGGACCGGTCCTTCTCGCTGGTCCGAAGCTCTTCCCGCAACGCCGCGTCGTGCTCAGGCGTGCTGCCGCGTGGCCGGGTTCCCTTGATGGGCTTGGATTCCACGACACCGTCGGCGTTGATGCGCAGGAAGCGTTCCGGCGAGGTGCTGAGCACGTGCAGGTCGCCGAACTTCAGCAGCGCGCCGAACGGGGCCGGGCTGGTCCGGCGCAGGAATCGGTACGCCGCCCAGGGATCCACGTCGGCCTCGACGGTGATCCGGTTGGTCAGGTTGACCTCGTACGTCTCGCCCTCGACGATCGCCTGCTGACAGGCCGTGATGGCGTCGAGGTACTGCTCCCGGTTGTGCCGCAGGGTGATCGTCGCCGGTTCGAGTGCCACCGGCGGATCCATGTCCACATCGGACACCTGGTCCAGCAACGACAACTTCGAGGGATCCAGGGCCAGCACGTAGGTTGTGTGTTCGGCGTGGTCGAACACCACGGCGCGGTCGGCGAACATCATGGCGGCGTCGGGGTGCGGCGACCGGTGAGCGGCATCGCCGCCGCACTCGGACTTCAGCTCGTAGCCGAGAAAACCGATCCACCCCAGCGTGAAGTCGAACGGCACGTCCGCGATCGCCTTGACCGCAATGACTTCGCCGTCCAGCCAGTCGAAGAACGAGCCCTCGACGTCGGCCGAGGTGACGCACCGAGTGCCGGCCCCCATGATGGAGAACCGACCGATTTCGTTGCTGTCCAACCAGAAAGCGTGCTCGGCCGGACGGAACAGCTGGTCGAACACGGTTTCGGGCGCAGCGGTCGTCGGCATCCGGCGCACGTGCACGCGCACCGGCTCGCCAGTGGGTCGGTCAACGCCGCTGGCCGTGATCACCGGCCGCGGCCGCACCGGCGTCAGGTCGGCGAAATTGCGCAGCAGCCGATGGCCGTGTTCGGTGCGGATCGACTCGGGATGGAACTGCACGCCCCACAACGGTTTCGTCCGGTGTTGCAGGCCCATCAGCACCCCGTCCGGCGTCCAGGCCGTGGCCTCCAAGGACTCCGGCAGGTCCGTCACGGCCAGCGAGTGGTAGCGCACCGCCCGCAACGGCGACGGCAGTCCGGCGAACAGGCCCGTCCCCGTGTGCTCGACCGGCGAGGTCCGTCCGTGCCGGGGCTCGTCGGCCCGGCCGACCTTGGCCCCGTAGAGATGGGCGATCGCCTGGTGGCCGAGGCACACGCCCAACAGCGGCAGCTCGCACCCGGCGAGCAGCTCGCGGCCCCGCCCCAGGTCCGTCTCGTGCTCCGGCGTGCCCGGTCCCGGCGACACCACCACGTTGTCGAACTCGGCCAGCAGACCAGGCGTCAGCAGCGGGTCGTCGTTGCGCAGCACCGTCGGCGCGCACCCGGTGACCTCGGCCAGGTAGTGGGCCAGGTTGTGGGTGAACGAGTCGTAGTTGTCGACCAGCAGCGTCCGCACGCGGCGACGGTAACCCGCGTGCCCCCGGCCCCGGTACTCATTGTGCGCCACCGAACGGCCTCAACTCGATCGGCGAACATCCGTTCACCACTTCGAGCGACAAATCGGAAACGCACTGTCAGTAATTGCGTCACCGAGGACTGAGCTCGGCTCACCATTTCGTGGCTGGAGTATACAAGTCGACGGTCTCGGGAAGGGGGCGTCGTGCTGCGCACACCGGCCGCCGCCATCGGCGGTTTCTACGCCACCTCACTCGACTCGGTCCGCTTCGCGTTCCGCCGCCCGTTCCAGACCCGCGAATTCCTGCGCCAGGCGTGGTTCATCGCCGGCGTCTGCCTGGCCCCGACGCTGCTGATGTCGATCCCGTTCTGCGTGATCACGGTGTTCCAGCTCAACCAGCTGCTGATCGAGCTGGGCGGGGCCGACCTGTCCGGCGCGGGGGCCGGCCTCGGCGTGGTGCGGGAGATCGCGCCGCTGGTCAGCGCGCTGGTGGTGGCGGGCTCGGGGGCCACGGCGATCTGCGCCGACCTGGGCGCGCGGCGGATCCGCGAGGAGATCGACGCGGTGCGGGCGCTGGGCCTGCACCCGGTGCACCGCCTGGTGGTGCCCAGGGTGCTGGCCGCGACGGTCGTCGCGCTGTGCCTGAACGGCATGGTGACGCTGGTCGGCCTGCTCGCCGGCTACGTCTTCTCGGTGTACGTCCAACACGCCAGCCCCGGCCTGTTCATGGCCAACCTCACCCTGCTCGCCGGGCCGAAGGACTTCATCGTCAGCGAATTCAAGAGTGCCGTCTTCGGCCTGCTCGCCGGCCTGGTCGCGGGCCATCTCGGACTGACGGCCAAGGGCGGCCCGAAAGGCGTCGGCGACGCGGTCAACCAGACGGTGGTGTGCAGTTTCCTGCTGCTGTTCCTGGCCAACAGCCTGATCACCGCGCTGTTCCTGAGGAGTTGACGATGCTCGGTTCGATCGGCCGCCAACTGGAATTCCACGGGCGCGTCTACGCGAAACTGCCGACCGCGCTGCGCA
>DATJJB010000067.1:0-3215 GCA_035492655.1 Kutzneria sp. | reverse complement strand
TCGTCGCCGGGCTGGACGAACTGCTGGACGGCGGCGAACAGTTTCGGGTCGGCCAGCCAGCTCACGGTGCTCGAACCGGAGTCGGCGTAGTTGGCGACGCTGATGCCGTCGCGGAAGTACTGCGGAAGTTCCTGTCCCCAGCCGTGTTTGGGGCCGTTGAGCCAGTCGGCGGCGGTCGAGTCGCTGATGACGAGCAGTTGCGGCGTGTGGGGCCGCGCCGTCACCTTGATGGTGGCCAGCGCGGGTGCCTTGCCGGTCAGGTGGACCTGGAGACCGGCGGTGCCTTTGCCCTCCTGGCCGTCCGGCATGCTCTCGGGGGTGCGCACGTTCACGGTGACCGAGCGTCGCGCGAGCTGTCCGGCGGCAGTGGCGACCGGCGCCAGGACGGTGCGGTGGGCCTCGACGTCCAGGCCCGTGTCGGCGGCGGCCGTCGTGCTGCCCAGTGTCACGGCGATGTCGTACGTGCCTGGAGGCACGGCGAACGAGCACACCGTGCCGGTGCAGGGGTTTGCCGCCGCGGCCGCCGGAGCCATCGGGGCCGTCGTGCAGAGTGCGGCGGCGGCCAGCAGGAAGGCGGTGCGGGTCAGGGGAGTCGGCATGGCCGGATCCTTCGTTCGGGGCGACGGTCACGCCTGGGCGTCGGAGATCTTCTTCATGTCGGCGACGATGCCGTCGGCCAGGCCGTCGGTGCCGTAGGAGGAGAACACCGACATGTCCCACTTGCCGCCGTGGCCGCTGTAGGCGTTGAAGAACGTCCGCAGCGACGGGTACTTCCGCGGCTGCGGCAGATGCCGCTGTTGATCTCGTTGCCGATCTGCACCCAGGTGGGCAGCACGTCGTTGGCCCGCATGACGTTCATGGTCTGGCTCACGTCGTTGTTCATGGCCGTCAGCATCTGGCTGTACGTTCACGGGCGAGCTCCTTCGACGAGCGACCGATGAGGCCAGCGTGGAAAGCGCTTACCTAGCCTGGCAGATGGAAACGCGCCACGGAGATCGTTTCAAGGGGTGACGGTTGCCGTCGTGCACGCGAAAGCCGGCCTACAGGGGTGTCGCACCAGGTCGGCGGGTCGGTGGGCCTGCGGATTCGGTTGCGCGATGTCGAACCGCGTCGTCACGTTCAGTGCCGGGAGCCGGTCGCCGCGGCGGTGGGCATCTCGGTGAAAGTTTCACCGCGGCCCAGGGCGGCGTGCGGTCCAGCGGCGTGATCGATCGCTTAGCCCGAATGCCGAACGTCGGGTTCGCCCGGAGACGCGCCAGCGGGCCTCGGCTACGTGAGCACGCACACCCGGCACGAAGCGGCACTGACCCGGGTGGCTGTCCCGATGGTCAGTGCAGGCCGGCCGACGTGCGCCGACCCAACCCGCTGTTCCTATGTGGACGTGGACCGTCTTGCCGGCTGTCGCGGCCTGCTCGGACATGACGACCCCCGCCCTGGTGGCGCACGGCGATTTCGGTGTGGCCTCAGGGCGCGGATCGGCGTGAAACGGCCATTCCCTCGGTGGAGTGGGGGAATGGCCGTTTCATCACTTGCTGGAGACCCGGTACATCACGACGCCGTGCGCCGGCACCGACGCCGAGATGGCTCCGGTGGTGGTGGATGTCGCGCCGGACCACAGGTTGGCGAGGCCGTAGCCGGCCGCTCCGGTCTTGCCGATCGCGGCCGCGGTGGTGCTGATCGTGGCGGTGGAGCCGGTCTCGTTGAACAGCACGACGGCGACGTCCCCGTTGGCCAGCGGCTTGGCCAGCACGTCGTGACCGCTGGACGAGGACACCATCGTGCCCTGCTTGCCGAGCGGGTCCTGGTCGACCGCGATGACGGCCTTGTTGGACAAGGTGCTCACGGTGGTCGAGCTAGCGCCGGCGATGTTCGTGCCGGCGATCAACGGCGCCGCCATCTCGGCCCAGAGGCTGAACTCCGCGCGGTCCTCGGTGGCCGACATGCCGTTGCCGATCTCCAGCATGTCCGGGTCGTTCCAGCCGCCGGGACCGGCGTAGGACGACAGGCGCACGTTGGCGTGGAAGATGCCCAGCATGGAGTTGAAGGTCGGCGAGATGTCGCCGGTGGTGCGCCAGCTGTTGCCGACGCCGGCACCCCAGGTCCAGACGTTCTCCTGGCCCCAGTTGCACAGGCTGAACAGGATCTGCCGCCCGGTGGCGGCCAGCGCGTCGCGCATCGCGGTGTAGCGGGACCGGGCGCTCACGCCGGTGTTGTTGCAGTTGTCGTACTTCAGGTAGTCCACACCCCAGGACGCGAACAGGGCCGCGTCCTGCCGCTCGTGCCCGAGGCTGCCGGGATAGCCGGCGCAGGTCGCGGTGCCGGCGTCCTCGTAGATGCCGAGCTTGAGGCCGAGGGAGTGCACGTAGCTCGCGGTGCCGGCGATGCCGTCGGGGAACTTGTTCCGGTCGGGCACCAGATTGCCGCCGCCGTCACGGTTGTGGGTCAGCCAGCAGTCGTCGATGTTCACGTACTGATAGCCGGCGGCCTGCATGCCGTTGGTGTGCATGGCCTGCGCGGTGGACTTGATCAACGCCTCGGAGACGTTGCAGCCGTAGGCGTTCCAGTCGTTGAACCCCATCTGCGGGTCAACGCGAGGCCGTTGCCCAGCGCCTGGGCCGGGGGAGCCGCGGCCAGCACGAGCACCGCGGCGAGCAGTATCGAGAGCCGTTTCATCGCAGTTCTCCGTCAGTGCGGGAAGCCGGCCAGCACCAGGGCGAGCCAGGAGAGTCGCCGTTGGGGCGACGGCAGGGTCGGGCGGGGCGCGGCATCGGGCCTCACATCCTTGTGGCGACGGCAGGGCGGCGCCGGGTTGATTCCCTCGACGACCCGGCACTGTAGCGACTTCGACGCGCTGCCAACGGATCCGCCTGGGTGATTCGGAAATGTTTCGACACCGGCCGGTCGTCGAATGTGTCGAACACGCCGGGACTTTCGGGGAGTTTCGAACCGCGCTGCCCCGGACGGTGGATTGCCGGCGGGTGAACGCGGGATATCCTCACTTGCTGGTTCGTCCACTCGGGACGCTCGATTCCTCGTTCCCCGTCAGGAGACGGTTCATGATGACGACCGAACTGGCCAGGCGGAACTTCCTGCGGCTGCTCGGCGTGCTCGCCGCCGGGGCGGCCGCGACGGGGGCCGGCACGGCGTTCGCGGCGCCGAGCTACGTGTCCGCGACCGGCGGCGCGGGCAGTTTCCCGTTGGTGACGAGGAAGAAG
>DATJJB010000066.1:0-2312 GCA_035492655.1 Kutzneria sp. | reverse complement strand
ACCATCGTCGAGCAGACGAAGAAGGTCATCGGCAAAGGTTCGAACAACGTGAAGAAGGACGCGCAGCGGATCGTCCGCGCGGCCAGCCCCAGGGGTTACCTGCCGCACTACCCGCGCTCCATCTCCTACGAGGTCACCGTCGACGGAACCACGGTCACCGGTGAGATCGGGCCACGGCGCGACCGTAGGCAGGGCGGCCTCGGCTCCTACGTGGAACTCGGCACGTCGCACAGCCCGCCGATCCCGCACCTGTCCCCAGCACTGGACGCCGAACTCGAACCGACCGCGCGGTACCTGGAAGACGTCGGGGCGCGGCTGCTCGAGGGCGACCACACCCCGGTCGAGGGTCCGGTCAGGGATCCCGATGACTGACGGACTGGATCAGGCACTCGCCTCCGCCGGTGTGTCGCTGCTGCAAGCGGATGCGTCGCTGACGGTGTACCGCGGTGGCGCACCATCCCCGACGCCGGATCCGCCGTATGTGGTGGTCCGCACCACCGTGGACCGGCCCTCCGACGACCCGGACAACGCGCTGAACGGCCGCTCCGGGGTGTGGGTGGCGCGGTGGTTCTGCTACTGCGTCGGCGGCGGACCGGGTGCCACACCGGAAGACGCGGAGGTCGCCGCGATCGCCGTGGCGCAACGCGTCCGTACCCAACTGTTGGACGTCCGCCCGGTCATCGCCGGCCTGTCCTGCGGCCCGATCCGGTGGGAGCAGTCGACCCCACCGCAGATACCTGACGAACTCACCGGGGTCCCGATCCGCGAGGCGATCGAGATCTTCCGGCTCCGCGCAACGAACTAGTTCTCCCGCCACCCGGCGGACTTCCTTTCCTATCCAGGAGGTGCGCCGGCATGGCGCTGCTTACCGCAATCACACCGGTGGCGGCCGGAACGGCGTGGTCGCCGCAGGCCGTCTCCTCATCCGACACCATCGCCGCCGCCGACATCGGCAGCAAGGGCTGCTACCTGGTCGTCATCAACGGCAACGCCTCGCCGGACACGGTGGGTCTGACTGACCCGTCGTTCGCGCCGACCGGCAACGCCGGCACGAACCTGACGAACTCGGTGGCCAACGCCACGACGGAGGTCATGTACATCTCCCCGGCCTACGTGAACCCGTCAACGAACGTCGCCACCGTCACTCACACCACAACGGCCACGGTGACCTGTGTCGTGATCCGGATCCCCGGATGAGCGACGAGCGGGTGTGGCTGCGCCACAAGGAGACCGGCCACTTCTGGGAGTGCCCGGCCGGCGTGGTCGGGGACTGGGCGGAGATGGGCTGGGAGCCCACCGACGAGCGGCCGGAGGAGTTCAACCCGGTCGTCGCCACCCGGGTGGCGTGGGAAGCCGAACAGCGCGCAGCGGCAGAAGCCGCCGCGAAACCCAAGACCAGCCGCAAGAGCGGCGCCGACACCATGCCGCAGGAGGGCTGACCGTTGGCCGACATCGTTGTTGACGGGTTTACCAGGGTCTATTTCGTCTCGGCCATCGCGAACCAGGCGGCGCCGACCACCACCGAACTGAACGCCGGCATCAGCCTGGCGTCGGTCATGACGCCGGACGGTCTGACCGGGTTCGAGCCGTCCACGGCGGACGTGGACAACTCGGCGCTGAACTCGACGTTCGATACGAAAACGATTGGCCGGGACAGTTTCAGCGGCACGAAGCTGATCTTCAAGAAGCAGTCCGGCACCGACACCGTGTACAACACGCTGACCCGCGGTACGACCGGGTTCATCGTGGTCCGCCGGTACCTCGCCGAGTCCACCGCCTGGGCGTCAACCCAGCCCGTTGAGGTCTACCCCGTCATCTTCGGACAGACCCGCAACCTCGCCCCGACGGCGAACACGGTGACGAAGTGGGAAGTCGACACGAAGATCACCACGTCGCCGACGATCCGCGGCGCTGTCGCGTAATCCAAGCGGGAGGGCGGATACCGGTGGCCCGGTCCGCCCTTCCTTCATGTTCGGGCCACCAGGAACGGGCCACCAATGAGAGTCAGCGACGAACTGCGCGAGCATCTGCTGGCATGGCTACGTGCCAACAGCATCAACCCGAACAACATCCCGCCCGACGCGTACATGTCGATCGTCGGGGACCAGCTGACCACCGAGGAACACATGCTCGGCCCGGACGGCCAGAAGCTGTTCACGCCCAGCGGCGAAGTGCTTGCGCGGACCACGGCGACATACACCGTGACCGCCCCGCCGGCTGACGTCGCTGAGTGGCTGCGGCCGCGGTGCTCGGAGTGTGGCCGATGAGCCCCACTACCCCGAAGCTCGCCGACCCCGGCGCGCTCATCCGCG
>DATJJB010000065.1:0-9450 GCA_035492655.1 Kutzneria sp. | reverse complement strand
CACCACTACTGGACCAAGGGTCCTGGGTTAGCGAAGTGGGTTGAGTCGCCGACACCGTGGACCACGCTGTACCACCACTTGCTGAAGTACATGGCCCCAGGCAAAGCCAAGCGGGTAACCAGCGCGTGGTTTACCGAGGTCATGGGCTTCTCGAGCGGATCGGATCTGAATCGAGTGACGCACGGGAAGCCGCCGCGCGGCAAGGTCGTCGGACCGGGCTGACGGAAGGGACGGCAAGAACGATGGCGGAACTCTCGACACAGTCGATCAACGACCTGCCCGACTCGGCGTTCGCCTACATCGAGCCAGGCGGCACGAAGGACGCCGAAGGCAAGACCGTTCCCAGGTCGAAGCGACACTTCCCGATCCATGACAAGAGCCACGTCGAGAACGCGCTGAGCCGCGCGCCCCAGTCCCCCTTCGGCGACAAAGCCATGCCTGCCATCACGGCGGCCGCTAAGAAGTTCGGAGTCACCGTGGGCGACCAGCCCGCTAGAAGTTTTGAGGAGTCCGGTATGAGCGCCGTGGAGCGCCGGTTCACGCTGATGACGGTTGAGCTCCGCGCCGCCGCCGGCGAACCCCCCCGCATCGGCGGGTACGCGGCGATGTTCAGCCGCGTCTCCCAGAACCTCGGCGGTTTCGTCGAGGTCGTCGAGCGGTCCTTCTTCAACAAGAGTCGCGGCGACGGCTGGCCGGATGTGATGGCCCGCTACAACCACGACGACAACATGCTGCTGGGCACCACCGGTGCCGGCACGTTGCGGCTGTCGATCGACGACACCGGCCTGGACTACAACGTCACCCCACCGCAGTCCCGTTCGGATGTGCTGGAGCTGGTGCAGCGCGGCGACGTGCGGAAGTCTAGCTTCGCGTTCCGCACCCCGTCAGGTGGGGACGAGTGGGGCCTGTCCGAGCAGGGCTATCCGATGCGGCACCTGATCACCGGGCAACTGGTGGACGTCGCCCCGGTCAACGCCCCCGCGTACTTGGACACCACCGTGGGGCTGCGGTCCCTGGACCCGTCCGAGGTACGCAAGCTCGGCATCGGCCCGGAAGCCGCGTACCGGTCGCTGGCCCTGCGGATGGAAGCCGACTTCGAGGAGGTCCGCGCGGCGGCCGACGAGAATGACCTGCGCCGGTTCTTCGCCCGCACCGACAACCGCGGCCCCGCGGCGAAGCCGAAGCCCCGCACGTTCGGCCCCGCCGCCGCGGCCGCGCTGCTGGCCCGTCGTACTGACCCCTGGGCGTAGCGACGCGGCAGGCCGCAAGCCACCGCTGACCCCGCCCCTCCTGTTTCTGTCCACCCGCGTCCCCGCACCGGCAGGCCGACAGCCACCGCCGCGACGGATGCCGATTTCGCACGCACCTGAGGCAGGGCGCCACCCACCTCGCGCAGTCATCCATCAACAGCCAGGAAAGGAACTCGCTGTGAGCGAGATCGCTAACCGGCTGCGCGATCGGCGCCAGAACGTCTGGAATGAGGCCAAGGCCCTCACCGATCTCGCATCCGACGAGAACCGCAACTTCTCCGCTGAGGAACAGGGCAAGTGGGACGTCCTCAACGAGGAGATGGACAAGCTCGACGCGCGCATCAAGGAAGCGCTGGACACCGAGCAGCGGATGAAGGACAACGACGCCGCGTTCGACCGTCTCGCCGGCAAGCCAGTGCAGGGCGGCCGAGTTCAGGACTCGAAGGAAGTCAGCGAGTTGCGCGCGTTCATGCGCGGCGACCCGGGTGCCCCGAAGTCGTTCGAAGTTCGGCGTGAGGGCCTGGTCCCGGCCGACTTCCGTACCCTGTCGAAGCTGACCTCGGGTGCCGGTGGTTCGACCGTACCGATCAGCTTCTACGACCAACTGATGGCGCACCTTATTGAGGTGTCCGCGATCCTGCAGGCCGGGGCGACGGTGCTGAACACCGACTCCGGCGAGACGCTGCAGGTGCCGAAGACCACCGGCCACTCCTCGGCGGCGCTGACCGCTGAGGCGGCGCAGTTGACCGCGTCGGACCCGGTGTTCTCTCAGGTGTCCCTGGGCGCCTTCAAGTACGGCACGTTCATCCAGGTCTCCACGGAGCTGGTCAATGACTCCGGCGTGGACCTGCAGGGCTACCTGGCGATGCAGGCCGGCCGGGCGCTGGGCAACGCGCTGGGCGCGGCGCTCATCACCGGTACCGGTTCGACGATGCCGCTGGGTATCACCGCCTCCACGTCGCTGGGTGCGACCGGCCCGACCGGTCAGTCCGGCGGACTGGGCCCGACATCGGCGACGGCGAACAGTGGGGCGGACTTCCTGTTCGACCTGTTCTACTCGGTGATCGCCCCGTACCGGGCGTCGCGGGCCTGCGCGTGGATCGTGAAGGACTCCACGATGGCCGTCCTGCGGAAGATCAAGGACACCACGGGTCAGTACATCTTCCAGCCCAGCCTGGTGGCCGGTACGCCGGACACGATGATGGGCAAGCCGATCTACACCGACCCGTTCATGCCCGCGGTGGCGACCTCGGCGAAGTCGATCATCTTCGGCGACATCAGCCAGTACTTCGTGCGGCTGGCCGGCGGGGTGCGGTTCGAGCGGTCGAACGAGTTCGCGTGGCAGAACGATCTGGTGTCGTTCCGGGCCATCATCCGCGGCGACGGTGTGCTGGTCGACCAAACCGGAGCCGTCAAGCATTTCATTGGGGCCAGCACGTAGGAACTGCCCCAGTCTCTTCTCGGCCCGGAGTCACCGACTCCGGGCCGAGCCATATCCAAAGGAGTCGCCATGGCCCTCACGAAGGCCAACACCACCGAGACCCGGGGTGCGACGGGCATCCCGAACATGGACCCGGTATCCGTCGCGCAGGGTGGGCCCGAGGGCGTCGGCGGTTCCGGGAACACGGTGAACCCGCCGCGGGTCAAGGCCACCGAACCCGCCGGCACCGGCACCCCCGGCGCCGGGTCGAACACCGACCTGTTCAACCCGTGGAACGGCAACAAGGCGTTCGAGAACACGGCCGCTGACTCGGAGACCGGTGAGACCGGTTCGACGTCGCAGGGCAACCAGGGTCCGTCGAACGTGAACGCGGGCTACCCGGCGCCGAACCACCTGATCACCGGAACCCACCTGCC
The DNA here is from genome assembly GCA_035492655.1 of Kutzneria sp. Lineage (GTDB taxonomy): Bacteria > Actinomycetota > Actinomycetes > Mycobacteriales > Pseudonocardiaceae > Kutzneria. Next base: position 6,343 of record DATJJB010000065.1, on the reverse strand, counting down.
GACGACGCCGAGCGACAAGCCGACCGGCTCGGGTCGCATCATGCGCGGCGGCCGGGGCCGGCCGGGCAAGTAACCAGTCGTCCGAGGACGGCCGCCCACATCGGCCGTCCTCGGGCACCTATGTGGGAGGTGAAACGTGCGCTTGTTCTGGCGTGACATGCAGGTCGGCGACGGGCCGTTCATCAACACGTCGCTGACGGAGCGGGAGACCGCCGAGCTTCAGCGGTTGGCGAAGGACGCCGAGGTGCTGGAGGTTGGTACCGCCTACGGCTACTCCACGGTGGCGCTGGCCCTGGTCGCGAAGCGGGTCACCGCTGTCGACCCGCACCTGACCCACGGCTCGTTCCGGGATGTACACGAGAACGTCCGGGCCTACGGCGTCAGTGACCGGGTTGCTGTCATTCAGTCCTACAGCCAGCACGCCCTACCGGCCCTGTACTACGAGGGTCGCAGGTTCGATCTGATCTGGATCGACGGGGACCACACCGCTGCGGGTGTCGAGCATGACGTCACCTGGGCGATGAAGCTGCTGAAGCCCGGTGGGGTAATCGCCTGTCACGACTACGACGAGGTCACCTGCCCCGGCGTACGGGTCGCTCTGGACAAGCTGTTCGGCGGTCCGGGGAAGCTGACCGACACGCTCGCTGTGTATCAGTTCACCCTGCCGGAGAGCGGGATCGTCGGGGAGCACGGCCCCGAGAAGTCCATCCCATCAATTTCCGGCGTGGTGCTTCCTCGGTGAAGGCCGCGGTCATCGGCGCCGGCATCTTCGGATGCGTTACAGCGGTTGAGCTCGCCCGCAACGGCTTCGAGGTCGACCTGTACGAGCGGCACGGCGACATCCTGCTGGGTGCCAGCCGAGCCAACCAGGGCCGGCTGCACCACGGCTACCACTACCCCCGCGCCGGCGTTGACATGCGGCCGAACGCCCGCCGCTTCGCCGACCGGTTCCCCGACGCGATCCGCCATAGCGCACGGCAGTACTACTGCGTCGCCGCCGAGAGGTCGCGCCTGACGGGTCCTGAGTACCTCGACTTCTGCCGCAGGACCGGGCTGCCGTTCCAACGGCACACCCCCAGCGTCGTGCAGGCCGAGTCGGTCGCCGAGTGCATCCGGGTACCCGAGTCGTACGTCGACATCCGGGCGCTGCGCGGACTCCTGTCCAGCCAACTACACCGGGCCGGGGTACGACGCCACCTCCACACTGCGGTCCAGCCGGAAGAACTGGGCTACGACTGGGTAGTCCAGGCCACCTACGGCCAGCCCTGGTCTCAGCCGTTGCGGTACGAGGTGTGCGAGACGGCGCTGATCCGGCTCGGTCAGCACATGACGAAGCTGGGTTTCGTCGTCATGGACGGCCCGTTCGTATCCCTCGACCCCACCTCGGGTGGGCTGCACATGCTCTACGACGTCGCGCACAGCGTCCACGCCTCCAACGTGGGCGTGGCACCGGAAATCCCCGGACACCTGGTGCCGCTCATCGACAAGGGTGTGGTGTTCACCGAGCACACCCGCCTTGAGGCGATGTTGCAGACCGCCCGCCGGTTCCTGCGCGGCGTGGGGATGCCCGAGTACTGCGGGTCGATGTTCACCGTCCGCGCGGTCCTGCCGGACGTGGACGCCACCGACGAACGACCCACGCTGGTCCAGCGTGATGGCCGGGTCATCACCGTGCTATCTGGGAAGATCTGCTCGACGGTGCAGGCGGCCGACGAGGTGCTGGCGGCGGTGCGCGAGGCGGTACCGGCCGCGTGACCCTCGTCTCCGTCATCACCCCGACCTGGCAGCGTCACGAAGTCCTCATGGACCGGTGCGTCCAGTCGGTGTTCGCCCAGACCTACCCGGCGATCGAGCATGTGGTGGTCAGCGACGGCCCCGACTGGACCGTGGCGGGGCTCATCGCCAACGATCTGTGGCGGCGGCCGCTCAAGACTAGGCCGTTGCGCTTCGAGATGCTGCACACCCACGTCGAGGGCACTGTCGACTACGGCAGTCGCGCCCGTAACCGCGGCCTCGAGGTGGCTGCGGGCCACTACGTCGCCTACCTCGACGACGACAACGCATACCGGCCCGAACACATCGCCACCCTGGTCGCGGCGCTGCAAGACAGCCCGGACGTCGACTTCGCCTACTCGCAGATGGTCACCCATCCCAGCGGAAACCTGATCGGCTACCGGGAACCGCAGTACGGTGGCATCGACACGTCGCTGCTCATGCACCGGGCCGGGGTGCCGCAGAAGTATGGCATGTGGCCGGAGCCGCACGAGATCGCCGGGGACAAGCACGCCCCCGACTGGGGTGTCGTCGAACGCTGGCTCACCGCTGGCGCGCAGTGGGTCCACGTCCCGCAGGTCACCGTGGACTACTACGAATGAGAGTCCACGGCTTCCACGACGGCCACGCCTGCGGCTACTACCGGATCCTGCTGCCGTTCGACGCGATGGCCGCGCATGGCCACGACATCACCACTTCCTACGGGTGGGACGAGACAGCCCGGCAGGCGAACGTCATCGTCGGCGAGCGGGTCGGCCGGCACGGGGCGTTGCCGGTGTGGCGACGACTCCGCGCGCAGCACAAGGTCGTCTACGAGACGGACGACGACGTGTGGTCCATCGATCCGACGAACTTCTCCGCGATGATCACCCATGATGCGGCCACCCTGGACGCCAACGAAGAAGCGATCCGCGCCGCCCACCTGGTGACTGTGTCGACGGAGCCACTCGCCGAAGTTCTCCGCCGGTGGCATGACAACGTGGTGGTGCTGCCGAACCACATCGACGGCCGACTTCTCGACCTGCAGCGGCCGCAACGGGACAAGCTCACCGTCGGGTGGGCCGGCGGGGACTCGCACCTGCGTGACCTGCAAATGGTCGCACCGCAGCTACGCAGGTTCCTCGAGCGCAACCCGGCGGTGGAGTGGCACAACATCGGCACCGACTTCCGCCCGTACATGAAGCTGACTGGCCGGTTCACTCCGTGGCAGTCGGACATCTGGGACTACTACCGGGTCATCGACTTCGACATCGGCCTCGCACCCTTGGTCGACATGCCGTTCAACCGGTCCAAGTCCGCGATCAAGGCGATGGAGTACGCGGCGCTGGGTATCCCGGTGATCGCGTCCGACCGGGAACCCTACCGGCCATTCGTCCTCGACGGGGTCACCGGCTACCTGGTCCGCGACGAGCACGAATGGACCAAGCGGCTACGCGAACTCGTCAACGACAACGCGATGCGGGAAGAGATGGGCCGCAAGGCTAAGGAACAGGCTGCGGCCTGGACCATTCAGAAGGGATTCAGGCTGTGGGAGCAGGCGTACGCAGGCTTGTAGACCAGCCGTACAGCATGTGCCTGGTGCTCGGGGCGCTCTGCGCCGAGTTCTACTCGCCACCCTCGGGCGGCTTCGTGCCGATCGGCTGGTATGTGAGGCGGTCACGATGAAGGTACGGATGAAGGTCGCCATTTCCGGCCAGCGCAACGGTGTGGAGTGGCCACCCGTGGGGTCAGTCATTGACCTCCCTGACGACGAGGCCGCCGGGTACTGCGCCGCTGGCATGGCTGAGCCCGTCACCACGTTCGCCGAAGCCGAGAAGGCAGTCATGCCGGAACCGGAGAAGCGCGGGCCGGTACGGCCGAAGAAGCAGGCCGGCGATGGATGAGCAGCCGGTGGGCTGGCTCGTGCTGGATCCCGAAGGAAACGTCGTCGCGTCCGGACCGCCGATGGAGTTGGAGATGACCACCGAAATAGGCGGCAGCGAGGAAGGGGCCGGCGATGGCAGCGATTGAGCAGGCGATGGTCTCGAAGATTCTGAACTCGACGACCAGCGCGACAGCGTTCACCACCCTGACGACCGGTTTCAAGGTGCGTCTGAACTCCACCGCCTCAACCGCGTCAGCCGCGGGTACGGAGATCGCCAGCGGTGGCGGATACACGACGGGTGGGCAGACCAGCACGGCGCCGTTTGCGTCGACGTCATCGGCCGGGTCGGCTGTGACGATCCCGCACACCGCCGTACTCACCTGGACGAACTCGTCCGGCGGCGCCTGGTCGATCGTCTCGCTGGACCTGACCGACGGCGCCGGGGTCCGGACCTGGTTCGGCAACTTCAACGGCCAGCCGATCAGCGTGGCGAGCGGCAACACGTTCCAGATCGCGCTGGACGCCATCTCCATCAGCCTAACCTGAGGGGGATCTCATGCCACTTCGTCAGACCTACTGCAACGTCCTAAACGATCCGCAGCTGGTCGCGGTCACCTCGGACACGTTCACCGGCCCGCAGGATCTCGTCCAAGGAACCCACTCGGCCGGCGCGCAGCCCTGCGTGATCCCGGTGAACTACCTGAAGCCGGGCACGGTTCTGCGCACCGAGGCGTTCGGGTCGTTCTCCACCACGGGCACGCCAACGCTGGTCTTCGGCGTGTACTTCGGCACCACCGCGCTGGCGGTGAACGTCGCGTTGACCACGGCGTCGGGTGCGGCGACGCTGCCGTGGCGACTGCGGACCACCACGCACGTGCGGTCCACCGTTTCCAACACGGCGGTCGTCACGATGACGCAGGGCGAACTGTGGTACGGCACCACGCTGACCGCGGTCACGCAGATCCCCATCCCCGGTATCGCGATGGCGACGGTGAATGTCGACAACAGTTCGGCGCAGCCGTGGGCGGTGAAGGCCACGTACAGCGCGTCGAATGCGTCGAACATCGTGGTTCTGCACGGCTGGCTCGTCGAAGAGGTCACCCAGATCTAGGGAAGAGGCAGGCGTGCCCGCACTCAACGGTGAGATCATCTCAACTCTGCGGGACGGTAACGGTAACACCGTCATCGCGGTGGCCATCTTCTACGACCCGACCACCCGGCTCCTGCGCGACGGTAGTTACGTCACCGTGCAGGACGGCACGAAGACGGGCGCCATCGTCGCGGACAACACCACCGCGAACTCCATCACGGTGGTGCTGACCAACGCGCAGGGCGCCTCCCGCAACCTGTCCATCCCGGCGCACGGTCGCGCGTTGACCGCTGCGCAATTGGCCGCGTTGCCGAACCCGGTCACCACCCTCGACGACGTCAACGGGTTCACGTTCCAACTCGGCTGAGTAGGGGGCGGCCGTGGCCTTCTCGGCGGTCCAACGCATAGCCAAAGGCGCGAACGCCGCATCCATCTCTATCGGTGCCGGGGACGGGTGGGCCACCCCGACCACCGGCAACCTGTTGGTTGTCAGCGCGAACTCCGACGCTACCGTCACGATCACCGGCACCTGGACGGCTGGACCGTCGGTCGTCGACGGGAACGGTACCTACATCTGGTACCGGATCAGCGACGGTACCGAGTCCACCGTCACCTGTACGCCGTCGGTGTCGGACACCATCGCCATCACGGCGTGCGAGTACAGCGGGAACACGGCCACACCGTTCGACGTCTCCAACACGTCGACAATCGCCGGATCGGCCGGTACGACCACCACGGCCGTGTCGGTCACCACCACCGCCGACGCTGATCTCGTCATCGCGGCGGCGTGCACCCACACCCCCGGGAGCACGGCGCCGACCAGCCCGAGCTGGACGAACAGTTTCGTCAACCAGCTCACTGCCACCTCCGGCGGTTCGCTGGCGATCGAGACCGTCACCTTCTACGCCGAGCTGATCGCCGGCACGGCTGGGGTCTACTCCACGTCCGCGTCGTGGACAAACGATGCCAGTGACCGGCAAGAACTGGTCATCGCGTTCAAGGCCGCGACGGCAACGCCAGCATCCCCGAACCCGGCGCCCTTCTACATCGTTGTGCCGGGACGTGGACTGGTCCGGCCCGGCCAATTCAACCGCGTCCTGCCGACGTTCTCCACCGACTCCGTCACGACGGTCAACGGCGATGCGGCACTAACCGGCGCGGGTGTTTTCGCCAGCCCGGCGACCCAAGGTGCCCCGGCGTCACCCACCGGTGCCGGGACTATGACGGCCGCGGCGACGCTGAACGGCTCCGCAGGCCTCACCGGTGTCGGGACTCTGGCAGCGGCTGCCATGCAGCAAGCCGGATCAGCCCCCACTGGCGCTGGTGCGCTCACCGCGGCCGTCACACAGCTGGCCATAGCCGCTCTGACTGGGGCTGGGGTTGTCAACGCCACCGGCGCGTCAGGCGCGATCCAAGGTGCCGCAACCCTCGCCGGCGCGAGCGCCATCTCGACGGCCACGACACAGGGCGCGGCGGGCGCGCTGGTCGGGGCCGGCACGCTGTCGGCGGCCCCCACCCAGAACGGCAAGGCCACCCTCGCGGGCGCTGGGGCGTTGTCAGCTAGCACGGCGGACCTCTCTGTCGCCGGAATCCTGACCGCCACCACGACCGTCCCG
>DATJJB010000064.1:0-2317 GCA_035492655.1 Kutzneria sp. | reverse complement strand
CGGACGGCGTTACACCCGAATCATCGCCACAGTCTCCGTCGTCGCAACCCTGATCTACATCGTCCTGCTCGCCCGCTACGGGAGGTGAGGCGTGCAGACGCCAGCTAACCGGACGGTGCTGTACCTGGCGATCCTCGCCCTTCTCGTCGCGGCCGCGGTGGGGGTGAACAGCATCATCTACGCGAACAGTGTGGCTCGGCAGTCGGGGCGTAATTGGTGTGACGTCGTGAGAACTCTCGATGGCGCGTACCAGCAGAACCCGCCGACGACACCGCTGGGCCGCCAGTTGGCGGCCGACATGCACAACCTACGCATTCGGCTCGGCTGCTGACCCATGCCGCGCGAGGTGAGAAACCCGTGGACCCGCATCGCGGACCTCGAGGCCGCGGTCGCTGAGCTTCGCGCGTTGTTCGCCGAAGACCACGACCGGCTCACCCAGCACCTCGACGTACACAAGGTGGGCGGCATCCCGCGGCCCCCCGAACGGAGGTAGCACCATGGCAACCGCGCTGATCATCATCTTTCTGATCCTGGCCATCGTCACCGCGCTCGTCGCGGCCGCCGGCATCCCGTCACGGATCGGCTGGGGTTGGATCGCTGTGGCGTTCCTCGCCGCCGCGTTCCTAGTGCCGCACCTCGGCCTGCACTAGGTCGGGATCTCCCGCCACTCGCCGATGACTTCGGTGGTCAGCAGCTCGTCGAGCGCGTCGACGGCCTTCACGGAATCCCGGACCCGGTACTGGCCGTCCCGGTCGGTCCAGTCGCCGCCGCGCCACCGCACCTGGTACCAGCCGTCGCCGAGGTACTCCAGCCACGCCCACCGGCGGTGGAAGTTGCCGTGCTGGCCGTTCCAGCCGCGCCAGATGACCTGCGCCATCTTCGGATCGTACGTCCGTTCGACTGGGAGCGCTATGACTTGGCCGCTGTTCTGGGCGCTGTTCACCCTGATCCCTCTCGCCGTGTTCGGCGTCGCCGAGTGGGTCGGCCGGCGGGGCAACACCTTCAGCGAGACGATCCGCCGCTGGCTCGGCGTCGACAAGCACCCCTGGTACACGCGGTGGTCAGCCTGGGTGTTCGCCTCGGTGCTCATCGGGTTCGTGGCGTGGTTCGTCCCCCACATCCTGCTGAGCATCTGGCCGTCGTAGCACGGCGGACCCGCCGGGAGCTTCCCCTATTAGGGGTGGAGCCCGGCCGGGCAACCCGCCGCTCGCCGCCGCGCACCGGTAGCGACCCGGCCGCCTGAACGGCGCGTAGCGCGAGCGGGATTCGAACCCGCATCAACATCCAGTCACTGGCCGTGTGGATGTGGTCTACCTGTTGCCCCACCGCGCCATCCACCACAATACGCGCCCGGCTCACTGCCCTGGGATAGCCGGTGGGCCGGGCGTAGCTATCCCACGCTGTCCCTGAGGAGAACGAAGATCGAATGACAGTCATCACCGAACAGGCGTTGGCGTCTGCATTCACCGAGTGGAACCGCCGGTACCGCGAGGAGCCGGAGCGGTTCAAGACGGAGATGCTGCTGACGAGCGGCACGCCGGCCACGTACGGCGAGTTGGCCGCACCGTACCTTCTGAAGATTCTCGCTGAGCAGGCGGACGCCGCATGACCGTCACCTACCGCCGCATCCCGTCAACGGACCCGAGGCTCGCCCGGCACGTCCGCCACGACGACGCCTCGTGGAACTACCGGTTCCCGACCGAGGGCCTGTCGATCGTCTCAGCGAAGCACACCCGCCGAATCCCGGTACTGGACCAGGGCCAGTTGGGCAGCTGCACCGGAAACGCTGGGATCGGGTGCCTGGGAACGGACCCGTTCTGGGTAACCGTCGCGGGCGCAGCCGCAGGCCCGACGGGCATCCCCTGGTACAAGCTCAACGAGGCCGGGGCCGTCGACCTTTACTCGCACGCCACCCTTTCCGACGACTACCCCGGCAACTACCCGCCGGACGACACCGGCAGCGACGGGTTGACCATCGCGAAGGTGCTGAAGTCGGCCGGGGAGATCTCCGGTTACCAGCACACGTTCAGCCGGGACGACGCGCTCAAGGCGTTGGGCGTCACGCCGGCGATCGTCGGTATCCCGTGGACGAACGACATGTTCAACCCGGACGGCGACGGCCGCGTCCACCCCACCGGGTCCATCGCGGGTGGGCATGAGATCTGCGCCGACGAGGTCGACGCGGAGAACCAGCGGGTCTGGTTCACCAACTCCTGGGGGACGTCGTTCGGCGTCAACGGCCGGTTCTACCTGTCCTTCGCCGACTTCGGCGACCTGCTCTCCCAGCAGGGTGACGTCACCATCTTCACCCCGCTGA
>DATJJB010000063.1:0-5606 GCA_035492655.1 Kutzneria sp. | reverse complement strand
CGCTGGTACGAGCACGCCGGCTACGAGCCGCAGGCCGAGGCCGACAAGACCACCGTGCCGTCGGGCGAAATCCTTTTCCTGCCAACGCTTCCGGTGCGGGTGGACACCGTGACGACCCGGGCCGGCGCGACCGCCACCGGGCAGATCGGCACCGTCACCAACAGCACCGTGAACATCCAGAGCACGCTGCCTTCGGCCGACGCACAGTTCGTGCGGACCGGCATGAGCGCCAAGCTGACGCTGCCCGACGGCACCACCATGGCGGCCAAGGTGGACGCGCTGGGCAAGGACGCCGCGCCGCCGGTCACCGATCAGGCCGCGCCCCCGCAGAACCAGCAACCGCAACAACAACAACAGCAGCAACAACAGTCCACTTCGGACGCCACGCCAATGCGGCTGATCGCCGACGACCCGACCGCGCTCGCGGCGTACGCCACCAAGGCCGCGAAGATCGACATCGAGGTCGGCAAGACCAACGGCGAGGTGCTGGTGGTGCCGGTCGCGGCCGTGGCGACCAGCCAGGACGGGTCGACGCGGGTGCAGGTGCAGGGCAAGGACGGTGCGGTGCGGGACGTGCCGGTGCGGGTCGGCCTGACCGCCAACGGCCTGGTCGAGGTGTCCGGCACGGGTCTGGCCGTCGGCGACCGAGTGGTGGTGGGCAGCAAGTGACCGACGAGGTCATCAAGCTGGCCGGGGTGGGCCGGGTGTTCCCGGCCGATCCGCCGGTGCGGGCGTTGAGCGACGTACGGTTGACCGTGCGGCGCGGCGAGTACGTGTCGATCGTCGGCGCGTCCGGCTCCGGCAAGTCGACCCTGCTGAACACGTTGGGGCTGTTGGACAGGCCGACCTCCGGCAGCTATCAGCTGGACGGCGTGGAGACCGCCGGGTTGCGTGACCGGCAACGGACTTCCTTGCGGGGCAGCCGGATCGGCTTCGTCTTCCAGTCGTTCCATCTGCTGTCGTACCGGAGCGCGGTGGACAACGTGGCCATGGCCGAGCTGTACGGCAAGGCCGACCGGAAACACCGGTCGGAGCGGGCGGCTCAGGTGCTGGACCAGGTCGGTTTGGCCCACCGCAAGGGTTTCCGCCCGGACAAGCTGTCCGGTGGCGAACGGCAGCGGGTGGCCATCGCCCGTGCGCTGCTGGGCCGGCCGGCGCTGCTGCTGTGCGACGAGCCGACCGGCAACCTGGACCGGGTCAACACGTCCGGCGTGCTGGACCTGTTCGACCAGCTGGCCGCCGACGGCGTCACGCTGATCGTGATCACCCATGACGAGCAGGTCAGCCGGCGCGCCCAGCGCCGGGTGCGGATCGAGGACGGCCGGCTGTGCGACTGATCGACCTCGGCGACGAGGCACTGGCCGGCGTCGCCTCGCGGCCGGTGCGGACCGCGCTGACCATGCTCGGCACCTTCATCGGCATCACCACCCTGGTGATCACCCTCGGCGTGGCCGCCACCGCCGGCAACCAGATCGCCGGCCGCTTCGACGCCGTCAGCGCGACCGGCATCACGGTCACCGTTCCCTCGGCACCCAATCCCGCCGGTCCGCCTCTGGTGTCATGGGCCGGCCTCGCCGATCTCCTGCGGCTCAACGGTGTCCACGCCGCCGCTTCAGTGTCCGAAATGGACTCCACCGGCAATCCAGCCGTGCGGGCCAACGAGCTGCACGATCCCGACGTCGTCAGCGACCGCGCCTTGCCGGTCGTCGCCGCGACCGACGGCCTGCCCGAGGTCGTCAACGGTTCCCTTGCCCAGGGCCGGTTCTTCGACGCCGGGCACGTGTCGCGGCACGACCGGGTCGCCGTTCTCGGTGCGACAGCGGCCAAACTGCTCGGCATCACCCGCGTCGACGACCAGCCCGCGGTGTTCGTCAACGGCCAGGCCTTCACCGTCATCGGCATTCTCGGGTCGTCCGGCCTGGACCTGGACCACGCCTTGGACGCTGCCGTGATCCTCCCCTACACCGCCGCCGCCGACCGCCTCAAGATCGGCGCACCGACCAAGGTCCTGATCCGGACCGACCTCGGGGCCGCGCCACTGATCGCCAAGCAGGCCCCGGTCGCCTTGAGCCCCAACGACCACAACCAGCTCCAGGTCCTCGCCCCGCCCGATCCGGCCACGTTGCGCGGCGGCGTCGAGCACGACGTGAACGGCCTGTTCGTGGTGCTCGGCCTGGTTTCCTTGGTGGTCGGCGCGATCGGCATCGCCAACGTCACCTTGGTGACCGTCATGGAACGCATCGGCGAGATCGGCCTGCGCCGCGCCTTGGGCGCCCGCCGCCGGCACATCGCCGCCCAGTTCCTCGTGGAGTCCGGCACGGTCGGCTTGATCGGCGGCGTGATCGGCACCAGCGCCGGCATCGTCGCCGTGGTGGTGATCTCGGCGTTGAACGGCTGGACGCCGGTGCTCGACCTGTCCCTGGCCGCCGGCGCACCGATCGCCGGCGCGGCCGTCGGCCTGCTGGCCGGCCTCTACCCCGCCTTGCGCGCCGCGCGGCTCGAACCGGTGGACGCGTTGCGCTCCGGCACCTAGACGTGAGGACAAATGGATAGCACCACATGGTTCCATTAGTGGTGTGCTAGCGTGACCGGGTGCCGGAACCACTGCCGGTTGAGCTGATGAACACCGTCCGACCCGACGGGGACGCCCTCGACGACGAGTGGCTGCGCGCGACCGGCCTGGACGGGCCGGTCGACCTGGAACAGCTGCGCACCCTGCGCCGCGCGCTGCGGCGGCTGGCGGCCGACGCCACCGACGACCCACGTGAGCCGCTGGACCCGATGTCCCGTCCGGCCGCGCTGGCGACGCTCAACGTGCTGGCCGAGCAGGCCGTGACCCGGTTGTCCTGGCCGGCCGACGGCCCGCCGGAACGTACCCTGCACGGACCGGCGGCGGGTGTGATCGCGACCTTGGGGGTTGAATTGCTTGCCGGCGCGGAGCGCAGCCGGCTGCGCGCCTGCCTGGCGCCGAACTGCGTGCTGTACTTCGTCAAGGAGCACACGCGCCGCGAGTGGTGCTCACCCAACTGCGGCAACCGGGCGCGGGTGGCCCGCCACTACCAGCGCCACCGTCAGGACTGACCGATGCACAGTGCGAAGACCGAGTTCACCGGGTCGCAAGGGACGCAGCTCGCGGCCCGGCTGGAGCTGCCCGACGGCACGCCCTGTGCTTACGCGCTGTTCGCGCACTGCTTCACGTGCAGCAAGGACGTGCTGGCGGCGTCCCGCATCTGCAAGGCGCTCACCGCGTACGACATCGCGGTGCTGCGCTTCGACTTCACCGGCCTCGGCGGCTCCGGCGGCGACTTCGGCAACACCGATTTCTCCTCCAACATCGAGGATCTGGTGCTGGCCGCCGATCACCTGCGGACCACGTACGCCGCCCCCACGCTGCTGATCGGGCATTCGCTCGGCGGCGCGGCGGTGTTGGCCGCGCGTCACCGGATTCCCGAGACGCGGGCGGTGGCGACGATCGGCGCGCCGGCCGACCCGGAGCACGTGCTGCACCTGCTGGGCAACCGGCGGGACGACATCGAGCGGGACGGCGAGGCCGATGTGGTGCTGGGCGGGCGGAAGTTCCGCGTGCGGGCCAGTTTCCTGGCCGACGTCGCCGCCCAGCCGCAGGCCCGGTGCATCGCCGAACTCGATGCCGCGCTGCTGGTCATGCACTCGCCGGTGGACGAGCTGGTCGGCGTCGACCACGCCCGGCGGATCTTCGACACCGCGCGGCACCCCAAGTCGTTCATCGCCATCGACGGCGCCGACCACCTGTTGACCCGGCAGGCCGACGCCACCTTCGCCGCCTCGGTGCTGGCCGCCTGGGCACCCCGCTATGCCTTCAGCCCTGCGGAAAGTCGGCCGACCGGCTGACCTCGGCCCACTGCTCCACCTCGGCCGCACGCGACTCCTGCGACTTGCGCACGAGATCAACGGCGGTCGCGCCGAGCAGCAGCCGCAGCGGCGGCTCGTCGCTGTTGACCACGTCGACGATGACCTTGGCGGCGCGGACCGGGTCGCCGGGCCAGTCGGCGGCGGTCCGGGCGCGGTAGCGGTCCATCTCGCCGACGGTGCCGTCGTAGTCGGGATCGATCGCCTGGTCGGTGGAGAAGGACGCCCAGTCGGTGCGGAACGGCCCCGGCTCGATGATCGTCACCCGCACCCCGAACGGCTTGACCTCGTTGTTCAGCACCTCGGAGAAGCCCTCGACGGCGAACTTGGCCGACTGGTAGGCGCCCATGCCCGGCGAGCCGCCGACCCGGCCGCCGACCGAGGAGAACTGCAGGATGTGGCCGGAACGCTGCCGGCGCAGCACCGGCAGCGCGGCCCGGGTCACGTTGGCCACGCCGAAGAAGTTGGCCTCGAACTGCTCGCGGAAGTCGCGGTCGGGCATGTGCTCGATCGGCGCGCTGGCGGCGTAGCCGGCGTTGTTGGCGACGACGTCGAGCCGGCCGAAGCGCTGCACCGCGTACGACACGGCCGCCCTGGCCTGCGCCTCGTCGGTGACGTCCAGGGCGAACGGCGCCACCCGGTCGCCGTACTCGGCCACCAGGTCGTCCAGCTGCTCGGGCTTGCGGGCGGTCGCGACCACGTTGTCGCCGGCCGCGAGCGCCGCCTCGGCCAGCCGCCGGCCAAGACCGCGGGAGCTGCCGGTGATCAGCCAGGTCCTCATCGCGGGATCCTCTCTAACTAACTGGATGGTTACATCAACCATGACAGCACTCGCGACCAGTGGTGTCAACTAACCAGTTAGTTGCTATCCTCACAGCCATGGGCAGAGACGCGCAGGCCACCCGTCAGCGGCTACTGGAGGCCGCCACCGCCGAGTTCGCCGAGCACGGCATCGCCGGCGCCCGGGTGGACCGGGTCGCCGCCGCCGCGGGCTGCAACAAGGCGCTGATCTACTCCTACTTCGGCAACAAGGACCAGCTGTTCGAGGCGGTGTTCGCCCGCAACATCGCCGAGTTCTACGAACTGGTGCCGTTCGACGCCGCGGACCTGCCGGCCTACGCCGGGCGGCTGTTCGACCACTACGAGGCCCATCCCGTGACGCTGCGACTGTCCACTTGGTACCGACTCGAACGGGCCGGCGGCGCGCTGCCGGCCGTGTCGGCGGTCAACGACATCCGCCTGGAACGACTGCGCCAGGCCCAGGTCGACGGCGTGGTGCCGGAGCACTTCGATCCCGTGCAGCTTCTGGTGCTGTTGCAGGCCGTTCCCGCCGCTTGGGCGACGACCAATCCGGAGCTGGCCGGCACGACCAGCCGGGAGTTCCGCCGTCGCACGGTCATCGACGCCGTGACGAAGTTGCTGGCCTGACAACGGGATCGACCCCCACCCGCCGTCCCGGGTGGGGGTCGATCCGGTTCCGTCGCCGCCGCGCCTTTGCTGCCACGCAAACCTTCATGACGCGTGGTACCGGCGACGGAAGTCTGTTGTGGTGCCCCGGCCCGCCCTGGTACGAACCGGCCGGGGCCCTCTCGCCGCTGTCAGGCGACGGCGCTCTCCAGGACCTGCACGTCCTCGGTCTTGTTGTCGTCCTTGGCCGCCGGCGGCGTCGGCTTGATCCGCCGCAGCAACGCGATCGTGAACACCGCCGCACCCACCGC
>DATJJB010000062.1:0-5448 GCA_035492655.1 Kutzneria sp. | reverse complement strand
GTCATCGGCAGTCGGCTGCACGTGGTCGACGTGCACCCGGACGGCACGTTCGCCGGCACGCCGGTGGCGATCAACGACGAGGTCACCGACGCGCCGACCTGGCACGGCGACTCTCGCCACCTGCTGTACCTCAACAACGGCCGGTTACGCCTGATCGGCGTCGAAGGCTCCGGAGTTCGGACCGTGCCGGTCGGGCTGAGCTGGACCAACACCAGCCCGCGGGGGCGTCTGGTCATCCGGGCCGGGAAGCTGTGGGACGGGCAGAGCCCGACGTTGCGGTCCAATGTGGACGTCATCGTCGAGGGGCATCGCGTGCAGGCCGTGCGGCCCAGCGGTCCCGGCATCGACGGGCAGGTGATCGACGCCCGTGACGGCGTGGTCATGCCCGGTATCGTGGACATCCACAACCACCGGGAGATGCAGGGCTACAGCTACGGCGCGCGGCAGGGTCGGCTGTGGCTGTCGCTGGGCATCACGACGACGCGGTCGCCCGGCAGCCCCGCGTACCACATGGTCGAGGAGCGGGAGTCCATCCAGTCCGGCCGGCGGGTCGGGCCCCGGTACTTCGCCACCGGCGAGGCCATCGACGGCTCGCGGATCTTCTACAACTTCATGCGGCCCACCTACTCCACCGACCAACTGGCCCTGGAGTTGGAGCGGGCCGCCGCGCTCGACTACGACCTGATGAAGTGCTACGTCCGGCTGAAGCCGGAGTGGCAGAAGCAGGTCATCCAGTGGGCGCACGACCGTGGCGTGCTGGCCACCTCGCACTACCACTTCCCGGCTTTGGCCTTCGGCGGCGACGGCGTCGAGCACATCGGGGCCACCAACCGGTTCGGCTACTCGCGCACGATCACCGCGCTGGGGGCCGGTTACCAGGACGTCTTCGACCTGTTCAACAAGACCGGGGCCGGCCGTACGCCCACGCTGTTCCTGTCCGGGGCGTTGTTCGGCGAGGACCGGAGCCTGGTCGACGACCGCCGCGTCAAGACGCTCTATCCCAGCTGGGAGTACGCGTCTCTGGTCGCTTCCGCCGCTGGCGCGGCCAGCACCGACCAGACCGCCAACCTCACCGACCTGGCCAAGCAGGTCGCCCAGATCGCCGCCATGGTGCGGGGTGGTGGACGCATCGTCACCGGCACGGATTCGCCGATCGACCACACCGCCGTCAGCACGCACATGAACCTGCGGGCCATGGTCAAGTACGGGCTGACACCGTTCGAGGCGCTGGTCACCGCCACCCGAAACGCCGGCGACCTGCTCGGCGAACCCCTTGGCCGGATTGCCCCTGGCATGTACGCCGATCTGTCCATTGTGGGCGGTGATCCGTTGACGGATATCAAGCAGGCCGCCAACGTTCGGTCCGTGGTCAGCAACGGCCGGCTGTTCACCGTGGACGATCTGCTGACGCCGTTCGCCGGGCCTGCCTCGGGCATCGCCGCCAACCGCGTCGTGGCACCCGTGCCCGACCATCCGGCCAACGCCGCCTTCTGGTGGCACGACGAGCATTACGTCACGCACAGCGCCCACGCCTGCTGCGCCGGCTGAACGCCGGCGTTGGGGTGTCGGTCGTGACCGACACCCCAACGCCGTCAGCAGTACACGTAGATGCTCTTGGTCGGGTTGGTCCCGTCCAGCGCGCGGGTGGTCCACGGCTGGACCTCGTCCCAGCGGTCGTCCCGGTAGGTGATCCGGAACTTGTTGCCGTGGGCCCGGCCTCGCCAGGCCCAGACCGACAGCGGCTGGAAACCGCAGCCGTCCGCGTTCCACCAGCTCGCGTCGTGGTCGCTGGGGCTGTCCGCGATGCAGGCCCGCCCGTCCTGGCAGGTGCTGGACCAGAACCCGGTCGGCGGCGCGGCGTCGGCCGGCACGGCGCACACCCCGATCAGGGCCGCGGCCGCCGCGGCGCCGGCGATGATCGTACGAAGACGGTTGATCAATTCGGTGGTTCCTTCCGTGGCTGCTCGCCGCTGACCCGATGCGGCGTATCACCGTTCCTACCCGGGCCGTCGTTGTTCAGCGTCGGACGATCGGCACTGGTCAACAGAAGGTGAACATCCCGGCTTGGGGGATCTCCCTCAGGAGGCGCTGCGCAGCCGCAGCGCGGCGGTCCAGGCGTCGGCGAGGTCCTGGACCGGCAGGCCGAGGGCCTCACTGAGGCAGGCGATGGTGCCGAAGGCGGGTGTGGGCAGCCGGCCGGTCTCGATCTTGCGGAGCGTCTCCGGCGAGATGCCGGCGGTCAGCGCGATCTCGACCAGTGGGCGGTCGCCGCGGGCGGCGCGCAACCGCTGGCCGAGGCGACGTCCGGCCTCGAGCTGTTCCGGGGTGAGGGGGTTGCGGACCACGCCCCCAGGATAGGGCTGGTATTTGTATACCGGCAAGAGCTAGAGTCGGTATACAAATACCGTACCGAGGGGTGATCGTGATCGAGTTGAAGTCCGCGGCTGAGATCGAGCGGATGCGGGTGACCGGCGGCTTCATCGCCACCGTGCTGGCCGAGCTGGCCAAGATCGCGGAGCCCGGTGTGAACCTGATGGACCTGGAACACCACACCCGGGCGATGATCCGCGAGCGCGGCGCCGTGTCGTGCTACTGGGACTACGCCCCCTCCTTCGGCAACGGGCCGTTCCGCAACGTGATCTGCCTGTCGGTCAACGACGCCGTGCTGCACGGCCTGCCCCACGACTACGTGCTGCGTGACGGCGACGTGCTCACCATGGACATCGCCGTCGGCATCGACGGCTGGGTCGCCGACTCGGCGCGCACCATCGTCGTCGGCACCCCGGCCGAGGCCGACCTGCGTCTCATCCGCGCCACCGAGGAAGCCCTCGTCGCCGGCATCGCCGCGGCTGTGCCCGACAACCGCCTCGGCGACATCTCCGCCGCCATCGGGGCTGTGGCCGAGAGCTTCGGCTATCCCGTCAACACCGAGTTCGGCGGCCATGGCCTCGGCCGCACCATGCACGAGGAGCCCCACATCCCCAACCGCGGCCGCGCCGGCCGTGGCCTCAAGCTCCGCGCCGGCATGACCCTCGCCCTCGAACCCTGGTTCGCCGCCACCACCGACCGCATCGCTTTCGACCCGGACGGCTGGACCATCCGATCGGCCGACGGCTCGCGGACCGCCCACTCCGAGCACACCATCGCCATCACCGAGGACGGTCCGCAGGTGCTGACCCTGCTGCCCTGACCGCCGTCAGCGTGCCGGTGACGGCCGAGGTGATGTTGCCCGAGCCCGACGAAGACGGCCAGTACCGCCTCGACATCGAGAAGCTGTGGGCCGAGGCGGTCCGCATGGGCATCGAGGGCGGCGGCTGGCAGGTGGAGTCGACGGAAGTCGTCCCCCATCCGATCCAGCAGGCCCCGCCGGGCGTCCAGCTCTGACGTTGTCGAGTCCGGCGGCCGCAGAACTGCGGCTCACTGCCGTACGCCGACCTCCACCGCGTGACACGCCACCCCGGGCTCAGCGCCGTCCACAACGGCCAGATCGACGGTGCGGCAGCGCTGGGCCACGTCCTCGGGCAGCCCGGCGGCAAGCAGGGGGCATCGGGGATGGAAACGACAGCCGGCAGGAACGCGGCTGGGGTCGGGGGTCTCGCCGGCGAGCACCATGGGCGGCGTGGCCGACTCCGGCAGCACGGACAACAGGGCCTGGGTGTACGGGTGCCGAGGAGCGGTGAGGACCTGCTCGACGGGTCCGCTCTCGACGATCCGCCCGAGATACATCACCGCGACCCGGTCGGCGATGTTCCACGCCAGCCCGAGATCGTGGGTGACCACCAACGCCGCCAGGCCGAGCTCGTCACGCAACCGCAACAGCAGAGCCAAGATCTCGCCGCGCACGGAAGCGTCCAACGACGCGACGGGCTCGTCGGCGATGAGCACGCTGGGGTCGAGGGCCAGCGCGCCGGCGATCACGACACGCTGCCGCTGACCACCCGACAGCTCGTGCGGCACCAGCCCGAAGAACCGCTCCGGCGGCCTCAACCCTGCGCGGGACAAGGCCGAAGCGACCAGTTCCCGCTCGTCACCCGGCACTCGATGGATCCGAAGACCCTCGGCGACAGCCTCGTAGACGCTGTGCCGAGGGTTCAACGCACCAGTCGGGTCCTGAAGCACGAGCTGAGCGTGCCGCCGGTACTCCCGCAGCCCCCGAGCGGACGAGGCCAACGGCTTGCCCTCGTACAGCACCTGCCCGGACGTGGTCTTCTGCAACCCCAACAGGGTCCGGGCCAGCGTGGTCTTGCCACAACCGGACTCGCCGACCAGGGCGATGATCTCGCCGGCCCGGATGTCGAGCTGCACGCCGTCCACGGCCCGCGCGCCACCGAAACGCACGGCGACATCGGCGGCTCGAAGGAGTGTCACGACGAAACCTCCAGCAGGCACGCGGACGTCCGGTCAGCGGAAACGGGCCGCAGCAGGACGTCCGTCCCCGAGCACTCGGGCATGGCGGACGGACAGCGCGGATGGAACGGGCATCCGGACGGCAGCGCGGCCGGGTCCGGCGGGTCGCCGGCCAACCCACGCGGGGCCAACCGGGACGAGGCGTCGCCGATGGTCGGGAACGCGGCGGCCAGCGCCTGGGTGTACGGATGGGCCGGCGCGCGCAACACCTCAGTGGCCGGACCCTGTTCGACGATCCGCCCGGCGTACATCACGGCCAGCCGCTGGCAGGTGGAGCCCAGCACCGACAGGTCGTGGCTGATCATCAGCAGCCCGATGTCCAGCTCGTCGACCAGGCGCTTGAGCAGGTCCAACACCTGCGCCTGCACCATGACGTCCAACGCGGTGGTCGGCTCGTCGGCGATGATCAGCCCGGGTGAGCAGGCCAGCGCCATCGCGATCATCACCCGCTGCCGCTGCCCGCCGGACAGCTCGTGCGGATAGGCCCGCGCCCGCCGCGCCGGCAGGCCGACCTGCTCCAGCAGCTCGCCGACCCGCTCCTCAACGCCAGAACCCTTGCCGTGCAAGCGAATCGGCTCGGCGATCTGATCACCGACCCGCTGCACCGGGTTCAAGGCGTGCATCGCCCCCTGGAACACCACCGATGCCTCGGCCCAGCGCACGGCCCGCAGCCGACCCCAGGTCATGTCGGTGACGTTCTCCCCACCCAGCAACACTTCACCGCCGAGCACGGCGTTACGCGGCAGCAGCCGCAGCACCGACATGGCCAGGGTGGACTTGCCACAGCCCGACTCGCCGGCCAGCCCGAGCGTCTGCCCGGCGTCGATACGCAGGTCCACCCCACGCACCGCCGGCACGAGACCAGCAGCGGTCCGGTAGGAGACGGTCGCGGACCGCATTTCCAGCAACGGCTCGCCCATCACCGCTCCCTCAGCCGCGGGTTGAGCACGGCCTCCAGGGCCCGCCCGCACATCATGAACGCCAGCACGACCACGCCGATCGCCACGCCCGGCGGCAGCAGGTACCACCAGGCCCGCGCGG